>NZ_BAABBX010000002.1:0-188864 GCF_039538245.1 Gryllotalpicola kribbensis
GTGCCAGGGAAATTGGCATTGACAATGTGCACGCTGTTGAGTTCTCAAGGACCGTACGCACCCGGCCTAGACCTTGCGGCCGTCGCACCGGGGCAACTTTCCAAAGCTACCACACTCGATGCTCTTCGCTGGCCGCGTGACGCGGTCGGGAGCCGGTGTGGGCTTCCCATCTTAGGCACTCAACTCAGGTCAGACAAGTGACCTTCGAAGTGCTGTGATGAGGTCCCGCTTGAGGCCGGCGAGCTGAGCAGCTCAGCCGCACCTTTGGGGTGACAAGTAAGTAATTTACGTGGATGCGGGCGACTGCTCAAATCAGGCCCGCATCCCGGGCGTGTCGTCCGCTACCCGGGGACGACCACGCCCGCGAGGGTCTTCTTTCCACGCCGAAGAACAGCCAGACGACCGGCGATCAGCCGGGCGCCGATCGTCGCCTGGTCGTCATCGATCTTCACGTTGTTCACGTAGACGCCGCCCTGCGCGATGGCACGTCGCGACTCGGACAGACTCGTGGTGAGCCCCGTGTCGACGAGCAGCTGCGCGACGAGGGAGGACGGCTGGGCGGCAGCGGTCGGCAGCTCGCGGAGCGCCGCTTCGAGCGTGGCGAGGTCGAGAGCGCCGAGATCGCCGTTGCCGAAGAGAGCCTGGGAGGCGAGGATCGCGGCGTTCGCGGCATCCGGACCGTGCACCAGCGTCGTCACCTCGAGGGCGAGCGCTCGCTGGGCTTCGCGGCGGAACGGCGCATCGGCGACCGCCTGCTCCAGCCGCTCGATCTCGGCGCGCGACAGGAACGTGAAGATCTTCAGCCGCTCGATCACGTCGGCATCCTCGGTGTTGAGCCAGAACTGGTAGAACGCGTAAGGGCTCGTGAGATTCTCGTCGAGCCAGATCGCGTTGCCCTCGCTCTTGCCGAACTTGGTGCCGTCGCTGTTGGTGATCAGGGGCGTGCCGATGGCATGCGCGGCCACTCCCTCGACACGGCGGATCAAATCGGTGCCGCTCGTGAGGTTGCCCCACTGGTCGCTGCCCCCGGTCTGCAGGACGCACCCGTACTGCCGGTAGAGCTCGAGGAAGTCCAGCCCCTGGAGGATCTGGTAGCTGAACTCGGTGTACGAGATGCCGGCGTCCGAATTGAGCCGAGCCGCCACGGCGTCCTTCTTGAGCATCGCGCCGACGCGGTAGTGCTTTCCGATGTCGCGCAGGAAGTCGATGGCGCTCAGCTGCCCGAACCAGTCGAGGTTGTTCACCAGGCTCGCGGCGTTGTCGCCCTCGAAGCTCAGGAATTTGGAGACCTGCGCCTGGAGGTAGCCGACCCATTCGGCCACGGTCTCTTTGGTGTTCAGCGTGCGCTCGGCCGTCGGGCGCGGGTCGCCGATCAGCCCCGTTGATCCGCCGACGAGGCCGAGTGGCCTGTGGCCTGCGAGCTGCAGGCGGCGCAGCAGCAGGAGCTGAACCAGGTTCCCGAGATGTAGGCTCGGCGCCGTGGGATCGAAGCCGCAGTAATACGTGATCGGTTCGCCTGACAGCAGCTGCTTCAGCTCGCTCTGGTCGGTGGAGACATGAATGAGCCCGCGCCAGACGATCTCGTCCCAAATGGTTTCGAACGACGGATCGTTGTGCTGCGCGGCCAGGATCTCAGGCGTTGACACGCGGTCAACGGTACCAGCGGCATGCCGGAGGAATTCCGGCCTGAGCCTAGATTCGCACTTGGTTAAGGATATAGGCTTTATGCAATATCGATTAGGCCTGTGGCCTTAAGGGGTGCGATGTTCGTGATCACCGCGGATCAAGTGGATTCCCGCACCAGTGACGACCTCGTACGCGCCGCGCGTGAGCGCATCGACGCCGTCTACGGCGAGCGCCTTGCGCTGCCGGCCGATCGGACCGCCGGGGACGAGCTGCAGGTGCTGACGGCGGACGCGGATGCGGCGCTCGCGATCACCCTCGACCTCACGCGGTCGCGCGAGTTCCACGTCGGGATCGGGATCGGGCCGGTGCGCACGCCCCTGCCCGAGGCCACTCGTGAGGCGAGCGGGCCGGCGTTCTTCGCGGCGCGGGATGCCGCGACGAGGGCGAAGCGGGCAGGCATCCGGCTCGCCGTCCAATCGCAGCGCGAGCCGAGCGGCGACAGCGAGCGGGCCGACGACGCCGAGGCGCTGCTCGGCCTGCTGCTCATCGTTCGCGAGCGTCGCTCGGAGGCCGGGTGGGAGCTCTTCGACCTTCTCGCGGCCGGACTGAACCAAGCGGAGGCCGCGGCGAAGCTCGGGATCTCGGCGCCCGCGGCGAGCGCGCGAGCCAAAGCGGCCAACATCAAGGCCGAGCTGGCGGCGATTCCTGCGCTCACTAGGCTCTTGGAGCAGACCGACCTCATGACGAGACAGGAGCCGTGAGCAGTGAGCTACGCCGGACCGGGACTCATTCTGACCGTGCTGTTCTGGGCGGTTCTCACCCTCGTCGTCGCCGGCGGCGTCGTCTTCTCGGCGCTCGCCGTCAAGGGCAGCCGTTGGGCCGTGATCGCCGCGGCCGCGTTCCTCCTGGTGGCGGTCGTGATGGTCGGACTGCCGCACCCGCACGGGCCGTCGCTGCTCGGCGCCGTGATCGCGCTCGGCGCCGTGGCCATCTCGGCATTCGGCGGGTCGCCCGCGGTCAAGACCGTGCTGGCGCTCGCGACCCGTCAGGTCGAGGGCGAGGCCGGCGGCATCCTGATCTCTCCGCGCGACGCGGCGGCCGGCGAGGGGAAGCGCGAGGTCCTGCGCGGCGGCCTCACCATCGGCATCCTCGAAAGGGTCGCCACGACGGCCGCGCTGCTCGCCGGGGTGCCAGAGGCGATCGCCGTCGTGATCGCGATCAAGGGCGTCGGCCGATTCAGCGAGCTCGGCGCCTCGGAGGCGCAGGAGCGCTTCATCATCGGAACGTTCGTCAGCCTCGGCTGGGCGGCGGTGTGCGGGGCGCTCGCCCATCTCGTCTGGTAACCGGACGTCGCTGCGCGGCTCGGTAGACCGAGACGCTCGGATCGCCGGCCACCCAGAAGCGCCACGGGTACGCCTCTCCGCCGCCATCGCCGGAGACACCGACGCGCGGCCCGGCGAGAGAGGCCGGCGGATGCGGCTCGAGCTCGAGGCCGAAGGGCGGTGCCAGAGCGTCCGAGCCGTTCTCGTCGAGCCGGATGCCTGCCGCGACGGTGAGCCGGGCCGGCCCGCGGGCGAGATCCCGCGGAGGGACCGTGCCACGTCTCGCCTGCGCCAGGGGCTCGCCTTCGACGACCTCGGCCGCGCGCAGGAGGACCGCTGACGCGGAGCCTTCCGGCGAGCACACGATGTTCGCGCACACGTGCATGCCGTAGGTGAAGTACACGTACACGAAGCCGGGAGGCCCGTACATGACGCCGTTGCGGCGGGTGCGGCCGCGGAAAGCGTGCGAGCCGGGGTCGGCCTCGTCGCCGAGGTACGCCTCGACCTCGGTGAGGCGAAGCACCACCTTCCCGGCATCCGATTCGTGTGTCAGCCGTGCACCCAGCAGCAGGGGCGCGATCTCGGTCGCGGGGCGCGCGAAGAAGTCGCGGTCGGGCGCGAATCGGCCTGCGTCCACCACGTCAGAAGACGCTGCCGCCGACGGCATAGGTCACGATGACCCCCGCGACGATGATCGCGACGGCGACGCTGAGGATCGTGTACCAGAGCCACGGCCGCATGGCCTTCTTGGGGCGCGGGGTGTTGTCGAGCGTGAAGCGGGCCATCACAGCGCCTCCTGCGTCGCCCCGATGCGCGCGGTGACCTGACGCACCCGGTCGGCGAGCAGCGCGCGCTGCTCGGCGACGCGCGCCGGCGCCGTGCCGGCGATGCCGTCACGGCTCGCGACCGAGCCCTCGACCGTCAGCACCTCGCGCACCGCGGGGGTGAGGTGCGGCGAGATGCGGGCGAGCGCGTCGTCGTCGACCTCTTCCAGGCCGATGCCGCGCGACTCCGCGAAGGAGACCAGCAGCCCCGTGATCTCGTGGGCGTCACGGAACGGCACGTGCTGCTTCACGAGCCATTCGGCGACATCGGTCGCGAGCGAGTACCCCTCGGGGGCGAGCTCGCGCATGCGGTCGGTGTGGAAGTGCAGCGTCGCCACCATGCCGGTGAACGCGGGCAGAAGGATCTCGAGGGTCTCGATCGAGTCGAAGACGGGCTCCTTGTCCTCCTGCAGGTCGCGGTTGTAGGCGAGCGGCAGGCCCTTCAGCGTCGTGAGCAGCCCCGCCAGGTTGCCGATGAGCCGCCCCGCCTTGCCGCGCGCGAGCTCGGCGATGTCGGGGTTCTTCTTCTGCGGCATGATCGACGAGCCGGTCGAATAGCCGTCGTCGAGCGTGACGAAACCGAACTCGCGCGTGTTCCAGAGGATGATCTCCTCGGCAATGCGGGAGAGGTCGATGCCGACCTGCGCCGTGACGAAGGCGAACTCGGCCACGATGTCGCGTGCTGCCGTCGCATCGATGGAGTTCGGCGCGACGGCCGCGAAGCCCAGCTCGTCGGCGATGAGCTTCGCGTCGAGCCCCAGGGTGTTGCCCGCGAGGGCGCCGGAGCCGTAGGGCGAGGCGTCCGCACGCCTGCGCCAATCGTCGAGACGCTCGAGGTCGCGCACCAGCGGCCAGCAGTGGGCCAGCAGGTGGTGCGCCAGCAGAACGGGCTGCGCATGCTGCAGGTGCGTGCGCCCCGGCATGATCGCCGTCGAGTTCGCCTCGGCCTGCGCGGCGAGTGCGTCGATGAGGTCGACGAGCAGGCGCGCGAGCTCGGCCGAGTGGTCGCGCAGCAGCATCCTGATCAGCGTCGCGATCTGGTCGTTGCGGCTGCGGCCCGCTCGCAGCTTGCCGCCGAGCTCGGAGCCCGCGATCTCGATCAGGCCGCGCTCGAGCGCCGAATGCACGTCTTCGTCGGATGCCGCCGGCAGGAACTCGCCCGCATCGACGCGGCGCTGCAGCTCGTCGATGGCGGCGATCATGCCGTCGAGCTCGCCGTCGTCGAGGTACCCGGCCCGATGCAGGGCACGTGCGTGCGCCCGGGAGCCGGCCAGGTCGTAGCCCGCGAGCTGCCAGTCGAAGTGCGTCGACCTGCTCAGCCGCGCGAGCTCAGGCGAAGGACCGCCCGCGAATCGGCCGCCCCAGAGCGCGCCGGCCTCCCCCGCGCGGTTGACGTCGTCAGACATCCGCTCGCTCCTTCTCGTTCTGTGCAAGCAGCCAGGCGAGCAGCGCCTTCTGCGCGTGAAGGCGGTTCTCCGCCTCGTCCCAGATGACGGATTGCGGACCGTCGATGACGTCGGCGGTGACCTCGTAGCCGCGGTAGGCCGGCAGGCAGTGCAGGAAGATCGCGTCAGGCTTGGCCGTGGCCATCAGCGCCGCGTCGATCGTGAAACCGGAGAACGCCTCGACGCGTGCTGCCTTCTCGTCCTCCTGCCCCATCGAGACCCAGGTGTCGGTGACCAGCACGTCCGCGCCGCCCGCCGCCGCCGCGGGGTCGTCGGTGACGGCCACGGAGCCGCCCGTCGTCGCGGCAATGCGCTCGGCGTCCGCGAGGATGTCGGCGCGCGGCGGGAAGCCGGCTGGGGTCGCCACGCGCACGTGCATTCCGGCGGTCGCACCGCCGAGCAGGTACGAGTGCGCCATGTTGTTTGCGCCGTCGCCGATGTAGCTCATGGTCAGCCCCGCCAGCGCGCCCTTGTGCTCTCGGATCGTCTGCAGGTCGGCGAGGATCTGGCAGGGGTGGAAGTCATCTGAGAGCGAGTTGATGACGGGAACGCGCGTGCCCTCCGCCATCTCCTCGAGCCCGGACTGGGCGTAGGTGCGCCAGACGATCGCGGCGACCTGGCGCTCGAGAACGCGCGCGGAGTCGGCGATCGACTCCTTCGCGCCGAGCTGCGCCTCGCCGGGATTGATGATGAGCGGATTCCCGCCGAGATCGGCGATGCCGGTGGCGAAGCTGACGCGCGTGCGGGTCGATGTCTTGTCGAAGATCACGGCGACCGTCTGCGGCCCCTCAAGCGGCTTGCGACTGAAGCGGTCGGCCTTGAGCGCCGCGGCGAGGTCGAGCACTTCGGCCTGCTCGGCCGGTGACAGGTCATCGTCGCGGAGGAAGTGGCGGGTCATGCGTTCACCTTCTCGGTCGGGGCGGTGGTCGAGGGCGCGGCGGCGACGTCGGCGAGCGCGGCGCCGAAGCGCTCGCGGAATGCAGTGAGCTCGGCGTCGCCGACGATGAGCGGAGGGGCAAGCCGGATGCTGTCGGGGCGGGTCGCATTGATGAGGAGGCCGTGTTCCCGCGCGGCGCGGACGAGCTGCTCGGCGACGGGCTCTGCGAGCGCGATGCCGACGAGCAGACCGCGCCCCCTGGTGCCTGCGACCAACGGCGAGTCGAGCCCCGCGATGAGCTGCTTCAGCTGCTCGCCGCGAACTCGCGCGTTGCCGACGAGATCGGCGTTCTCGATCTCGCCGAGCACCGCACCGGCTGCCGCGGTCGCCAGCGGGTTGCCGCCGAATGTCGACCCGTGCTGGCCCGTGTGGAAGAGCTGCGACGCTGCTCCGAAGGTGACGAGTGCGCCGATCGGCACGCCGCCGGCCATGCCCTTCGCGAGGGTGATCGCGTCGGGCGTGATGCCCTCGTGCTGGAACGCGAACCAGTCACCCGTGCGGCCCGCACCCGTCTGAACCTCATCGATGATGAGCAGTGCGCCGTGACGCTGTGTCACCTCGCGTGCTCTGCTGAGGAATCCCTCTGGGAGCTCGATCACGCCGGCCTCGCCCTGGATCGGCTCGACGAAGAGCGCCGCGACCGCGTCGTCGATCGCCGCCTCCAGCGCCTCGAGCGTCGCGGGGATGTGCTCGACGCCGGGAACCATCGGCAGGAAGGGCTCGCGCATGTATGCCTTGCCCGTCAGCGCGAGCGCGCCCATCGAGCGGCCGTGGAAGGCGTTCTCCAGCGCGATGATGCGCGACCTCGAGCCGTCGCCGCGGTTGAGGCGGGCGAGCTTGAATGCCGCCTCGTTCGCCTCGGTGCCGGAATTGGCGAAGAAGACGCGCCCGGCGTCGCCTGCGCCCGTCAGTCGCTTGAGCCGTTCGGCGAGCTCGAGCTGGGGCGCGGAGGCGAACAGGTTGGAGATGTGCGCGGCCCGCGACACCTGGCGGGTGACCGCTTCGATGAGCACGGGGTGCGCGTGGCCGAGCGAGTTGACGGCGATACCGCCGAGGAAGTCGAGGTACCTCTCCCCCTCGGCATCCCACACCCAGGCGCCCTCGCCGCGCTCAATGAGCAGCGGAGGCGTCGAGAAGGTGGGAACGAGGTCGTGCTCGTAGCGGCCCTGCCAGGGCTGGGCGGTGGGCGTGGTCGCGTTCTGGTCGCTCACGGGGTGACCTCCGTTCCGATCCCCTGCTGCGTGAAGATCTCGAGCAGGATCGAGTGCGGGATGCGGCCGTCGATGATGGCCGCTTTGGGGACTCCCCCGTCGACCGCGTCCAGGCAGGCCGACATCTTGGGGATCATGCCCGACTCGAGGCCGGGCAGCAGCTCGCGCAGCTCGTCGGCCGGGATGCTCGTGAGCATCGATGACCGATCGGGCCAGTCGCGGTAGAGGCCCGCGACATCGGTGAGGATGACCAGCTTCTCGGCGCCGAGGGCCGCGGCCAGGGCCGCGGCTGCGGCATCCGCGTTCACGTTCAGCGACTGGCCAGGCACGTCGACATCGGGCGCAACGGATGACACGACCGGAATGCGGCCCGCGTCGAGCTGGGTCAGGATCGCCTCGGGGTCGACGGCGATCACATCGCCGACGAGCCCGAGGTCGACCTCGACGCCGTCGACGATCGCTCCGCGCTTGCGGCCGGTGAACAGGCCCGCGTCCTCGCCGGACATGCCGAGCGCAAGGGTCGGATTGAGGTCGTTGATCGAGCGCACGATGCCGCGGTTGATGTGGCCGGTCAGGACCATGCGCACGACTTCCATCGCTTCGGGGGTCGTCACCCGGTAGCCGCCCTTGAACTCGCTCTCGATGCCGAGCCTGTCGAGCATCGCCGAGATCTGCGGGCCGCCGCCGTGCACGACGACCGGGCGCAGGCCCGCGTAGCGCAGGTAGACGAGGTCTTCCGCGAAAGTGCGCTGCAGCTCGGGGCGCACCATCGCATTGCCGCCGAACTTGATGACGACGATCTTGTCGCGGAACTTGCCGAGCCAGGGAAGGGACTCGATGAGGATCGCGGTCTTCTCGAGCGCTTCCTCGCGTGCGGCGACGATCTCGTCGTCGTCTGGATCGATCGTGGTGAGGGTGTCGTCTGCCATGGCCTCAGCTCGAATACGCGCTGTTCTCATGCACATAGTCGTGCGTGAGGTCGTTGGTCAGGATCGTCGCGGCGGCACCGCCGACCTTGAGGTCGATGCGGATGTCGACCTTGCGCGGTGTCAGATCGACGAGATCGCGCGGCTGGTCTGGTTGGCCCGCCGCGCAGACGCGGATGCCGTTGAACCAGACGTCGACGTCGTAGGGGTCGAACTCGGCCGAGGTCGTGCCGACGGCCGCGAGGACGCGGCCCCAATTGGGGTCGTTGCCGAAGACGGCCGCCTTGAAGAGGTTGTTGCGGGCGACTGCACGGCCGACCTGGACCGCGTCGCTCTCGCTGGCCGCGTTCTCGACCCGGATCGCGATGTCGTGGGATGCCCCCTCGGCATCGCTCTGCAGCTGCTCGGCCAGGCTCTGGCAGACCTCGGTGAGCGCCGCGGCGAACTCTGCTTCGTCGGCCTCGACGCCACTCGCGCCCGAGCCGAGCAGGGCGACCGTGTCATTGGTCGACATCGCGCCGTCGGAGTCGAGCCGGTCGAACGTCACGGCGGTCGCCGCGCGCAGGGCGCGGTCGAGCTGGGCGCTCGTGAGCACTGCGTCGGTCGTGATCACGACGAGCATCGTCGCGAGGCCGGGAGCGAGCATGCCGGCTCCCTTGGCCATGCCCCCGATCGTCCAGCCGGCGGGCGAGGTGCGCACGGCCTGCTTGGCGACCGTGTCTGTCGTCATGATCGCCTCGGCCGCAGCCTGACCGCCCTCTGCCGTGCCGGAAAGCGCAGCCGCGGCATCCGTCACACCGGACGTCACCTTCGCGAGGTCGAGCTGCTCGCCGATGAGCCCGGTCGAGCACACGAGCACGTCGCCTGCGGAGACGTCGAGCAGCTCGGCGACGCGTTCGGCCGTGGCATGCGTGGTCTGGAAGCCCTGCGCCCCCGTGTAGCAGTTCGCGCCCCCCGAGTTCAGGACGATCGCCGACACCGTGCCGTCTTTGATCACCTCTTTGCTCCACAGCACGGGGTTCGCGAGGCAGCGGTTGCTCGTGAACACGGTCGCCGCGTTCTGGAGCGGGCCGAGGTTGCGCACGAGCGCGACGTCGGGCTTGCCCGTCGACTTGAGGCCGGCTGGGACGCCCGCGGCGAGGAATCCTGCGGCGGCTGTGACGCTCACGGGGCGACTCCGTTCGTGGTCAGGGCCGTGCCCTCCGGCAGGCCGAGCGCGATGTTGGCGGATTGGATCGCGGCGCCGGCCGTGCCCTTGACGAGGTTGTCGACGGCGATGATCGCGACGACCTTGCCCGCCGCCTCGTCGACGGTGACGCCGATGAGGGCCGTGTTGGCGCCGAGCACGTCGGCGGTGCGCGGCCACACGCCCTCAGGCAGCACCTGTACGAAGGCCTCGCCCGCATATGCGGCTTCCCAGGCTTCGCGCACCTGCGCCGCCGTGACTCCCGGCTTGAGGGGCGCGGTCACGGTCGCGAGGATGCCCCGCGCCATCGGCACGAGCACGGGGGTGAACGACACCCTCGGCTCGGTCGCGCCCGCCAGCTTGAGGTTCTGCACGATCTCGGGAATGTGCCGGTGACCGCCGCCCACGCCATAGGGGTTCGCCGAGCCGAGCAGCTCGCTCGCGAGGTACGGCACCTTGAGGTTCTTGCCCGCGCCGGAAGGGCCGACGGCGAGGACCGCGACCACGTCCTCTTCGACGAGGCCGGCCGTGAAGCCGGGCGCGATGGCGAGGGACACGGCGCTCGCGTTGCAGCCGGGGGCCGCGATCTTCTTCGCGCCGACGAGCCGGTCGCGCAGCTTGCCGTCACCCGCCGCGAGCTCGGGAACGCCGTAGGCCCACGGCTCGTTGAACTCGCCGCCGTAGAACTTCGCCCACGCCGCCTCGTCGGTGAGGCGGTGGTCGGCGCCGCAGTCGATGACGACGACGTCGTCGGGCAGTTGCGCCGTGATCGCGCCGGATGCCCCGTGCGGCAGCGCGAGGAAGACGACGTCGTGGCCCGCGAGGACCTCGGCCGTGGTCTCCTGCAGGGTGAGGTGCGCATAGGAGCGCAGGTGCGGCTGCAGCTCGACGAGCTTCTTTCCCGCGTTCGAGGAGGCGGTGACGGTCGTCACCTCGAGTTCCGGGTGACCCGCGAGCAGCCGCAGGACCTCCCCGCCGGCGTAGCCGGATGCTCCGGCGACGGCGACCGTGTACGTCATGGTTGGTTCCACCTTGTTCTATCTGGACGGCGACGGAATCGTTGTCACGGCGACGCCTGCGTGGAACCGACAGTGGTGACGGTTACGCGAGCGCCGCCGAGATTCGGCCGGCCAGAAGACGTCGACGCAGCACGCGTCGCGCACCCTGAGGCGCAACGGCGGTGCGGCGGACGGAAGTCATGCGGTCAGCATATCGGGCGCCCGGGCTCACTCGCGAACCGTCGCCCCGAAGCGCTCCCCCGCGAGGGCCGCGCCGTCGAGCTTCGCCTCGCTCGCCTCGGCCGCCGTGAGGGTGCGGTCGGCTGCACGGAAGCGCAGCGCGAAGGTGAGGCTCTTCGCGTCGGCCGGTACGCCCTGGCCGCGGTAGTCGTCGACCAGCTGGGCGTGCTCGAGCAGCGCGCCCGCGCCCTCGACGACGGCTCGCAGCACATCGGCCGCGGGCAGATCGCGGGGCACGACGAGCGACAGGTCCTGCGTCGCCGCCGGGAACGACGAGATGGGGGCGACCTCGAGCTGCTCGGGCGACGCCGCGATCAGCTTGCCGAGATCGGCCTCGAAGACCGCGACCACGCGCGGCAGGTCGAGCTCGGCTGCGAGCGCGGGCAGCAGTTCGCCGGCGTAGCCGACGTTCTCCTCGCCCCCGGCCGTCTGCACGAAGAGCTCTGCGGTGCGGCCCGGGTGCAGGCTCGCGTGCGCACCCTGGCGCACGTGGATCTCGACGCCGACCGAGGCGCCGAGCGTGCGCACCGCGGCGAGCGCGTCGGACAGTCCGGCCGCAACGGCCGCGTGGCCCGGCTGCTTCGGCGACGCGTTGCCGAGGAACAGGCCGGCGGCGTAACGGGGCTGCGGGGGGATGCTGGCGTTCAGCGCCGCGAGGGTCGCCTCGTCGGGCCGCGCGTTGCCGATGGGCAGGCCGTCGACGCCGTAGCGCACGCCCGCCACCGGCCGGAACACGAGGCCGAGCTCGTAGATCGCGAGGTCGGTGAGGCCGCGCGACAGGTTGCGCTGGGCGATATCGAGCAGCCCCGGCAGCAGCGAGGTGCGCAGGAACGGAACACGCGCGTCGAGCGCATTCGCGAGCTTCACCGCGGGCACCGGCTCGCCCGTCGGCGACCCGAATGCGTTGTTCTGCGCGGCGGTGACGAAGGGCATCGCGACGACCTCGGTGAGCCCGCTGCCCGCAAGTGCCCACGCCGCCTGGCGGCGCAGCTGCTGCTCGCGCGTGAGGCCGCGCCCCGGAGGCGCCACGGGGATGACGCTCGGGATGCGGTCATAGCCGCCGACGCGCGCCACCTCTTCCGCGAGCGTCGCCGCGTCGATCAGGTCGGGGCGCCAGCTCGGCGGAGTCACGGAGAACCCGGCATCCGTCTTCGCCACATCGGCGCCGATCGCGGTCAGCGTGCGCTCGACCTCGGCCTCGCCGTAATCGACGCCGATCAGGCGTGCAACGTAGCCCTCGGCGAGCGCGATCGGCTGCGGCGCGACCTCGTTGTGGATGCGCGCGCCGAGCGGCACCGCGTGGCCGCCGGCGAGCCGCTCGAGCAGCTGCACCACGCGGGCCGCGGCCGCCTCGGCGACAGCCGGGTCGACGCCGCGCTCGAAGCGCCGCGACGCCTCCGACGGCAGCTTGTGCCGGCGCGCCGTGCGGGCGATCGACACGGGGTCGAAATTCGCCGCCTCGACGAGCACGCGCGTCGTCGTTCCCGACATCTCGGTCTCGGCGCCGCCCATCACACCGGCGAGGCCGATGGCACCCGAGTCGTCCGTGATGAGCAGGTCCTCAGGGTGCAGTTCGCGCTCGACCCCGTCGAGCGTCGTCAGCTTCTCGCCCGGCTGGGCGCGGCGCACCGTGATGCCGCCGCTCAGCTTGTCGAGGTCGTAGCCGTGGATCGGCTGGCCGAACTCGAGCATCACGTAGTTCGTGATGTCGACGGGCAGCGAGAGCGAGCGGATGCCGGCGAGCCGCAGCCGCGCCGCCAGCCACGGCGGCGTCGGGCGGGTCGCGTCGACGCCCTCGACGGCACGCGCCACGAACACGGAGGCGCCGACGTTCCCGCGCACCGGGGCGTCGTCGCTGATCACCAGCGGGAAACCGTCGGCCAGGGCATCCGCGTCGACCTGCGAAACCGGGTCGCGGAACGCCGCGCCGGTCGCATGCGCATACTCGCGCGCGATGCCCCGAATCGAGAACGCGTAACCGCGATCGGGCGTGACGTTGACCTCGACGGCCGCGTCGTCGAGCCCGAGCAGCGTGATCGCGTCGGAGCCGACCTCGGGGTCGAGGCCGAGCGTCGACAGCACCAGGATGCCGGCGTGCTCGTCGTTCAGCCCGAGCTCGCGGCCCGAGGCGATCATGCCGTCGCTCACGTGGCCGTAGGTCTTGCGCGCCGCGATGGGGAACGGCCCGGGCAGCACCGCGCCGGGCAGCGTCACGACGACCTTGTCGCCGGGGGCGAAGTTGTGGGCGCCGCAGACGATGCCGCGCACTCCCCCGTTCGCCTCGCCGACGTCGACCTGGCACCAGCGGATGGTCTTGCCGTTGCTCTGCGGCTCTTCGACGAACTCGAGCACCTGGCCGACCACGATCGGGCCGGACAGCTCGAAGCGGTGGATCGCCTCTTCCTCAAGGCCGACCTTGACGAGCGCCGCATGGACGTCTTCAGGGGTAGAGCCGGGAAGCAGATCGACGTACTCGGCGAGCCAGCTGAGTGGGACGCGCATCAGACCACCATTCCGAAAGCGTGCGAGAAGCGGAGGTCGCCCTCGAGGAAGTCGCGCATGTCGCTCAGCTCGTTGCGGAACTGCAGCGTGCGCTCGAGGCCCATGCCGAAGGCGAAGCCGGTGTACACCTCGGGGTCGACGCCGGCGGCGCGCAGCACGTTGGCGTTGATCATGCCGCAGCCGCCCCACTCGATCCAGCGCGCGCCGCCCTTGGCGGACGGGTGCCAGACGTCGAGCTCGGCGGAGGGCTCGGTGAACGGGAAGTAGTTGGGGCGCAGGCGGATCTTCGCCTCGTCGCCGAACATCACGCGCGCGAAGTGCTCGAGCGTTCCCCTGAGGTGCGCCATCGTCAGGCCCTTGTCGACGGCGAGGCCCTCGATCTGGCTGAAGACGGGCAGGTGGGTCGCGTCGATCTCGTCGGTGCGGAACACCCGGCCGGGCGCCACGATGTAGACCGGCAGCTCGCGCTCGAGCAGCGAGCGCACCTGGACGGGGCTCGTGTGCGTGCGCAGCACGAGGTGACTGTCGACGGGCTCGACGAAGAACGTGTCCTGCATGGCACGCGCCGGGTGATCCTCGTCGAAGTTGAGCGCGTCGAAGTTGAACCACTCGTTCTCGAGCTCTGGTCCTTCCGCGATCTCCCACCCCATGCCGATGAAGATGTCGCTCACCTTCTCTTGGATGAGCGAGAGCGGATGCCGCGCGCCGACGCGCCCCGGAACAGCCACAGCCGTCACGTCGACGGCTTCGGCCGCGAGCTGCGCGCGCTCTTCCGCGGCGGAGATCTCGGCCTCCTTCGCGGCGAACGCCTGGTTCACCTGACCGCGGGCTGCGCCGACCAGCTTGCCGAGCGTGGCCTTCTGATCGTTCGGCACACTGCGCAGCTGGCCGTTCAGGCGGGCGAGCGGCGAGTGCTCGCCGAGATGCTGCGCGCGCACGTCTTTCAAGGCGGCGGAGTCGTCGGCTGCGGCAACGGCCGCCAGGGCGGCGGCGACGGCGGCGCGGACGGACTCTTCGTTGAGCTCGGGAGAGTCTGACACGAGTAACAAGCCTACCGGCGCGCTCGAGGCCCCCTGCCCAGTCGGCGAGCGAGCCACGACAGGCTCAGGTTCATCACGAGATAGATGATGACCGTGACGAGCCAGAGCGGGAACAGGAAGCGGCTGCCGTAGTAGGCGTTCATCTGGTTGAGCATCACGCGCAGCAGCTCGGGGTAGCCGACGATGTAGCCGAGCGAGGTGTCCTTGAGCAGCACGACGAGCTGCGCCACGATCACCGGCAGCATCTGCCGGAACGCCTGCGGGAACTCGATGAGCAGCCGTGTCTGCAACGGTGGCAGCCCCAGGCTGAGCCCGGCCTCGCGCTGGCCGGCCGGCAGCGCGGCGAGGCCCGAGCGGAGGATCTCGCCGATGAGGGTGCCGTTGTAGAGCGCAAGCGCGGCGACCACCGCCCAGTACTCCCCCGTGCTGCCGGCGAGCAGGATGAACAGCATCAGCAGCAGCACCGGCATGCCGCGGAAGAACTCGATGAAGACGATCGTCGGCACGCGCACCCATGCGGTGCGCGCGCTGCGCAGCAGCGAGAGGGCCATACCCAGTACGACGGCGATCGCCGCGGCGAGGAAGGCGGCACGCAGCGTGTTCCAGACGCCCTGCCCCACCGAGCGCCAGAGCTGCAGATCTCGGAAGATGTCCCAGCGGCTCGCGTCGAACATTCCCGGCTGCGAGACACCGGCGCTCGACTCGCGAGGCAGCGCGAGCGTGTAGATCACCCAGCCGAGCACGGCCGCGATCAGCACGCCGCCCACGATCGACAGCGTCCGAGAGCGGGCCCGCGCCTTGGGGCCGGGGGCGTCGAAGAGCACGTCGGTCATCGGCGGATCGCCCATTTCTTCTCAAGCCGCCCGGCGACGAGGCCGAGCGGCACGGTGATCACGAGATAGCAGACGGCGATGCCGAGGAGCACGGGGATCACCGCATCGCCGCGGGCGTTCGCCAGCTGCTTGCCGAAGGTGAGCAGCTCGGCGACGAAGAACCCGCTCGCCACGGAGGTGTTCTTGACGAGCGCGATCAGCACGTTGAGCACCGGCGGCACCGTCGTGCGGAACGCCTGCGGCAGGATGATCAGCCCGACGGTCTGGCCGAAGCCGAGCCCGAGGCTGCGCGCGGCCTCGGCCTGGCCGACCGGCACACCGTTCACCCCGCTGCGCAGCGCCTCGGCGATGAACGGCGAGGTGTACACGGCGAGGGCAAGGAACGCCGCGACGAGGTACGGCAGCCGGGAGCCGAGGTACGGAAGCACGAAGGCGCAGAACGCGAACACCAGGGGCAGCGGCACGTTGCGGATCAGCTCGGTGTAGACCGTCGCGAAGCCGCGCGCCGATGCCACCGGGCTGATCCGCAGCATGGCGATGATCGTGCCCAGGATGAGGGCGGCGACCCCCGAGACCACGAACAGGAGCAGCGTCTGACCGAAGCCCTGCGCGTAGCCGGGGAGGTTGCCGAAGACCGCGTCCAGGACAGCCCCTAGTACCGGTCGACCGCGGGCGGGTCGACATAGGGCAGCTCTTTGCCCGCCGTGTCCTGCCACGCCTTCTTGTAGCTGCCGTCCTTGTACGAGTCCTCGAGCACGTCGTTGATGAAGTTGCGGAAGTCGGCGTCGTCCTTCTTCACGCCGATGCCGTAGGGCTCCTGGGTGAACGGTTTGCCCACGATCTTGAACTCGCCCTCGTTCTGCGCCGAGAGGCCCGCGAGGATGACGTTGTCGGTCGAGACGGCGACGACCTGCCCGCTGCGCAGCGGCTCGAGGCAGTTCGTGTACTCGTCGGTGAGCTTCGGAACGGCGCCGATCTCGGCAAGCTTCTGCGCCGGGGTCGAGCCGGTGACCGAGCAGACCGGCTTGCCCTTGAGGTCGTCCGAGCTCGTGATGGAGTCGTCATCGGCCTTCACGAGGATCGACTGGCCCGCCATGAAGTACGGGCCGGCGAAGGAGATCACCTTCTTGCGCTCGTCGTTGATCGTGTAGGTCGCGACCACGAGATCGACGGTGCCGTTCTCGATGAACGGCTCTCGGTTCGCGCTCACCGTCTCTTTCCACGTGATACCGGATGCCGGGATGCCGAGCTTGGCCGCGATCAGCTTCCCGATCTCGACATCGAAGCCTTCGGGGTCCCCGGTGCCTTTCAGCCCGAAGAGGGGCTGGTCGAACTTCGTGCCGATGGTGATCTCGCCGGCGTCGTGCAGCTTGGCCATGGTCGAGCCGGCCGGGAAGTCCGCGGACTTCGCGACGGACGGCCCGTCGGAGCTCTGCGTGGCGCTGTCGGTGCAGCCGCTCAGCGTCAGTGCCGCGGCCACGGCTACGGTGAGAACCGCATACCTGATGTGTTTCATTTCACTCTCCTTGTGCGAGGTCGTGTGAATCAGTGCGTCAGGATCTTGGACAGGAAGTCTTTGGCACGCGCGGACCGCGGGTCGTCGAAGAACTCCGCAGGAGGCGCCTGCTCGACGATCGCGCCGTCGGCCATGAAGACGACGCGGTCGGCGGCGCGGCGCGCGAAGCCCATCTCGTGAGTGACGACGATCATCGTCATGCCGTCTTTCGCGAGCCCGACCATGACATCGAGGACCTCGTTGATCATCTCGGGGTCGAGCGCGCTCGTCGGCTCGTCCATGAGGATCAGCTTCGGGCTCATCGCGAGCGACCGCGCGATCGCCACCCGCTGCTGCTGGCCCCCGGAGAGCTGCGCTGGAAGCTTCCGCGCCTGATCGGCCACCCCGACCCGCTGCAGAAGCTCCATCGCCTTCGCCTCCGCGTCTCGGCGGGGCATCCGCTTCACCCGCATCGGCGCCAACGTGACGTTCTCGAGCACGCTCTTGTGCGCGAACAGGTTGAACTGCTGGAAGACCATCCCCACGTCGGCGCGCAGTCTCGCCAGCGCCGCGCCCTCTTCCGGCAGCTGGACGCCGTCGATCGAGATGGTGCCGGAGTCGATGGTCTCGAGCCGGTTGATCGCGCGGCACAGCGTCGACTTGCCCGAGCCGCTCGGCCCGATCACGACCACGACCTCGCCCCGGTTCACCGTCAGTTCGATGTCTTTGAGGACGTGCAGCTCGCCGAAGTGCTTGTCGACGTGGTCGAGCACCACGAGCGGCTCGCCGCGGCGCACTGCGATGTTCGAGGTGACGGGTGCGGCAATGCTGTCGGACGCCATTGCCCCAATGTAGCCATGAGCCAGCTATGTGCCAACCATGGGTCGGGAATGTCAGCTGCGCTGTGCGAAGGCCGATTCGTAGAGGCAGACGGAAGCCGCCGTCGCGAGGTTCATCGACTCGGCGTGGCCGTAGATCGGAACCGTGATGACGCGATCGACGAGCTCGAGATCCTCGTCCGCGAGGCCCCGCGCCTCGTTGCCGAACACCCAGGCCGTCGGCGCCGCGAGCAGGTCGTCGCGGCGCGCGATCAGAAGGTCCTCGCCCTTCACGTCTGCCGCGAGCACCTGCAGGCCTGCTGCGCGAGCACGGGCGACAACGTCGCCGAGGCTCGCGCCCACGGCGACCGGCAGGTGGAAGATCGACCCCGTCGTCGACCGCACGACCTTCGGGTTGTAGAGGTCCACAGTGCGACCGGTGAAGATCACGGCATCCGCCCCGGCCGAGTCGGCCGCGCGCACGATGGTGCCCGCATTGCCAGGATCGCGCACCTCTTCGAGCACGGCGATGAGCTTCGGCTCAGCGGCGAAGATGTCCTTCACCGAGGTCGGGAACTGGTGCACGACGCCCACGAAGCCCTGCGGGGTCACGGTGTCGGACATCGCGTTCAGGACCTCTTCGGTGACGAACTCGACGTCCACCCCCGCGTCCACGGCGGTCTGGGCGATATCGGTGTAGCGCTCGAGCGCGGTCGGGGTCGCGTACAGCTCGACGATCAGTTCGGGCCGGTAGCTGAGCACCTCGCTCGCCGCCTGCGGGCCCTCGAGCAGGAACATGCCCGTCTCCGCACGCGCGGACTTCTTCGCGAGCTTGGCTACGCCGCGCACACGCGGAGAGCGGGGATTGTCGAGCACGGCTTCAAGTCTAGGTACTGCACGAAAAAGGCCCGGTCACCACGTGGGTGACCGGGCCTCTTGTGCGAACGGATGCTTACGCAGCCTTCGGAGCCGACGTGTCGGCCGGGAGCGCCTTCTTGGCAGCCTCGACGAGGCCCGCGAAGGTGGCGGGCTCGTTGACGGCGAGGTCGGCGAGGATGCGGCGGTCGACCTCGATGCCGGCCAGGTTCAGACCCTGGATGAGGCGGTTGTAGGTCAGGCCGTTCTGGCGGGCCGCAGCGTTGATGCGCTGGATCCACAGGCGACGGAACTCGCCCTTGCGAGCGTGACGGTCGCGGTAGGCGTAGACGAGCGAGTGGGTGACCTGCTCCTTCGCCTTGCGGTAGAGGCGCGACCGCTGGCCGCGGTAGCCCTCTGCACGCTCGAGGATGGTCCGACGCTTCTTGTGGGCGTTTACTGCGCGCTTGACACGAGCCATTTCTTTACTTCCTTAGACGTTCGGGCCGGACTCAGCTGGCGAGCAGGCGCTTGATGATCTTGGCGTCGCTCTTCGGGAGGACCTGGTCCTCGTTGAGGCGACGGGTACGGCGGCTCGACTTGAGCTCGAGGTTGTGGCGCATGCCGGCCTGCTGCTTCATGATCTTGCCGCTGCCGGTGACCTTGAAGCGCTTCTTGGCGCCCGAGTGGGACTTCTGCTTGGGCATCTTCTTATTCCTTCTCGTTCGTCGCCTCGGGCTGAGCTGCCTCAGCCGGCGAGTCGTTCGTGTCCTGCGCACGCGATTCGGCTTTCGCCTCTGCGCGACGCGCGTTGGCCTCGGCCTTCGCCTCCGCCTTGTTCTTCAGCGGGCCGATGACCATGACCATGTTTCGACCGTCGATGGTCGGGTTCGATTCGACGGAACCGAACTCGGCGACATCTTCGGCAAATCTCTGGAGCAGACGGACGCCCTGCTCGGGGCGGGACTGCTCGCGACCACGGAAGAGGATCATCGCCTTGACCTTGTCCCCCGCCTGGAGGAAGCCGACGGCGCGCTTCATCTTGGTCTCGTAGTCGTGCTTGTCGATCTTGAGGCGGAAACGAACCTCCTTGAGGATCGTGTTCGCCTGGTTGCGCCTGGCCTCTTTGGCCTTCTGCGCAGCCTCGTACTTGAACTTGCCGTAGTCCATGATCTTCACCACGGGCGGCTTGGAGTTCGGGGCGACCTCAACGAGGTCGAGATCGGCTTCCTGCGCCAGGCGCAGAGCGACCTCGATCTTCACGACACCGATCTGCTCGCCACTGGGGCCGACGAGTCGCACTTCGGGGACGCGGATGCGGTCATTGGTACGGGGATCGCTGATGCGTAGCTCCTCTGTTAGAGAGTTTTCCGGCTGCCTGGGCAACGAGAGGAGAACGACTTTCACCGCGACGCCCGCGCACTCACGCGTGCAATCACTCGGCACACCCCCAAGAGCCCGTGGCCCTGTAACCGGCAAGCCGGCCGACCGGAGAACCGGCGGAGGGTATCGACCCGGTAACCTGATGAGGCGGTCAACGCGGGTGGGAAAGAATTCCACTTTCGTTCCGGCGCACTGAGACACCGGAGCCAGTGAACGAGTCTACCAGACCCCACGGCTCCCATGAAGCACGCACGAAAGCAGGGACATGAGCGACGACGTCGAGGATGCCACCCGGGACATCGCAGAAGTGCCCGCCGCGGAACTGATCACGACGGTCTCGGTTCATCTCATGAGTGCCGCGGCCGTGAAGCTCGGCCTCGCCGAGAACGGCGCGGACGATCTCGATCTCGACGAGGCGCGCAAACTGATCGACGCGCTGGCAGGCCTCGTCACGGCATCCGCCCCGCACATCGGCGATCAGCATGCGCGACCGCTGCGCGACGGACTGCGCACCCTGCAGCTCGCCTTCCGCGAGGCATCCCCGATCCCCGATGAGCCGGGCAAGGGCCCCGGTGAGAAGCTGACCGGTTCGGTCGTCTGAGACTCGCCGGGTTCCCCTGGGCGATATCTAGGCGCTTCGGCGCTCGCGTCCGGGTTCTGCCCAGACGCCGCCATTAGCGTCGGGAACGTGGGTAGGCGGCAGGCATTGGGGTGGCTCGGCGCCGCCGTCTGCTCCGTCGCCCTCGTGATCGCCGGCGGCCTCGTGCTGAGCACTGTCGCGGTCCACCGCTACCTGCAGGCATCCGCTTCGCAGTTGGAGCGCGGCGAGTCCCCCGACGCGGCGGCGACGCCCGTGCCCGGCGAGCTGGCGAGCCTCCAGCGCGTCGTGTCCGCGCTGAACGCCATGCCCGGCGTCGCCACCGCGACCAGCACCGTCGCCACCGAGACCGCACCGAAGACCGTCAGCTACGACGTCGCGGTCGGTATGACCCCGGAGTCCACCGCCGACGAGGGCGCCGACGTCGTCTACGCGATGACCCAGGAGCTGCAGAACGGGCGCGTCAACCTCGAGCTGTCCCTTCCGGCGAACGGCGCCCATGCGGCATCCGTCATCGAGTACCGGAACGCCTTCGATACGCCCGTTCCGCGCTCGACGGTGGAAGCGGTGTCGCATGCGGTGATGGTCGCCTCCTCCGTTCCCGGCGTGACCTCGGTGCGCGTGACCGTGCCCTACACCTGGAATCTCGCGTCGGGCGATCTCGATGTCGTGATGTCGACGGATGACTCGAAGCACAGCGCCGCCCTGAGGCAGGCTCTCGCGCGCACCGCGCTCGCGGGGGTGGACTGGTCCGCGCCGTCGCGCTCCTCCGAGCCGCGATCGTCCGCGCCCGTGCCGTCGCCCTCGAGCGCACCGCGCGCTTTGTCGCCGATTCTGCCGAGCGGCTCCGCCCCGTCGAGCCGCGCGGCGAGCCCGTCCGCCTCCCCCGCACCGACGCTCTCGGCCAGTCCGACCGGCTCACCGAGCTCGCCGACGCCCGCACCGACCACGTCCGCGTCGGCGCACGCACGGCACTAGGCGCACCGACTCAGCCGCGCAGCAGCTGCAGGGCGAGCGAGTCGACCCCGTTGGCGATGGCCTCGGTGGCAGCCCATCGTGCCGAGACCCGAGCGGCCAGCTCCCCCAGCTGCTGCTGGCTCAATCCGTCGCGCAGGCGCAGGCGCACGACGAGTTCGGCGGCGGCAAGACGCTGCGCCGGGTCTCCCGCCACAAGCTCGACGCCCAGGGCGTCGGGCTCTCCGGAAAGCGCCTGTTCGAACGCCTGCCGCACCGCCGGATCGCGGTCGGGCTGCGTCCAGTCACCGCCGCTCGCCAGCGCATAGACGGCGGGGCGGCGCAACACGAACTCGGTCGGGCTCGCCGGATCGATGACGATCAGCTCGGTCTGCTCGCTCGCCGCCGCCAGGGCGATGCGCGGACCGGCCGCGGGCACGGGGCGCGCCTTGGGGTCCCACGCGGCGAGGGTCTGCACCGAGGTGAAGGCGGGCAGCACCTTGCGGCCGTCCGGGCCCGCAACGGTCACGATCGAGAGCTCCTGCGTCTTGTCGACGAGGTGGCCATCGGGCGCCGTGCCGACGTCTCCGGCGTGCGCCAGCAGCGGAATGAGCAGTCGCGCCGAGCGGAAAGCCTCGACGACGGCTTCCGGCCCGGCTGTTCCGCCGCGGAATCCGCTCAACGCGGCCAGGAGCGCCGGGTCTGCGGACCCGTCATCGCCTGCCGCGGTGTTGGGGGTGAAGCTGCGGCCCGCCCACGGCTGGCCCGCGGAGTCAGAGGCGCCGCGCGGTGTGTGCGCCTCAGGCCCCTGCGACACGCAGCGCCTCGGTCAGAGTGAAGCGGCCCGAATACAGCGCCTTGCCCACGATCGCCCCCTCGACGCCATTCGGCACGAGTGCGCGCAGCGCCGCGATGTCGTCCAAACTCGAGATGCCGCCCGACGCGACGACTGGCTTGTCGGTCTTCGCCGCAAGCTCAGCGAGGAGCTCGACGTTCGGCCCGCGCAGAGTGCCGTCCTTGGTGACGTCGGTGACGACATAGCGGCGGCAGCCGGCCGCCTCGAGGCGGTCCAGCACCTCCCACAGATCGCCGCCCTCGCGCGTCCAGCCGCGAGCAGCGAGGGTCGTGCCGCGCACGTCCAGCCCCACCGCGATCGCCTCACCGTATGAGGCGATCACGGAGTCGGCCCACTCCGGGTTCTCGAGAGCGGCCGTGCCGAGGTTCACGCGCGTTGCACCGAGTTCGAGCGCGTGCTCGAGCGAGGCGTCGTCGCGGATGCCGCCCGACAGCTCGATCTTGACCCCGTGGACCTCGCGAAGCACCTCGCGCATGACGCCGCGGTTCTCACCGCGCCCGAAGGCAGCATCCAGATCGACGAGGTGGATCCACTCGGCACCCTGCTGCGCCCAGTCGAGCGCCGCCTCGATCGGGCTGCCGTAACTCGTCTCGCTGCCCGCCGCGCCCTGCGTGAGGCGCACGGCCTGACCGCCGGCCACATCGACGGCTGGTAGAAGGACGAGGGCGGGCGCGGGGGCGGAGTCGGTCATTCAGGGTCTCTCTCGGTGCGGTGCAGAAGATGCGGGCGCGGGTCAGCTGCGCAGCGACTCGACCCAGTTGGCGAGCAGGCGGATGCCCGCCTGACCCGACTTCTCGGGGTGGAACTGCGTCGCGCTCAGCGGACCGTTCTCGACGGCGGCGACGAACCGGGTGCCGTGCTCGGCCCAGGTCACCCGCGGTGCGGGGAACGGGGGCTGGGTCTCAAGCGTCCAGCCCTGCGCGGCGTACGAGTGCACGAAGTAGAAGCGCTCGTCTTCGAGACCTGCGAAGAGCACCGAGCCCTCAGGTGCATCGACGGTGTTCCAGCCGATGTGGGGCAGAACCGGGGCGTCGAGCTCGGTGACCTCGCCCGGCCACTCGCCCAGCCCATCGGTCTCGGTGCCGCGCTCGTCGCCGTGCTCGAACATCACCTGCATGCCGACGCAGATGCCGAGCACGGGGCGGCCGCCCGCGAGTCGCCGCTCGATGAGCTCGTCACCGCGCACCGCCTTCAGCTGCTCGACGACCGCCCGGAATGCACCCACGCCCGGAACGAGCAGCCCGTCGGCATCCATCACGGCCTGTCGCTCACGCGTAACCGTGACCTCGGCGCCGGCAGCCTCGAGTGCCTTCGCCGCGGAGTGGACGTTGCCGCTGCCGTAGTCGAGAACGACGACGGTCGGGCGCCCGCCGGGGCGACTCACAGTGCGCCCTTGGTGGACGGGATGCCCTTCACGGCCGCGTCGAACGCCTTCGCCTGCCGGAAGGCGCGGGCGAACGCCTTGAACTCGGCCTCGGCGATGTGATGAGGGTCGCGCCCGTCGAGGACGCGGACGTGCACGGTCAGCGCTGCGTTGAACGCGATCGCCTCGAAGACGTGGCGCACCATCGACCCGGTGAAGTGGCCGCCGATGAGATGCAGCTCGAACCCGGCGGGCTCGCCGGAGTGGACGAGGTACGGACGGCCGGAAACGTCGACCACCGCCTGCACGAGCGCGTCATCAAGCGGGACGACCGCGTCGCCGAACCGGCCGATGCCGCTCTTGTCGCCCAGCGCCTGTCGAATCGCCTGCCCGAGGACGATGCCGGTGTCTTCGACGGTGTGGTGCACATCGATGTCGGTGTCGCCGCTCGCCCGCACCGTGAGGTCGGTCAGGGAATGCTTCGCGAACGCGGTGAGCAGGTGGTCGTAGAACGGCACCGACGTCTGGATGTCGCTGTGCCCGGAACCGTCGAGATCGAGGCTCAGCTCGATGCGCGACTCGCTCGTCTCGCGTGTGATGGAGGCGGTGCGGGGGCCTGCGGTCATGGCGTCAGCCTACCGGGGACTGCTCGGACGCCGCCGTGTGTGGCCTGCCGTGACGCTCGACGTAGCGCGCCATCGCAGCGAGGAACTCGCCGGTCTCGGCTTCGGTGCCGGCGGAGACGCGCAAGCTGTGCGGGATTCCCATCTCGCGGATGATGATGCCCTCGGCCAGCAGCTCGTCGAACACCTCGCGTGGATTCTCCACCCGGTCGAAGAGCACGAAGTTGCTCCAGGTGCGATAGGGCCGGTAGCCGAGGGCCGACAGCCCGTCGACGATCCGGTCGCGCTGCACCTTGATCTCATCGACCATGGCCAGCATCTCGCCCGAGTGGGCCAGGGCTCCGAGCGCGGCCGCCTGCGTGAGGGCCGACAGGTGGTACGGCAGGCGCACGAGGCGCAGCGCATCGGCGATCGCCGGATCCGCCGCGAGGTAGCCGAGCCGGACGCCCGCGAATGCGAAGGCCTTGCTCATGGTGCGCGAGACCACCAGGCGCTCACGGCCCGGCAACAGCGTCAGAGCGCTCGGCTCGCCGGCCGGGAAGAACTCGGCGTACGCCTCGTCGACGATCACGATCCCGCCGGCGACGTCGTACACCGACTCGATGACGTCGAGCGAGAGCGGAGTCCCGGTCGGGTTGTTCGGCGAGCAGAGAATGACGACGTCGGGCTGCACTCGCCGCACCCAGTCGGCCGCGCGCGCTGCGGACAGTTCGTAATCGGCATCGCGGTCGCCCGCCACCCATTCGGTTCCGGTTCCGGATGCCAGCAGCGGGTACATGGAGTAGGTCGGGGCGAAGCCGAGCGCCCTGCGCCCCGGGCCTCCGAACGCCTGCAGCAGCTGCTGCAGGATCTCGTTCGAGCCGTTCGCCGCCCACAGGTGATCGCGTGTCAGGCCGTGCCCGAGGTAGGCGGCGAGAGCCGACCGCAGCTCGACGAACTCACGGTCGGGGTATCGATTCGCGCCCGCGACCGCCTCGGCCAACCGGGCGAGCACATCTGCCTGGACATCGCCGGGGATCGGGTGGGTGTTCTCGTTCACGTTGAGCTCGACGCGCACGTGCCTCTGCGGCGCACCATAGGGCTCGCGCCCGCGCAGGTCGTCTCGAATCGGCAGCTCGGAGAGTGACGTCACTCATCCATCGTAGGCGGGCGCATCACGCGCTCTGGGTCGCCTGGGCCGCCGGCTGGGGCGCGTTACTTCGAGTACTGCGAGGGAATCGCGAGCGTCTGCCCCGGGGTCAGGACGGAACTCTGCAGGCCGTTCATGTCGACGATCGCCGCGACGACGTCACGCGGATCGTCGTGAGGTGCGACCTCGACCGCGATCTGCCACAGCGACTGCCCTTGCGCCACCGTCACCTGCTCGACCGCTGCGGGACGGGCGGCGGAGTGACCGTCGGCTGCCGCGCCGCCCCCGTTCAGCCCGAACCACACCGTCACGGCAAGCACGGGAGCGGCGACGACAGCGACAAGCAGCGCGCGACCGCGGCGGGTGAGGCGCAGGTGGGAACGGGCGACCCCAGCCGACGGAGCGGGACGGCGCCCTGCCGCGCCGGACATCTGCACAGTGATGGTGCTCATCGTAGACCTCTACCTTCGTCACCAGGTTCGGAACGCATATTCGAGTTTTCGAACCATTCCGAAGCTATCTTCGATCTGTCTATGGCGCAAGTCCCACGTCTCTAGCGAAGTTATCCACCGGTTTCGGCGAGTCGCTCGAACAAATCCCCTATACAGAGGGGGATTGCCGCTAATGTGTGGCTCACTGGTCGAAATGCAACCAGGGACCACCGACATTGGGGATTCACGTGACCACAGATGCAGTCGCCAAAGACACTGGCGCTTCGCCCAAACGGCGCACCAGGCGCCGCAAGAACCTCAGCGACAAGCAGCTCGCCATCCTCGACGTCATCAAAAAGTCGTTGGCTGCCCGCGGGTACCCGCCGAGCATGCGTGAGATCGGCGACGCGGTCGGCCTCGCCTCACTGTCGAGCGTCACGCACCAGCTCAACCAGCTCGAGCTCTCGGGCTATCTGCGCCGTGACCCGAACCGGCCGCGAGCGCTCGAGATCCTGATCGACCCGCCGTCACCGACCGAGCAGACCGACGACTTCGAGACCAAGGCGCTTGTGGGCGACGCGATGCTGGTGCCCCTCGTCGGCCGCATCGCCGCCGGCGTACCGATCACGGCCGACCAGCAGGTCGAAGAGGTCTTCCCGCTCCCGCGCCGGCTCGTCGGCAACGGCGACCTGTTCATGCTCAAGGTCGCGGGCGAGTCGATGATCGACGCAGCGATCTGCGATGGCGACTGGGTGGTCGTGCGCCAGCAGCAGGACGCGGTCAACGGCGACATCGTCGCCGCGATGCTCGACGGCGAAGCCACCGTCAAGGTGTTCCGGCAGCGCGATGGTCACACGTGGCTGCTTCCGCGCAACTCGGCGTTCGAGCCGATCATGGGCGACCAGGCCGTGGTGCTGGGCAAGGTCGTGGCCGTTCTGCGCGCCGTCTGACGCATGGGGCCCGAAGAGTCCGCTCAGGCGGGCTCTTCGACCGGTGTCGCACCGGTGAAATCGGGAGCGATGAGCTGGGCGAAGCGCGCCTCATCGATGAGGCCGACGCGCGCGAGCACCGCCAGCGGCACCTCGTGCATGTTGCGCGTGTAGAGGTGGATTCCCGGCGCGCCGCCGTCGAGCAGCCGGCGCGTCAGGTCCGCGGCGAAGTCCACTCCGATCTCACGACGTCTCGCTTCGTTCTGCTCGGCGGCGAGGGCGGCGGCGAACGCCTCGGGCGCACGCTCGCCTGAGAGCTCGAGATTGCGAGCGAGTCCGGCCGGGGTCGTCACCGGCGTGATCGCTGGAAGGATGGGGAACTCGACGCCGGCGGCACGGGCGGCGTCGACCATGCGGAAGTAGTCGTCGGCATGGAAGATCATCTGCGAGATCCCGAGATTCGCGCCTGCCGCCTGCTTCGCGAGCAGAGTGTCGATGTCCTGCTGCCACGAGCGCGACGACGGATGCCCGTTGGGGAACGCCGCCACGGCGATCGCGATGCGCTCGCGCCCGTCACGATCGAGCATGATGCCCGGCGTGCCGGGGATCGCCACTTCGCGCCAGGGGCGTCGCTCGCTCTGCACGGCGTGGATCAGCTGCACGAGCTCCGCCGCCGAGCGGATGTCGCCGGGGAACGCGTCAGGTGGCGAGCCGGCCGGCAGATCGCCTCGTACGGCGAGGAAGCTGTGCACCCCGGCATCCATGAACGTCCGCACCGTGTCGTGAGCGGCCTGCACCGTCGAGCCCACGCACGTGAGGTGCGCCATCGTGCGCACCTGCGGGTGGTGCTCGATCACGTGCTTGAGAACGTCCAGCGAGGCATCCTGCGACGAGCCGCCCGCGCCGTAGGTGACCGACACGAACTCAGGGCCGGCGGCCACCAGGCGAGCGATGCGGTCGGGCAGCTGCCGGGCGATCTGCGGGGAGCGCGCAGGGTGCAGCTCGAACGAGAACGGCACGCGCCTCACTCGTGGCCCACCGCCTGCAGCCGATACGGCTCGAACGGCGCCAGCCTGCTCGGGTCGATGAGTGCGGAGACACGCGTTCCCTGCTCGGTGTACTCGAGCGCCGTCACCCGGCCATGATCGTGCAGGGCGGCGACGACCTCACCGTGGTCGTAGGGCACGAGGAGTTCGACAGGGACGGAGCGGTCGGGGATGAGGTAGGCGATGCGCGCGAGCACCTCGTCGATGCCCTCCCCTGTGCGAGCGCTCGCGAAGACGGCACCGGGTACGAGGCCACGCAGCACGAGCCGAGTGTCGCCGTCGACGAGGTCGGCCTTGTTGAACACGACGAGCTCGGGGATGTCGCCGGCGCCGACCTCACCGATGACGTCGCGCACCGTCTGGAGCTGGCTTGCGGGATCGGGATGCGATGCGTCGACCACATGGACGATGACGTCGGCGTCCTGCACCTCTTCCAACGTCGACCGGAATGCCTCGACGAGCTGGTGCGGCAGGTTGCGCACGAATCCGACGGTGTCGGCCAGCGTGTAGGGGCGCCCGTCGGCCGTCTGAGAACGACGCACGGTGGAATCGAGCGTCGCGAAGAGCGCGTTCTCGACCAGGACTCCCGCGCGCGTGATGCGGTTGAGCAGGCTCGACTTCCCCGCGTTCGTGTAGCCGGCGATGGCCACGGACGGCACCTCGTTGCGCCGGCGGTTCGCGCGCTTCGCCTCGCGCGCGGGCTTCATCTCCTTGATCTGCCGGCGCAGCTTGGCCATGCGCGAGTGGATGCGCCGCCGATCGAGCTCGATCTTCGTCTCGCCGGGTCCGCGGCTTCCCATGCCGTTGCCCGCGCCGCCGACCTGGCCGCCCGCCTGGCGGCTCATCGACTCGCCCCAGCCGCGCAGTCGGGGCAAGAGGTACTCGAGCTGTGCCAGCTCGACCTGTGCCTTGCCCTCACGGCTCTTGGCATGCTGGCTGAAGATGTCGAGGATGACCGCCGTGCGGTCGATGACCTTGACCTTCACCACGTCCTCGAGCGCACGACGCTGGCTCGGGGCCAGTTCGGTGTCGGCGATCACCGTGTCGGCGCCGAGGTGGGCGACGACCGCGGCGAGCTCCTCAGCCTTGCCACGGCCCAGATACGTGCTGGGGTCGGGGTGCGGGCGCCGCTGCAGGAGCCCGTCGAGCACGACCGCGCCGGCGGTCTCCGCGAGTGCTGCGAGCTCGCGCAACGAGTTCTCGGCGTCTTCGAGCGAACCGCCCGAATAGACGCCGATGAGGACGACGTTCTCGAGCCGCAGCTGACGGTATTCGACCTCGGTGACGTCTTCGAGCTCGGTCGAGAGGCCGCCGACACGGCGCAGCGCCGCGCGCTCGTCGCGGTCGAACTGCTCGCCGTCGGTGTCGCCGAAGCCTGCGGCATCCCCCGTCTGCAATGCCTGCGCTCGCTGGCCGAAGAGGGAGTACCCGGCCGCCTTGGAGTCGGCGTTCGCGAGCACCCGTGCGACGACGTCGTCGTCGGCGTGCGTCTCGGTGCCGGAGGAGGCGGTGTGATCTGAGGTCATATGTGAGGATTAACTCTACTTCTGTCGGTGCTGTACGTTTCTGACATGTCTTCCGGTGACCACTACTTCAGCGCGTCACCGGGAAGCGACCCGAAGCTGAGGCCCATCGAGGTGCGACTCGCCGGGCGCGAGCTGACGGTCACCACCGGCGCCGGGGTGTTCAGCCCCGACCACGTCGACACCGGCACCGCCGTGCTGCTCGCCAACACGCCGACACCGCCGCCGGGGGGCGATCTTCTGGATCTGGGGTGCGGGTGGGGTCCGATCGCGCTGTCACTCGCGCTCGCCTCGCCGCACGCCACGGTCTGGGCCGTGGACGTCAACGAGCGCGCCCTCGACCTGGTGCGCCGCAACGCGGCCGAACTCGGACTCAGCAACGTCAACGCCGTGCGCCCCGAGGATGTTCCCGCAGCAGTGTCGTTCATGACCATCTGGTCGAACCCGCCGATCCGGGTCGGCAAGAACGAGCTGCACAGCCTCCTGCAGACGTGGCTGCCGCGACTCGAGCCGGGGTCGGATGCCTGGCTCGTCGTCGCGCGGAACCTCGGCTCCGACTCTCTGCAGCGCTGGCTCGAGTCGTCGCTCCCCACGCCGTTCGGCACCACCCGCGCAGCCACCAGCAAGGGCTTCCGCGTGCTGCGCGTGCGACATCACGCCGACTGAGCGGTCAGGCGAGCGTCACCTCGCCGTCGAACACGAGCTCGGCCGGACCCGAGAGCGAGGCATGCTCGCCGTCCTCGCCGGGGAACATCCGCACCGCAACCGTGCCGCCCGGAACCGACACGCGCCAGTCGTCAGGGGCGCGGTCGCCTGCCCAGTGCCGGATCGCGAGAGCGGCGGCGACGGTTCCGGTGCCGCACGAGAGCGTCTCGCCCACACCGCGCTCGTGCACCCGCATACTGATGTGCCCCACGCCGTCTCTGATGAGCGGGTCGCCCGGCACCACGAACTCGACGTTCGCCCCGTACACCGGCTCGGGGTCGATGACCGGAACATAGGCCAGGTCGAGGCCGTCGAGCTCGTCGTCGTCGGAGAGCGCCACGACCACGTGCGGGTTCCCCACGTCGATGCTGAGGCCGGGCCGCGGCACCTTGAGCCCCTTCGCGCTGACCAGCGGCTCGTCGTCGTCGGTCGACCAGAGCCCCATGTCGACCTGATAGCCGAGCGCTGAGCGCTGCACGTCGCGCACGCCCGCGCGCGTTCCGATTGCGAGGATCTCGCCATGGGCGAGCTCGGCAAGGCCGCTGCGCGTCAGGAACTCGGTGTACACGCGGATGCCGTTGCCGCACATCTCGGCGACGGAGCCGTCGGCGTTGTAGTAGTCCATGAACCACTCGGCGCCCGGGTTCTCGACCAGTGCGGCAGCGCCGGCGTCGAGGTTCGCGGAGCGAACGGCGCGGATGACACCGTCTGCGCCGATCCCGAAGTGCCGATCGCAGAGCACCCGGATCTGGTCGGTCGTCAGGTCGAGCGAGCCATCGGGGTCGGCGAAGAGGATGAAGTCGTTCCCGGTGCCGTGACCCTTGCTGAAGTGGAGCTTGACCGCCATTCGATCAGCCTATCGACGGCGAGGCGGGCCCTGCTCGCGGCATCCCCCGCCTCGGTGTCGATCCACGTCACGTGCTCGTAGCGCTTGAACCAGCTGACCTGGCGCCTCGCGTAGCGGCGGGTCAGCGCCTGCGTCTGGGCGATCGCCTCGGCCTCGGTGAGCTCGCCGCGCAGCTGCGCGAGCGCCTGTGCATAGCCGATCGCGCGGGATGCCGTCACGCCGCGCTCGATGCCGGCGCTTCGCAGCCGGTCCGCCTCGGCGACGAGGCCCGCGCGCCACATCTGCTCGACGCGGCGGTCGAGCCTGCCGACCAGCAGCTCGCGCGGCGTCGACAGGCCGATCAGGACCGAGGGACGCCACAGCCTCGGCGACGCCGGAAGGGCGGCGCCGTGCCCGCGCTCGGCGAGCTCGAGGATCTCGAGCGCGCGCACGATACGGCGGCCGTTGGCCGGGTCGATCTTCGCCGCGGTTTCGGCGTCGGCGGCCTTGAGCCGTGCGAACAGGAGGCCGGGCCCGTGCTCGTCGAGCTCTGCTTCGAGGCGCGCCCGCAGCTTGCGATCGCGGCCGGGGAAGCGGAAGTCGTAGATCACGCTCGAGACGTAGAGTCCCGAGCCGCCGACGAGGATCGGAACAGCGCCGCGCGCCGCGATCGCCTCGACTTCGGCGCGGGCGTCGCGCTGGTACGCCGCAACACTCGCCTCGTCGGTGACGTCGAGAACGTCGAAGAGGTGGTGTGGGATGCCCCGCCGGTCGGCCTCCGGCACTTTCGCCGTGCCGATGTCCATACCGCGATAGAGCTGCATCGCGTCGGCGTTGACGATCTCGGCCGTCTCGCCGCGTGCGCGCAACAGCTCGGCGGTGCGGATCGCCGATTCGGACTTGCCGGTGCCGGTCGCGCCGACGATGACGAGGAGCGGCGCGCCGGTCACGTTCAGCGCAACTCGTCGTTCGGGTCGTAGATCGGCGAGGTCGCCACTGCGATCGTCGATTCGCCCAGGGGGCGCAGGGTCGGCATGCCGAGGGAGACGGCGCCCGCCGCCCCGCCGTGGCTGTGACCGGAGGGGATGCCGCAGGCCTCGGCCTGATCGCGATCCCACGCGTCGCCGGCCCGCGTGCGGCGGATCGCGAGCGGTGCCCCGCCCGGCGCATCGGCCAGCAGATGGAACGGTGCGGCGTGCGTGATCTCGACCGTCACCACGTCGCCGGGGCGCGGCGTCGGCGAGCCCGCCGGAACCTCGAAGTGCACGAGCCGGCTGTCTTCGGCGCGGCCGCTCATGCGGTGCGTCTCGCCGTCCTTCTTGCCCTCGCCCGTGGAGACGAGCACCTCGACCGTGCGACCGAGCTGCTTCTGGTTCTCCTCCAAAGAGATGCGCTCTTGCAGGGCGACCAGTCGGTCGTAGCGGTCCTGCACGACGGCCTTCGGCACCTGGGCGGCCATGGTCGCGGCCGGGGTACCCGGGCGAATCGAATACTGGAAGGTGAACGCCGACGCGAAACGCGCCTGCTCGACGACGCGCAAGGTCTCTTGGAAGTCCTCTTCGGTCTCGCCGGGGAAGCCGACGATGATGTCGGTGGAGATGGCGGCGTGCGGGATCTTGGCGCGCACCCGGTCGAGGATGCCGAGGAACTTCTCGGACCGGTAGGACCGGCGCATTGCGCGCAGGACACGGTCGGAGCCGGACTGCAGCGGCATGTGGAGCTGCGGCATCACATTCGGGGTCTCGGCCATGGCGTCGATGACGTCGTCGGTGAAGGCAGCCGGGTGCGGGCTCGTGAAACGCACTCGCTCGAGCCCCTCGATCTGCCCGGCAGCACGCAGCAGCTTGCCGAACGCCTGACGGTCGCCGAACTCGACGCCGTAGGAGTTCACGTTCTGACCGAGCAGCGTGACCTCGACCGCGCCCTGGTCGACGAGCGACTGGATCTCGGCGAGGATCTCGCCGGGGCGACGGTCGCGTTCCTTCCCACGCAGAGACGGCACGATGCAGAACGTGCAGGTGTTGTTGCAGCCGACCGAGATCGACACCCAGCCGCTGTAGCTCGAGTCGCGCTTCGTCGGCAGCGTGGACGGGAACGTCTCGAGCGCTTCGAGGATCTCGATCTCTGCGGCGTCGTTCTGCCGGGCCCGCTCGAGCAGGCTGGGCAGCGCCCCCATGTTGTGCGTGCCGAAGACGACGTCGACCCAGGGCGCCTTCTCGAGGATGACGTTCTTGTCCTTCTGGGCGAGGCAGCCACCGACGGCGATCTGCATACCGGCGTGACGGCGCTTGACGGATGCGAGGTGACCCAGGTTCCCGTAGAGCTTGTTGTCGGCGTTCTCGCGCACGGCGCAGGTGTTGATGACGACGATGTCGGCCTCTTCGCCGGCCGCCGGAACATAGCCCGCCGCCTCGAGTGAGCCGGCGAGGCGCTCGGAGTCGTGCACGTTCATCTGGCACCCGTAGGTGCGCACTTCGTAGGTGCGTCGACGCCCCGCTTCGTCGACAGCGGCGTCGGACATTGCGATCACGGTCGGCGCCTCACTCGGCCGACCCGCCTCACGGCTGGGGGTGACGGTGCTCATGGTTCGTCAAGTCTACGTTTTGCGCGGGCGATGTGAGCGCCGCCGCCCAGCGTCGAGCTCAACACGCGCCGACTGATGCGCCGCGCGTCGGAACCAGGGCGCGTCAGCGCCGCGTGGCCATCGCGTCACCGACCGCGATGCCGATCACATCGCCGGAGTAGCCACGACGCTGCAGATAGCCCCACAGGCGCCGCTTGGCAGTCTGGTCGTCGAGCTCACGCAGTTGCGTGACGCGCTTCAATGCGACCTCGGTCGCACGCTCGAGCTCGTCCTCCTGGTCGTAATCGGCCAGTGCCGTCTCGATGGCGCTCTCACCGATGTGCCGCCGCCGCAACTCGCTCTCGATCGCCTGACGCCCCTGCCCCTTGCGGGCACGGGCCGCGTACACGAGCGAGACGGCCAGAGCGGCGTCGTCGAGCAGACCCACGCTCTCGAGCCGGTCGAGCTCGGCAGCCGCGGCGGCCTCATCGACCTCGCGCTTGCGCAGCACCTGCTCGAGTTCCCAGCGGGACATGCCACGACGGGCGAGCTGGTGCAGCGAGACGTTGGCCGCCCGCCTGCCCGCCTTCTCGCGACTCTTCTCGAGGGCGCGCTCGTCGCCATGGCCGGCCGCGGCAGCCGCGTCGGCCTCGGCCACTGACCGGACTGCAGCCACGGCCGCCTGGGCGCGCTCGCTCGGCGCGGCCCCCGGCAGGTAGGCGATCTCTGCCTCGCCTGCCGGGCGCCGTGGCACACGCGGTGCCCCGTTGCGGCGCTCACGACCGGAATCGCCTGAGCGCTCGTTCTCGGACGGGAAGAACCGGACGACCATGGTCGACGCCGCCTGCTAGGCGCCCTTGCGCTGCGGCAGCTTCGCCACGTTCTCGGCTTCGGGGATCTCGGCCACCGCGTTCGGGTCCTTCACGACACCGAGCTTGACCAGGATCTTCTGCTCGATCTCGGCGGCGACTTCGGCGTGCTGGATCAGGAAGTTGCGCGAGTTCTCTTTGCCCTGGCCGAGCTGATCGCCCTCGTAGGTGTACCAGGCGCCGGACTTCTTCACGATGCCGTGCTCGACGCCGAAGTCGAGCAGGCTGCCCTCGCGCGAGATGCCGACACCGTAGAGGATGTCGAACTCGGCCTGCTTGAAGGGCGGCGCCATCTTGTTCTTGACGACCTTGACGCGCGTGCGGTTGCCGACCGCGTCGGCGCCGTCTTTCAGAGTCTCGATACGGCGGATGTCGAGGCGGACGGAGGCGTAGAACTTGAGCGCCTTGCCGCCGGAGGTCGTCTCGGGGCTGCCGAAGAAGACGCCGACCTTCTCGCGCAGCTGGTTGATGAAGATCATCGTGGTGTTGGTCTGGTTGAGCGCACCCGTGAGCTTGCGCAGTGCCTGCGACATGAGGCGCGCCTGAAGCCCGACGTGCGAGTCGCCCATCTCACCCTCGATCTCGGCGCGCGGCACAAGCGCGGCCACCGAGTCGATCACGATCAGGTCGATGGACCCGGAGCGCACCAGCATGTCGGCGATCTCGAGGGCCTGCTCACCGGTGTCGGGCTGCGACACGAGCAGCGAGTCGATGTCGACGCCGAGCTTCTTCGCGTATTCGGGGTCGAGCGCGTGCTCGGCGTCGATGAACGCCGCGATGCCGCCGTTCTTCTGCGCGTTGGCGATCGCGTGCAGCGTGAGGGTCGTCTTACCCGACGACTCGGGGCCGTAGATCTCGATGATGCGGCCACGAGGCAGGCCGCCGATGCCGAGCGCCACATCGAGGGCGATGGAGCCGGTGGGGACGACCTCGACGGGGGCGCGCTCATCGCTTCCGAGGCGCATGACGGAGCCCTTGCCGAACTGGCGATCGATCTGGGCGAGCGCGGTTTCGAGCGCTTTCTCGCGATCGGCTGGAGTAGGCATTTCGTTCCCTTCAAAAAGGACAGCTGCGGTGACGTCTGCGACAGTACGCGCAGCGTCCGACATCGGCCGTCCGTGCACGCGCATCGGTGTGAAACTCGGCACCGCCTCGGCCTGTGCTGACCAAGTCGGCGCTGAACACACGATAGCAACGGTCGAATCCGTGTTCGACATCGACACGGCGTGTCACGGAGCGAATTTCGTATCAGCCCGTGCGCTTAGCCGGATCGACGAGCCCTGCGCCGTGGCGGCGGGCCATCGGCACGTCCATCGCCTCGCAGAGCGCGAACCACGCGTCTCGAGGCGGCACGCCGGCTGCGAGGGCCTGCTCGACCGTGCGTGACCCGAGCTCGACGATGACGAGCTCGCGCACGAGCTGGCCGCCGTACGCCGCGCCGAACTCGTTCTCGACGGCCCGGTTGAATTCACTCAGTCGCATCGCTCTCCAGGGTAGACAGACGGATGCCCCGGGCCGAAGCCCGGGGCATCCGCAACGAAGATGATGAGATCAGCGCTGGCTGACCAGCTCGCCGTCGAGGCCCGCACCGAAGTCGTCGGGCAGAGCGTCGGGCACCATCGACTCGATGCCCTCGAGCACGGCCAAGCGATCGCCGACCTCGCGCATGATGACCGAGATCGGGGTGTCGAGCGCTTCGGCGACGGACGCGAGGATCTCGCTCGACGCCTCCTTCTGGCCGCGCTCGACCTCGCTGAGGTAACCGAGGGCGACACTCGCCTTGCTGGCGACCTGGCGCAGAGTGCGGCCCTTCTGAAGACGGAAGTCCCGAAGAACGTCACCGATCTCCTGACGTACCAGGATCATGGGCGCCCCCTTCTTGATCGGTCGGCCGACCATTCGGCCGTGGGTGGAAGCGCCCGACCGGAGCGCTTCTTGCGTTGCACTGTAGTTCACGTTCCCTGCAATCCGCTGGCTAATCGTATGAAAAGTAACGTGAGCGAAACGGCGGCTATTCCGCGAGCGCCGCAACGAGGCTGCGCACCGCCGCGGCGACCGTCTCGGCGCGGATTCCCGCCCGGTCGCCGCCCAGCTGAAGAGCCTCGACCCGCGTCTCGGGCCCGATGGCGAGACCGACGAAGACGGTGCCCACCGGCTGCCCGCCCTGCGCATCGGGGCCGGCGACACCCGTCGTCGAGACGCCGATGTCGGCTGCCTTGCCGTCGACAGCGAGCACGACGCGCACGCGCTCGGCGAGCTGCCGCGCGACGTCGGGATGCACCGGCCCGTGCTCGCTGAGCAGGGTCTCGTCGACCCCGACGACGCTGTGCTTGAGCTCGGTCGCGTACACGACCACTCCCCCGCTGACGACCGCGGAGGCGCCCGCCGGGCGCGTGAGCTCGCCCGTCAGCTGACCCCCCGTGAGCGACTCGGCGACCGCGACGGTGAGCCCGCGCGCCGCGAGCGTCGCGATGAGCGCCGCGGTCTGATCGACCCCTGCAGCAGCCTGCGCGTCAGGCATCCGTCCCCTCCCCCTGCTGGCGGTGCAGCTTGACCGCATTCCACGCGTAATCGAGCCCCGAGACGATCGTGAGCACGAGCGCGATGCCCATGAAGACCCAGTTGACCCAGTGCACCCAGTCGCCGAGCAGCGCCCACAGCGGCACCAGCGCCAGTGAGATGGCGATCGCCTGCGCGACCGTCTTCAGCTTGCCGCCGCGACTCGCGGGGATGACGCCGCCGCGGATCACGGCGAAGCGGTACACGGTGATGCCGACCTCGCGCACGAGGATCACGATCGTGACCCACCACCACAGCTCGCCGATGATCGACAACCCGATCAGGGCGGCCCCCGTCAGTACCTTGTCCGCGATGGGGTCGAGCAGCTTGCCGAGCTCGGTCACGAGGCCGCGGCTGCGGGCGATGTGCCCGTCGATGCCGTCGGTCGCGATGCCGACGATGAACAGCACCGCCGCCCACCAGCGCAGCGCGCCGTCGGCGCCCCCATCCGCGAGGAGCATCCAGAAGAAGACCGGCGCGAAGAAGATGCGCACGATCGTGATCGCGTTGGGCAGATTCCAGTTGCTGGGCCGTGGTGGCTGCTCGGTCACACCCCAAGCCTAGGCAACAACACGGCGCTCAGTCGCGGCCGGTGAGCCCCCACGCGTCCTCATCGGACGACGCCTCGACCTCTTCGAGCCCGTCGTGGTTCTCGGCGAGCGGGTCGGCGCCGTAGCGGTCGTCGGAGGTGGATCCCCCGTCGGCCGCCGGGGATGCCTGGGCCGCAGCACTCGGCGCAGAAGGCGCCGCCGGCGCATCCTCGCCGCGGATCTTCGCGAGCACTGCAGGCAGCTGCTCGGCCGTGACGAGGACGTCGCGCGCTTTCGAGCCCTCTGAGGGCCCGACGATCTCACGCGACTCGAGCAGGTCCATCAGGCGGCCGGCCTTCGCGAAGCCGACGCGCAGCTTGCGCTGCAGCATCGAGGTCGACCCGAACTGCGTCGAGACCACGAGCTCGGCCGCGGCGAGCAGCAGCTCGAGATCGTCGCCGATGTCGGAGTCGATCTGCTTCTTCTGCTCGACGGGCACGACGTCTTGGCGGTAGTCGGGCCGCGCCTGGCGCGTGACGTGGTCGACGACCTTCTGGATCTCGGACTCGTTCACCCACGCGCCCTGCACCCGCAGCGGCTTGCCCGCGCCCATCGGCAGGAAGAGGGCGTCGCCCTGGCCGATGAGCTTGTCGGCGCCCGGCTGGTCGAGGATGACGCGGGAGTCGGTGACCGATGTCACGGCGAAGGCGAGGCGCGACGGCACGTTCGCCTTGATGAGGCCCGTCACCACGTCGACCGAGGGTCGCTGCGTCGCGAGGACGAGGTGGATGCCCGAGGCGCGCGCCAGCTGCGTGATGCGCACGATCGAGTCCTCGACGTCGCGGGGCGCCACCATCATCAGGTCGGCGAGCTCGTCGACCACGACCAGCAGGTACGGGTACGGCTTGAGCTGGCGCTCGCTGCCAGGGGGCAGCACGATCTCGTTGTTGACGACGGCCTTGTTGAAGTCGTCGATGTGGCGGAAGCCGAACGACGCGAGGTCGTCGTACCGCATGTCCATCTCCTTCACGACCCACTGCAGCGCCTCTGCGGCCTTCTTGGGGTTCGTGATGATGGGGGTGATCAGGTGCGGCACGCCGCCGTAGATCGTGAGCTCGACGCGCTTCGGGTCGATGAGCACCATGCGCACTTCCGAGGGCTTCGCGCGCATCAGCAGCGAGGTGATCATCGAGTTCACGAAGCTCGACTTGCCGGAGCCCGTCGAGCCGGCGACCAGCAGGTGCGGCATCTTGGCGAGGTTGGCGACGACGTAGCCCCCGCCCACGTCCTTGCCGACGCCGATCGTCATCGGGTGCTTGCTGTTGGTGGCGGCGGCGGAGCGCAGCACGTCGCCGAGCGAGACCGTCTCGCGGTCGGTGTTGGGGATCTCGATGCCGATCGCGCTCTTCCCGGGGATCGGCGACAGGATCCGCACCTCGTTCGACGCCACGGCGTACGAGAGGTTCTTCGACAGGGCGGTGACCCGCTCGACCTTGACGCCCGGGCCGAGCTCGATCTCGTACTGGGTGACCGTCGGGCCGCGCGAGAAGCCCGTGACCTTCGCGTCGACTCCGAACTGATCGAGCACCTCGGTGATCGCGCGGACGACCTCGTCGTTCGCGGCCGAGCGCGTCTTCGGCGGGGGGCCCGCCGACAGCGTGTTGGCCGAGGGCAGCACGTAGGGCCGGGCGGGCTCGGCCGGCTTGATGACCGGTGCGACCTCTCCGCTCTCGCTGAGCGGCAGCAGCTCGTCGACGGGGACGACCTCGGTCATGTTGTCGCTGCGCAGCGCGGCGGCGCCCGCCGGCACCTCTCCCGTGAAGCGCTTCACGGCCTCTTCCGCGTTCTCGAGCTCGGCGAAGACGTCGAGGCCGCTCGGCTCGGGGTCGGGCTCGAGCGCGGTGGAGAAGCCGCCCTTCGCAGGCTCGCCCTCGCCGAAGACGTCGGTCAAGCCGTTCGCGTCGTGCTCGAAGTCGGGGTCCTCTTCCCGCCCGCTCTTGTTGCGGCGCCACCACGGCAGCTTGTCGGCGTCCTCAGACGGCTCGTCGTCAGCGCCGTCCTCGCGCGTGCCGTCGAGTTCGACGGGCCGGCTCTTCTCGGCCTTGCTCGCCTTCGCGGCCTCGCGCTCCTCCTCCGTGGGCAGGCTCGCGCCGAAGAGGTAGGCGTAGAGCTCGTGCAGGCGGCGCCCGATGCGATTCGGCGGCGTCTTCGTGATGATGAGCAGACTGAGCGCGAGCAGCGCGATCATGATCACCGTCGCGCCGTACTGCGTGGTGACGTGGATGAGCGACGCCCCGATCATCCAGCCGATGACACCGCCCGCGTGCGCCAGCACCGGCATTCCGTCGACGGCCTGCGGCCGGTTGCTGAAGATGTGGCAGAGGCCGGACACGCTGATCAGCGCGAGGACGAGCCCGATGCCGATGCGGGTGTTGTCGTGCACCGACGAGGGATGCCGGAACAGCCACACCGCGAAGACGAAGAGCACCACCGGCAGCACGAACGCGACGCGGCCCAGCAGACCCCCGAACGACCACGCGTCGAGCGCGTGCGCCCACGACGCGTTGATGAAGAACCACTCGACACCGGCACCCGCCACGGCGAGCAGCACGAGGAAGAAGGGCAGGCCGTCTCGCCGCTCCTCTTTGGCGAGCGTCTCAGGGCCGAGCGCGCGCGCGGCGCCGCCGACGAGGTGCGCGAGCCCCATCCACGCCTTGGCGATCAGGGCATGCTCGCTCGTCTCGATCACGACGGTCTGGTTCGCCGGGAGCTTCTTGGTGGGGGCGGTCTTCTGCCGGGTCGACTGACCGCGCGTGCCGCCGCCTCCCGCACCGCGGGCGCGCGCTGACGACTTGGTGCTCGTGGCCATGATTGCGAACCTAGCCGCAAGCTATGACATCACCCCGGAATGGGGCCGGAGAGTCTCGCTCTACGCCTCGATGACCAGCGGCACGATCATGGGGCGGCGGCGGTAGCTCGTGTTCACCCAGCGGCCGACAGTGCGCCTGACGAGCTGGGTGAGCGCGTGGTTGTCGCGCACGCCGTTGCCCGCCGCCTCCTTCAGCGCGGCGGCGATCTTCGGCTTGACGTCGTTGAACACCGCGTCGTCCTCGGCGAAACCGCGGGCGTGGATCTCGGGGCCCGCGACGATGCGCCCGGTCGCCGCCTCGACGACGACGATGACCGAGATGAACCCCTCTTCGCCGAGGATCCGGCGGTCCTTGAGGTCGGCATCCGTGATCTCGCCGACGCTCGACCCGTCGACGTAGACGTAGCCGATGTCGAGCTGGCCGACGACCCGCGCCACGCCCTCGTGCAGATCGACCACCGTGCCGTTCGAGGCGAGGATCGTGTTCTCGGCGGGGATGCCCGTCTGGCGGGCGAGCTTGGCGCTGGCATCCAGATGCCGGTACTCGCCGTGCACCGGCATGACGAACGACGGCTTCAGGATGTTGTAGCAGTACAGCAGCTCGCCGGCCGAGGCGTGGCCGGAGACGTGCACCTTGGCATTGCCCTTGTGCACGACCGTCGCGCCCAGCTTCGTGAGGCCGTCGATCACCCGGTAGACCGAGTTCTCGTTGCCGGGGATCAGGCTCGAGGCGAGGATCACGGTGTCCCCGGGGCCGAGCTCGATCTGGTGATCGAGGTTCGCCATGCGGGCGAGGACCGCCATGGGCTCGCCCTGCGAACCCGTCGACATGTAGACGATCTTGTTCTCGGGGAGGTCTGCGGCCTTCTTGTAGTCGATCAGCACGCCGTCGGGGACCTTGAGATAGCCGAGCTCGGCGGCGATGCCCATGTTGCGCACCATGGAGCGGCCGAGCAGAGCGACGCGGCGGCCGTGCTGAGCGGCCGCGTCGAGCACCTGCTGCACGCGGTGCACGTGGCTCGAGAAGCTCGCGACCACGACGCGGCGCGGCGCGTTGGCGATGACGTTGGCGAGCACGGGGCCGATCTCGCGCTCGATCGGCGTGAAGCCGGGCACATCGGCATTCGTCGAGTCGGGCAGGAACAGGTCGACGCCGTTCTCGCCGAGCCGCGAGAACGCGCGCAGGTCGGTGAGGCGCCCGTCGAGCGGCAGCTGGTCCATCTTGAAGTCGCCGGTGTGCAGCACGACGCCGGCCCATGTCGTGACGGCGACGGCCAATGCGTCGGGAATGGAGTGGTTGACCGCGATGAACTCGAGGGTGAACGGGCCGAGCGTCTCGACGTCGCCCTCTCTGACCTGGAGCGTGTAGGGCTTGATGCGGTGCTCTTTGAGCTTCGCCTCGACGAGCGCGAGCGTGAGACCCGAGCCGATCAGCGGGATGTCGCCGCGCAGCTTGAGCAGATAGGGCACGGCGCCGATGTGGTCCTCGTGCCCGTGCGTGAGCACGATGCCGATGACATCATCGAGCCGGTTCCGGATCGGCCCGAAGTCGGGGAGGATCAGGTCGACGCCCAGCTGGTCCGGCTCGGGGAAGAGCACGCCGCAGTCGACGATGAGGATCTTGCCGTCGATCTCGAAGACCGTCATGTTGCGCCCGACCTCGCCGAGGCCGCCGGTCGGGAAGACCCGCAGCGTGTGCGGCTCAAGTGCGGGCGGGTCGAAGACGGCTTCTGCCATGGGTCCTTCTCTTCTGTATACGGATGCCTGACCCGACGGTGCGCTCAGCGTGTGGCGCCGGCGACCTTGGGCAGGGCGCCCCCTGCGGCCGCATTGCGGTCGGGGCGGAAGTTGTGGAAGTCGACGCCCTCGACGTCGCGGACGAGGCTGAGCTCGTTCTCGATGATCGCCGCCTCGGCGTCTTCGGGCCCGACGAGCGGCAGCCGCACGCGAGGCGACTGGATGCGGCCGAGGCCGTGCAGGATGTACTTCGCCGACACCGTGCCCGGGATGTGCGTCATGACGGCGCGCACCAGCGGCTCGAGCTTCTTGTGCTGCTCGGTCGCGGTCGCCAGATCGCCGCGGTTCACGGCGTCGACGATGGTGCGGTACGGCCGGGCCGTGATGTTGGCCGTCACGCCGATGAGGCCGACGGCCCCGATGGAGAGGTGCGGCAGGACATTGCTGTCGTCGCCCGAGAAGTAGAGCAGCTCGGTGTTGTTGAGCACGCGGCTCACCTCGGCGAAGTCGCCCTTGGCGTCCTTGACGGCGACGATGTTGGGGTGCTTGGCGGCCGCGAGCAGGGTCTCGTACTTGATGGGAACGCCCGTGCGACCGGGGATGTCGTAGAGGATGACCGGAAGGTCGGTCGCGTCGGCGATGTAGCGGAAGTGCGTGAGGATGCCCGCCTGGGTCGGCTTGTTGTAGTACGGCGTCACGATCATGACGCCGTCGATGCCGAGCTTCTCGCTCTTGGTGTAGAGCTCGATGGCGTGCGCGGTCTCGTTCGAGCCGCCCGCCTGGATGATCTTGGCGCGCCCCGCTGCCACGTCCTTCGCGACCTCGATCGCGCGCAGCTTCTCGGCGTCCGTCAGGGTCGAGGTCTCACCCGTCGTGCCCGAGACCACGATGCCGTCGGAGCCACCCGCGATGACGGCGTCGACGTGCTTCTCGAACCCGGCCCAGTCGACCTCGCCATCGGCGGTCATCGGGGTGACCAGGGCGGTGAGCACCTGGCCGAACGGGTTCTCGGGCGTCGACATGCAACTCAGGTTACCGGGTCGCCCCACGTGGGACTCCGTCATGATTCGTCACCTCCCACCCCAGCTCGCAGCGGCGAACGTAGCGTTGAGGGTGATATGTCCCCTCTCGCAGCAGTCCTCGCCGTCGTCGGCCTCGTCGCCGTCACGACCGTCGTCGGCCTCGTCTGGAAGGCGCGCACCGGGCGCGTCACGACGCGCGGGCGCGACGACGCAGAGGTCGTGACGCCTGCGGATGTCGGCGCCGACGGCTCCTTCGGCGAGAAGGCGACCCTGCTGCAGTTCTCCACGGAGTTCTGCGCGTACTGCCCGGCGACGCGCCGCCTGCTCGGCGGCCTCGCCGACCGCACGGAGGGCGTCGAGCACGTCGACGTCGACCTGACGCACTCCCCGGAGCTCGCGCAGCGGTTCAACGTGCTGCAGACGCCGACGACTCTGCTGCTCGACGGCCGCGGAGCCGTGCGGGCGCGGATCGGCGGCGCTCCGCGGCCGGCCGAGCTCGAAGCATCCCTCGCCGAAATCCTGAACACACCTGGAGACGACCGTGTCGCAGCCTGACCTCCGCCCTCTGCCGGGAACGCAGGGCATCGACCCGCGCGGCCCGCGCTTCTCGGCCGGCATCACCGCCGTCCTGCTCGCCGTCGACATCGTGCTGGGGCTCGTCGGCCTGCAGCTGGCCGCCTGGATCCTGCTCGTCGTGATCGCGGTGCTGTTCCTGTGGGGCGCAGTCGCCGGCGTGCAGCGGCACCCCTACGGCGCTCTCTACCGCGCGGCGCTGCGACCGCGGCTCGCACCGCCGGCCGAGCTCGAGGACCCCGCTCCCCCGACCTTCGCCCAGCTCGTCGGGCTCATCATCACGGGCCTCGGGGTCGTCCTCGGAATCTGGTTCCCGGTCATCGTGGTGGTCGCCGCCGCGCTTGCGTTCGTCGCCGCGTTCCTCAACTCCGTCTTCGGCTACTGCCTCGGCTGCCAGATGTACCTGCTGCTCGTGCGCGCAGGCGTCATCCGCCGCGGAACGGGATCTGCCGCATAGCCCGTTGCCGCTCCTAGGCTGAACAGGGACCGCCCCGACGACGGGCGCGGCCGACGAACCAAGGAGGCAACCATGGCTCTCACGAGCAACGCATCGGCCGTATGGAACGGCGATCTGCCGAGCGGCAGCGGAAGCATCACCCTCGACTCGTCGGGGCTCGCGACCTTCTCATACAACTGGAAGGCCCGGTCGGAAGGCGAGAACGGCGTCTCGACGCCCGAGGAGCTGCTCGCCGCCGCCCACGCCGGCTGCTTCGCGATGGCGTTCTCGAACGAGCTCGCCACCGCGGGTCACACCGCCACCCGCGTGTCGGCCAGGGCCGCCGTGACCTTCGACATCTCGCAGGGCGGCATCACCGGCAGCCACCTCGTGGTCGATGCCGAGGTGCCCGGCATCTCGGAGGACGAGTTCCAGCAGATCGCGCAGGCGGCGAAGGCCGGATGCCCCGTCTCGAAGGCGCTCGCGGGGGTGCCCATCACCCTCGAGGCGACGCTCGCCTAGCGGGCTGAGGGATCCGGCTCTACGGGAAGGCGATCAGGATCTTCCCGTGGGCGTGCCCGGCGGCCTGCATTGCGACGGCGTCCTGAATGCTCTCGATCGGGAACCTCTCGGCGATAGGGACGGCTATGTGGCCGTCGAGGATGGCCGCTTCGATCCGCTGAAGGGCGTCGGGGCCGGCGGCGTGCGCCCCCGTGGACTGAACGGTGGGGAGGCGGGCGCCGGCTGCGACGGTCACGACGCGCCGCGGGTCGACGCCGAGTTCGAGGGCGGCCTCGGCCGCCTCTACGCCGTGCACGTCGATCGCCGCGGTAACCCTGTGGGGCCCGAGCGCCCGCACGCGGTCGGACAGACCCGGGCCGTACGCGATCGGGAGGGCACCCAGTCGCTGAAGGAACGGAAAGGTGGCCTCCGACGACGTGCCGATCACAGTGGCTCCCGACAGTCGTGCCAACTGAACGGCGAGCACACCGACACCGCCGGCAGCGCCCCCGACGAGGATCGTGTCGGAGGCCCTCGGCGCGACGGCGTCCACCGCTGCGACTGCGGTGAGGCCCGGCGTCGGCAGGGCAGCCGCCGAGTCCTCATCGACGCCATCGGGTATGAGCCGAAGCAGGTTCGGGGCCGCGACCGGGACAGCGACGACGACGGCATCGGCCACCGCCCGGCCCATGAGGCCGCCGTAGACGCGGTCGCCGACGCGGAACCCGGCGTGCTCGGCACCCGGGCCCACCTCATCCACCACTCCGGCCAGATCGCTGCCAAAACCTGCGCGAGCGCCGAGGCCGAATCGGCCGGCCAGAGCGGGCATCGCGGCGAGCTGCCAATCCAGTGGATTCAACCCGGCCGCGTGCACGCTGATCCGGATCTCTCCGCGCCCCGCGTGAGGCTCGGGGACATGGCGCACGCGGAGCACCTCGGGGCCGCCGAACCCTTCACGGACGACGACCCTGCTCATGCCTCGCTCCGCGCCTCGTCGGTCAGGGCGCGGCCGATGATCGAGCCGTACATCCGCGCCGCGGCGCCGCGCGTCATGAGGTGCTTGCTCAACGCGTCTGCCACCTTGTTCATCGCGCCGGGGATCACGACGGCACGCCTGCCGAGCGCGTGCAGGGCCGCGCTCACCGCCTTTGCAGGCGACATCTTGGCCCCACCCGGCATCTTGTCGAAGTCGATCCCGCGGATCTTCCCCAACCCCTCCGTCTCGGTCTGGCCAGGGGCGAGCACGAGAACGTCGACGCCCGTGCTCTTCAACTCGTAGTGCAGCGCCTGGCCGAGCGAGAGCACGTAGGCCTTCACGGCCGCGTAATTGGCTTGGAACGGCACGGCGCCCGCCGCGATGCTTGAGGAGATCAGAACGAGCGCGCCCCGACCACGTGCAGCGAAGGCTTGCCCGAAGCCGTGTGCCAGCCGCAGGGTCACTGCGCCGTGAAGCGTGAACACATCGAGTTCGTCGTCGACGGCGTGCTCGACCAGCGGGCCCGCGAGGGCGACGCCTGCGCTGGCGATCAGCATGCCCACGTCGAGATGCGCGGTTCGGCGCATGAGTTCGTCCACGGCGCCGGGCTCCAGCAGATCGAGGGCGACGACCTCATTGAGGGTGCCGTGGCTTCGCGTGAGTTCGGCTGAGAGGCGTTCCAGTCGCGCGGCCCGCCGTGCCACGAGGATGAGGTTGACGCCGGCGGCGGCCAACTGACGGGCGAACTCCTCGCCGAGACCCGATGATGCGCCCGTGACGATCGCGTACTGCCCGTATTCCTGTCGGAAATCCTTCACGCCGACTCCTGTCCATGTCGTTCGTCGCGCACACAGAGACTTCCGTGCATGCGTTCCATATATCTCGACTCAGGCTATACGACTTCCGGAACGCTTGTGCAAGAAGTCATAGAGTGGACATATGCCCCGAACCGGACGCCCCCGCGCCTTTGACACCGCGGCCGCGCTGCGGCGCGCGCGCGACATCTTCTGGAATGCCGGCTATGGCGGCACCTCGATCCAGGATCTCGTCGACGGCCTCGCGGTGGAGCGAGGCAGCCTCTACGCCGCGTTCGGGGACAAGCGCCGCCTGTACCTGCAGGCCGTACAGCTGTACTGGAGCGAGTACGAGGCACAGCTGACCGAGGCACTCGGCTCGGTGCCTCTGCTACCGGCATTGAGGGAAGTCCTCGTTCTGCCGGCGCAGCTGGGAGCGATCGCGACAGAGCCGGGCAGCCCGCACGGCTGCATGATGGGCAACACCGTCGTCGAGCTCGTGCCCCAGGATCCGGAAGCCACTGCGCTCGCACACGACTCGTTCACTCGCTTCCGGAGTCTCGTGGAAGACGCGTTGCGCGAGGCTCAAAAGCGCGGCGAGGTGTCCGATGCCGCGCCGGCAGACGTGCAAGCGCAGCTCCTTCTCACCCTCGCCCAGGGCACCTCCCTGCTGTCCCGATCCGATGCCGATTCGGAGCGGGCGATCGCGGCCATCGATCTGGCACTCGACGGCCTGCGCGCCGTGCCGGCCGAGAGACGGGCCAGCGGCGTCCGACGACGCTGAGACCCGCCGGAATGCGTGGCAGGGAGAAGTCGGCTACGCGCCCGCACCGCCGTCGACGGGCAGGATCGCGCCGGTGACCATGGCGGCGCGGTCACTGAGCAGCCAGGCCGCGGCCTCGGCGACTTCCCGAGGCTCGGCCATGCGCCCGAGGGGCGTGGCCGCAATGTTCGATTCGATCACGCCCGGTGTGGCCTTGTCCCACTCCAGCATCATCTCCGTGGCCGTGCCGCCAGGGGTGATGCCGTTCACGCGGATGCCCTCCGCTGCCCAGCTGACGGCAGCAGACTCGGTGAGGCTGTTCAGCGCCCGCTTCATCGCCCCGTAGGCAGGCAGGAACGGGTTCGCTCGGCGGCTGCCGATGCTCGAGGTGTTCACGATCGCCCCTCCGCCGGAGGCGCGCATCAGTCCTGCTTCGGCGTTCATCGCGACCCAGTGCGCACGGAAGTTCACGGCGAACTGGTCGTCGATGTCAGCGTCGGACGTCGTGTCCAGCGGACCCGGCCGCTGTGCGATCCCCGCGTTGTTGAACGCCCCGTCGAGGCGGCCGAGCAGCCGCCCAGCCTGCTCGACACCGTCGCGGATGCTGTCGCGGTCGGCAAGGTCCATGGTCACGGCGTCGGCGGTGCCGCCGTGCTGCCGGATCTCGGAGACGAGCGCCTCGAGGGTGTCCGTGCTGCGGGCCGCCAGGACAACGGCGGCGCCTTCCGCGGCGAACAGGCGCCCGGCCGCGGCGCCGATGCCACGGCTTGCCCCGGTGATGAGGATGGCCTTCCCTGCGAGGAGGCCGATCGGCGCGTTGGTGTTCTGATCTGTCATACGGTCAGCGTCGAACATTCCCGCGCGCCGTATTCAGGCACCGTCTGTACCACCCTCGTCAACAGCCATGAGCGCAGACTGGAGCTATGGACAAGCAGGAGCTCGGCGCGTTCCTCCGCTCCCGACGCGAACGCGTGAGCCCGGAAGACGTCGGCCTGCCGGCCGGGACTCGCCGCCGCACAGCGGGGCTTCGCCGCGAAGAGGTCGCCGTCCTGGCGCACATCTCGACCGAGTACTACGTTCGGCTCGAACAGGGGCGGGCGCCCCGTCCGTCGTCGGATGTTCTCGCGGGGATCGCCGGTGCGCTGCGGCTCTCGGTCGACGAGTCCGATCATCTGCATCTGCTGGCCGGCACCGCCCCGAACCGTCGCCGCCTCCACGAACGCCAGGTTCGCCCCAGCATCCTCGCGTTGCTCGAGCGGATTCCGCTGACTGCCGGTTTCGTGATGTCGGCAGCGTTCGACGTTCTCGCCTGGAACCCGCTCGCGGCCATGCTGATGGAGGACTTCGGGGCGAGCGCGCCGGAGGACCGGAACCTCGCGCGCCGGGCGTTTCTTCCCGAGTATTCGTTCGACGGCCCGCCCTACGGCATCTCCGACGCGGCGCAGTTTCGGGAGCAGACCGTCGTCGAACTGCGTACGGCCCTCGCCCGATACCCGGAGGACCCCGCGATCGCGGCCCTTGTCGCAGAGCTCCGCGATCGCAGCCCGCTGTTCTCGCGGTTGTGGCAGCGACACGGCGATGTGCAGTCCGTTCCCACGCTGACGAAGACGTTCGACCACCCCGTCGTCGGCCCGATCACCGTCGACTGCGACACCCTTTACCTCGCCGACCGTGACCAGCGCCTCGTTCTCTACACCGCACCGCACGGCTCACGCGCCGCCGAGAGCCTCGCGTTCCTCGCCGCCGTCGGCAACGACCTCACGCAACAGGACGGAGACGCCGAGCAGCGGCGCCTCGCCGGCTGATACGCGACTGCGCCGCCGGCATGGCGTCTCGAGCCCGCGCGGGTCAGTAGCAGAGCAGCGAGAAGGTCTCGACGCCGCGGGCCTCGAGCTTTGCGCGGCCGCCGAGGCCGTCGAGCTCGAGGGCCGCGCCGAAGCCGGCCACGTGCCAGCCCGCGCGCTCGATGAGGTTCACCGCGGCGAGGGCCGTGCCGCCCGTCGCGAGGACGTCGTCGACGATCAGCACGCGGCTGCCCTTCGGCAGCTGGTCGACGTGCACCTCGAGGGCGGCGGTGCCGTACTCGAGCGTGTACTCCTGGCTGAGGACCGCGCGCGGCAGCTTGCCCGCCTTGCGCACGCTCAGCACGCCGGCGCCGGACACGATGGAGGCGGCGCCTGCGATCAGGAATCCGCGCGCCTCGAGCCCGCCGATCGAGTCGAACCGCCCCTCGAAGGGTGCGGTGACCGCCGTGGCGAGCGCCTTGAGCGCCGGGCCGTCCGCGAAGACGGGGGTCAGATCGCGGAACACGATACCGGGCTCGGGGAAATCGGGGATCGCCTCGATCAGGCCGTCGACGAGCGCTGCTTCAGGGGAAGAGGTCACCTGAAGAAGCCTACGGTTTCGCGGGAGCCGAGCGGGACAGTCTGATGGCTTCGCGCAGAGCCCACCGGGCCCGCCGGCGGTCGCCGGACGCGTCATAGGCGAGCCCCAGCCGGAACCACGCACGCCAGCTGCCCGGCTCGGCCTCCACCTCGGCCTTGTAACGCGGGAACTCCTCGTCGGCGACGGCGCGCACGGGACGGCCGGATGCCGTGACGGCACTCTCGACGGGAAGGCCGCCCTCTGCCGCGAGCAGCTTCACGAGCTTCTCGGTCTGGAATCCGAACCACAGCTCACGCCCGAGCGCCCAGATCGCGATCAGCGGGAACACGATTAGTGCACAGCCGGCGACGACGCCCAGCACGGTGCCCGCCTCGAAGAGCAGAACCGCGCGCTGCCCCGCGATCACGATGTAGAGCAGCAGCAGCAGCGCCATGAACAGCGCGGCGAGCCGATTCCTCATCGCTCGCCGGGGGCGATGCCGAGGTCGACCAGGGCGTCGAGGCCGACCGTCAGCCCGGTGCGCTCCGCCGCCGCCCGCAGCGCGAGCAGGATGCCCGCGGAGTACGCGCTCGCCCCGATGACGTTGTGGCTGATCACGAGGGTCTCACCCTCGGCGCCGAAGGTGACCTCCTGCCGGGCGGAGACGCCCGGCAGGCGCAGGCTGTGGATCGGCACGCTGCCCACCTGCTGACCGCGGGCGCGCTGGTCGATGTGCGGGGCGGAGACGGGGCCGAGATCGCCGCGCGCCGCCTGGATCAGCTCGGCCGTGCGCACAGCGGTTCCCGACGGGGAGTCGACCTTCCCGGCGCCGTGCGTCTCGACGATCTCGATCGCGTCGAAGAAGCGGCTCGCCGCCGCCGCGAAGGCGGTGCCCAGGGCGCTGCCGAGAGAGAAGTTCGGGATCACGACGACGCCCCGCTCGGGGTGCCGCGCGAGCAGCGTGGTGAGGCCCGCGAGCCGCTCGGCCGACCAGCCGGACGTGCCCACGACGACGTTGCGCCCGTGCGTGACCGCGTACTCGACCACGGTCGGGCTCACCTGGGGCAGTGTCACGTCGAGGACGACATCGCTCGCGGCATCCCCCGCGCCCAGCATCTCGGCGAGCTCGCTCGTCGAGCCGAGCCGCGCGACCACCTCGAAGCCGTCCGTGCGCTCGAGAAGAGCGGTCGCCGCCGAGCCCAGCTTGCCGGTCGCGCCGACCACGGCCACGCGGATCGTCATGTCGTCGAGTTTAGTGTTGGGTGCCATGCCCTTCGAATCCGTGCCCGTGACCGATGCGCGCGCCCAGGAGCTCCTTACGGAGTACTTCGAGTACCGCTCCGCAACCTTCCCCGTCGCCGACGGCTACGTCGTGAAGCTCCCCGACCCGGCCGTGTTCACTCCGCCGCTCGGCGAGTTCGTGCTGGCGCTCGACGACGACGGGCGGGCGATCGGCTGCGGCGGCATCCGCCGGCTCGCCGACGACGTGCTCGGCAGCCCCCGCGTCGTGTGGGAGGTGAAGCACCTGTGGGTGCGGGATGCCGGGCGGGGGCGCGGCACCGGGCGCGCCCTGCTCGCCGAGCTGGAACACCGCGCAGCGCGCAGCGGCGCCACGACGGTCGTGCTCGACACGAACGCGAGCCTCGTGGCCGCGAACCGGCTCTACACGTCGAGCGGCTACGTCTCGATCCCCGCGTACAACGACAACGGCAACGCGACGACGTGGTTCCGGAAGGACCTCGGCTGACCGCTCAGAACGGCAGCGGCTCGGGCAGACCCGTGCGCAACTCGGCGGGCAGGTGGCCGAGGTCGTTGAAGACGAGCAGCTCGGGCTTCTTCGCGGGGCGATGGCGGATGACCGTGAGCGACGCGTTCGCCGCGTTGAGCCCGAGCCACCGCCAGGTCGGCGCATCGAGCACCTCGCGCACGAACCATGCGATCACGAAGTTGTGGGTGATCAGAAGGTCGTGACGCTCGGCCCGGGAGGGCGACAGGAACTCGGCGACGGCGTCGTCCATCTGCGCGTGCCCCGCCTCGATCTGCGCTTCGCTGACGCCGTGGAAGAACGGTTCGAACGACTTCGGCGTGCCGGGCTCGGGGCCAGAGGGAATGCAGTCGAAGAGCAGGTTGGACGGCTCGGGCTCGATGGCGGGCAGTCGCTCAGCGAGGACTCGGGCCGTCTGCTCTCCGCGCGTCAGGGGCGAGTGGTAGGCGCCGGTGAACGGCACTCCCCCGAGGCGATCAGCCAGCATCCGGACCTGGCGAATGCCACGTGGCGACAGCGGGCCGTCCTGCATGCCGTGCTCGGCGTCCTGCTGCTCGCCGTGTCGGACGAGGTACAGATAATGCGTCATCGCAGCCCCACCCCCGCGAAGTCGTCGGCAGCCACATCACCGACCGCGGCGAGCGTCGGCGTTACGGCGGCGAATTCCGCCGCGAGAGCCTGAACGTCGGCGGCGCTGACCAGCGCGAGGCGGCGCAGGGTCTCGTCGAGATCGGCGAACTCGCCCATCGTGATCTCGGCGCGGCCGAGCCGGGTCATGCGCGTGTCGGAGTCCTCGAGCGCGAGCGCGCTGCCGCCCGAGAGCTGGCCGACGGCGCGGCGCAGCTCCTCGCCCGTGATGCCGTACTCGGCGATGCGCGCGAGCTCGTCGCGGGCGAGCTCAACGACCTGCGGCGCCTTGTGCGGGGCGCAGCCGGCGTAAACGCCGAACAGTCCGGCGTCGGCGAATCCCGCTGCGAACGAGTACACGGAGTAGGCGAGCCCGCGCTTCTCGCGGATCTCCTGGAAGAGCCGGCTCGACATGCCGCCGCCCAGCACCGAGTTGAGAACGGCGAGGGCCGTGCGCCGCTCGTCGGTCGCGACGAGCCCGGGCACGCCGAGGAACAGATTCACCTGCTCGACGGGGCGCTGGATCGTCACCACAGCCGGTCGGTACCCGAGTTCGGCGGGCGCCACCGGGCGGCGCGGAGCCGGTGCGGCCTCATCGGCGAAGCCGCCGCGGGCGAGCGCCGCCGTGACGTCGGCGACGAGACGGTCGTGGTCGACGGCGCCGGCGGCCGCGATCACCAGGTGCTCGGGGCGGTGCGTGGCGCGGTAGTGCTGCCAGACCCCGTCACGCGTGGCTGCGCGGATCGCCGCCGGATCGCCGCCGATCGGGCGGCCGAGCGGATGCCCCGACAGCACGGACCGGTAGAGCTGCTCACTCGCGGCGTCGGCCGGGTCGTCGTCGGCCATCGCCAGCTCTTCCAGGATGACCTGGCGCTCGTTGTCGAACTCGTCAGGATCGATCAGGCTCGACGTGATCATGTCGCCGATGACCTCGACCGCCATCGGCAGGTCCTTGTCCTGCACCTTGGCGTAGTAGCAGGTGTACTCCTTGCTCGTGGCGGCGTTGTGCTCACCGCCCACGGCATCGAACGAGACCGCGATCTCGAGGGTGGAGCGCGACGGCGTGCCCTTGAACAGCAGATGCTCGAGGAAGTGCGTCGAGCCGAAGCTCGCGCTGTGCGCGGCGTCGGCGCCGGTCTCGTCGCGTGAGCCGACTGTGACCCAGAAGCCCACCGTCGCGCTGCGGGCGCCCGGTACGCGCTCGCTGAGGACGCGGGCGCCGTTCGGCAGCACCGTGCGACGCACCAGCGCGTCACCGGATGCGGCGAACGCCAGCTCCGTCAGGTCGAGAGGAAGAGACACAGCGCCGTTCATCACCTGCCACTCTAGGGTGAGGCCGACGCACGCCGCACCGCGGCGGTCGGCCGTCGGACTTTGTGACACGCGGAGACGCGCTGTCCCCCGGAAAGAGGACTCTAGGCCGTTGGTCTAGATATACTGGCGCCCTGCACTTCCCCCGCGCACCCCGCTGGATCTCATGCGCGACCAGCACTTTTTACAGCCCGTCAGAAGGACTCGCTGCATGACTTCGACAGCCGTCGCCCCCCGGCCGCCCGCCCCGGCGAAGCTCAAGATCCTCGAGGTGGCCGATCGGCTGTTCTACACAGAGGGCATCCACACGGTCGGCGTCGATCGCATCATCAACGAGGCGCACGTCACCAAGGCCACGTTCTACAAGCACTACCGCTCGAAGGACCTGCTCATCGTCGCCTATGTCGAGGGCCGGCATCTGCGCGCCAAGCACCTCATCGACGAGGCGCGCGCGAGCCTCACCGACCCGGCCGATGTGCTGCGCGCCCTCGCGACGCTGATCGGGCAGATCGCCACGCGCCCGGGCTTCCACGGCTGCCCGTTCATCAACGCCGCCGCGCAGTTCGGCGACCCCGCCCACCCGGTGCGCCAGGCGGTCTCACGCCACCGCGCCTGGGAGCGCGCCCTCGTCACCGAACTCGTCACGGAGCTCGGCAACGCGTCACGCGAGGACGCCGTCGACGATCTGATCCTCTTCCGCGACGGCGCGCTCTCGGGCAGCAACGTCGGTGACCCCGAACGCGCCTATCGGGCGCTCGCCCGCGCGGTCGAGCGGATCATCGCCGAGCGCGACGCCGGTGCGGGCTCGCAGCGCCTGACGGCGTAGCACCGCCGCGGCGCTCGCGCCGTGACCGCGCCGGGTCATGCGACCCGCCTGCGCGGCCTGCTCGTCAGCGGCCGGCCTCGACGGCCCGGTCGAGCTCGAGCATCTGGGCGCGCGTGAGGCGGACCACGGCCGCATCCATCAACGTGTCGACCTGCTCGGGCCTGGTCACGCGCACGATCGGCGCGACCACACCGCGCTTGGCGAGCAGCCACGCCAGCTGCGAGGTGGCGGGAGCCACCCCCAGCTCACCGGAGACGCGGTCGAGTGCGAGACCGATGCGGTGCTCGCGGCCGCGCCCCGCGAACACGTCGGCCGCACGCTCCGGGGCGGGAGCAATGACCCGCGCGTTGACCGCCTGGGTCGCCTTCCCGCTACGCGCCCGGCCCGCGAGCACCTTCTGCGGCAGCGAGGGGCTCGCCAGCGCCGACGACACCCTGGTGGCATCGGGCAGAAGCGCGAGCTGCTGAGCCGCGGCGGCCATGCGCAACTCGGCCTCGTGGCTCGTGCGATCGGTGATGCTCCATTCGAGCCGCACGGCCGCAATGGGCGGCAGACCGCCGCCCGCGAGCACCCGCGCCTCGAGGAGCTCTGCGCCGGTCACGCCGCTGGCGCCGAGCCGGCCGACCGTGCCCGCCGTGATGAGCTCGCCGCCCGCGCTGAGCAGCTCACCTGCCGCGATGCCGAGGCCGGCCGCCTCACGGAAGTCGAGCATGAGCAGATCGACGCGGTCGCGCCCGAGCCGCGCCAGCGCCGCGTGGACGGCGCGCACCAGCCGGTGCGCGCCGCTGGCCCGGCCGCCGTCGCGCTGCAGGGACGGCGTGAGCATGGTGATGATCTTGTGCGGGCGGTTCGCCGCGAGCCAGCCGCCGACGAGCTCCTGGCTGCGCCCAGAGCCGTCGTCGTCGCCGACGTCGTAGAGGCTGCCGCCGCGTGTCACGAAGCGATGCAGGATGCGCGCGGCGGTCACCTCGTCGACCGTCGCGAGCCGGGCGGTGCCGAGCGTGAGGGGAAAGGCCGAGAGGTCGGTCTCGCCGATGAGCCGCTCGGCGATGATCGGCACGGGGCGCGTGGCCGCCGTGTCGTCTGCCTGGAACAGCGCGTCGGAGTCGGGCTCTGAACGCCCCGCCGCACCGCGCGAGGAATGGCCGAGGTGCTCTCGCGCGGCCACCGGCGAATAGTCGCTCACGCGCACCCCCTTCCCCTCTGGGAAGAGTGCCCCCGCACCGCCCCCATGCGATGAGGTTATGTCACGCCGCCGACATCGGGAGGGCGGAATCGCGCAACCGTTATGAAAAGTTCCCCAGCCGGACAGCGCAGTGTCGCAGCGCAGGGTGAGACGGCGGATGCCTGCCCCGAGAGTCTCGGGGCAGGCATCCGTTCGTCAGTGGATCGACGCGCCTTACTCGGCCGCGGCGGCCGCCTCTGCGGCCGGCGCCTCAGCCTCGGCCTCGGCGACCACCGGGGCGAGCGAGAGCTTGCCGCGGTCGTCGATCTTCGTGATCTCGACGAGGATCTTCTGACCGACGCCGAGCACGTCCTCGACGTTCTCGACGCGCTTGCCGCCGGCGAGCTTGCGCACCTCGGAGATGTGCAGCAGGCCGTCCTTGCCGGGCAGCAGCGAGATGAACGCGCCGAAGGTCGCGATCTTGACGACCGTGCCCAGGAACTGCTCGCCGACCTCGGGGTTGGTCGGGTTCGCGATCGCGTTGACCTGCGCACGCGCGGCCTCAGCGCTCGGCCCGTCGGTCGCGCCGATGTAGACGGTGCCGTCCTCTTCGATCGAGATCTCAGCGCCGGTCTCGTCCTGGATGGCGTTGATCGTCTTGCCCTTCGGGCCGATCAGCTCGCCGATCTTGTCGGTCGGGATCTGCACGCTGATGACGCGCGGAGCGGTCGGAGCCATCTCATCGGGGCCGTCGATCGCCTGGTTGATGACGCCCAGGATCGTGATGCGGGCGTCGTGCGCCTGCTGCAGGGCGCCGGCGAGGACCGACGACGGGATGCCGTCGAGCTTGGTGTCGAGCTGGATCGCGGTGACGAACTCGCTCGTGCCGGCGACCTTGAAGTCCATGTCGCCCAGCGCGTCCTCTGCGCCGAGGATGTCGGTGAGAGCGGCGTACTTCGTCTCGCCGTCGACCGTCTCGGAGATGAGGCCCATCGCGATGCCCGCGACCGGCGCCTTCAGCGGCACGCCCGCATTGAGCAGCGACAGCGTCGAGGCGCAGACCGAGCCCATCGAGGTCGAGCCGTTCGAGCCGAGCGCCTCGGAGACCTGACGGATCGCGTAGGGGAACTCCTCGCGCGACGGCAGCACCGGGACGAGCGCGCGCTCGGCCAGGAAGCCGTGGCCGATCTCGCGTCGCTTCGGGCTGCCCACGCGGCCGGTCTCGCCGGTCGAGTAGGGCGGGAAGTTGTAGTGGTGCAGGTAGCGCTTGCTCGTGACCGGGGTCAGCGAGTCGATCTGCTGCTCCATCTTCAGCATGTTCAGCGTGGTCACGCCCAGGATCTGGGTCTCGCCGCGCTGGAAGATGGCCGAGCCGTGCACGCGCGGGATGACCTGCACCTCGGCGTCCAGCGGGCGGATGTCGCGCAGGCCGCGGCCGTCGATGCGGACGCCCTCGGAGAGGACGCGCCCGCGCATGACCTTCTTCGAGACCGACTTGTAGGCGGCCGAGACCTCACCGAGGGCCGACTCGGGCAGCTCGCCCGCCTCGACCTTGGCGGCGATGCCCTCCTTGACGCGCGCCTTGAGAGCGTCGTCGGCGTTCTGGCGCTCGATCTTGTCGGCGATCTGGTAGACCGGGCCGAGCTCGGCGAGGGCCAGCGACTCGACGGCCGCATAGGTCTCGGCCGTGTAGGGCAGGAAGACCGGGTAGTCCTGGACCTCCTTGGCGGACTGCGTGGCGAGCTTCGCCTGCGCCTCCACCAGGGTGCGGATGAACGGCTTGGCGGCCTCGAGACCCTGCGCGACGACGTCCTCTGAGGGCTTGGTCGCGCCGGCCTTGATGAGGTCCCAGCTGTGCTCGGTGGCCTCGGCCTCGACCATCATGATCGCGACGTCGTCGTTGCCGGCGGCATCGGTCACGACACGGCCCGCCACGACGATGTCGAACACGGCGTTCTCAAGCTGCGAGTGCTTGGGGAAGGCGACCCACTGGTCGTCGATGAGCGCGAGGCGCACACCCGCGATCGGCCCGCTGAACGGCAGGCCGGAGATCTGGGTCGACGCGGAGGCCGCGCTGATCGCGAGCGCGTCGTAGAACTCGTCGGGCGCGATCGAGAGGACGGTGATGACGATCTGCACCTCGTTGCGCAGCCCGTCGACGAAGGAGGGGCGCAGGGGGCGGTCGATGAGACGGCAGACGAGGATCGCCTCGGTCGAGGGGCGGCCCTCGCGGCGGAAGAACGAGCCGGGGATCTTGCCCGCGGCGTACGAGCGCTCTTCGACGTCGACGGTCAGCGGGAAGAAGTCGAACTGGTCTTTGGGCTGCTTGCTGACGCTCGTGGCGGACAGCAGCATCGTCTCCTCGTCGAGGTAGGCGGCGACGGCGCCCTGCGCCTGCTGCGCGAGGCGGCCGGTCTCGAACCGGACGACGCGCTTGCCGAACTTGCCGTTGTCGAGCACGGCTTCGGCGAACTTGATTTCGGGACCTTCCATTGAGGTCGTACTCCTTTGAGTTTTCCGCGCCGCCGTGTTGCGGACGCGGGCGTACACGAGGAGCAGGGATCGGACAGGAGTGAGCGCGGGGCTGTGTTCCTCACACCCGTGCTGGCCACCAGTAGAAGAGCGCGGATGCCTCGCCAGCGCGCGAGATCTCCGAAATCCACCACCGAGGACCAGCTTCCTGTCGGCCTGCCCCTACACGCGGGATCCTATCAGGAGGGCCGAATCAGACGCCGGGAAGGGCGAGCACCGCGCGCGCCGCCGCGGCGAGCTCGACGCCGTAGCCGCGACCGTAGCCGGCCGCGTGCACCGCCAGCGGGTGCAGCTGGTGCACGGGAATCCGATCGCGCCAGCCCGCGCGCAGCGGGTGGACGGACTCGTAGCCCGCGACGATCTCGCCGAGGTGCGGCGCGCCGAACAGGGCGAGCATGGCGAGGTCGGTCTCGCGGTGGCCGCCGTGGGCGGCAGGGTCGATCAGCACTCCCCCGGCGTCGTCCCACAGCAGATTGCCGTTCCACAGATCGCCGTGGATGCGCGCGGGCGCCTCGTCGTCGTCGAACGCTCCGCTCGCCACCCGCTCGCAGGCCTCGCGGATGCCGCGGGCTTCGGCGGCCGTCACGCTGCCGGCTTCCTCGGCGAGGTCGAGGAACGGCCGGACACGCTCGCGTGCGTAGAAACCGCCCCAGCTCGACTCGCGCGCGTAGAGCTGCGGCCGCCGGCCGATGAACCCGGGGCCGTCCCATCCGCGCGGGGGCGCCCCGAAGGCATCCGCCCCCGCACCGTGCGTGCGCGCGAGCGCCGCGCCGAATGCGCGCGCCGCCTCCGGCGTGGCGCGCGCCGGTCGGATGCGCTCGAGCTCGATGCGCCCCGGGGAGACGGCGATGACGGCGGCGACGCGCGCGCCCCCTGTCGCCGTCGCCTCGGCCAGCCACCGCAGCCCGGCCGCCTCCGACTCGAAGAATCCGTCGGGGGCGGCCGGGTCCTGCTTGACGAGCGTGTCCATGCGCCCAGTCTCGCGCGCCTCAGCGGCGGCGCAGCAGAGGCACCGCGGCGAGCACCACGATGACGAGCACGGCGAGCGCGAAGACGACGAGCACCCGCGAGATCGGGAAGAAGGCGAGCGCGACACCCACCGCGATCACCGGAGCGCTGAGCCCGGCGTAGGCGGCGAGGAACATTCCGGCGAGCACCTCGCCGCGGTTGTCGGGGCGTGCGGATGCCGCGGCCACCCCGATCGACGAGGCGAAGACGAGCCCGACCCCTGCGCCCGCGACGATGCCGCCGACCAGCAGCAGGGCGAGCGACGGCGCGATCCCCACGACGGCGACGAGGGCGAGACCGACGACCATGAGCGCGATGCCGAGCTGCAGCTTGCGGCGGCCCTGAACGCGCGCGAACGCGAACTGCGAGGCTGCGCTCGCGCCCATGACGCCGAAGACGACGAGCCCGGCGATCAGGTGCCCGCCGAGGTGCAGCAGCCCGATCACGATGCTCGCGGTGAGCGCGGTGAAGAAGCCGAGCGCGCTGAAGGCGGCGGCCGCGCCGATCGCGGCGGCGACGAAGGTCGCGCGGGCCTCGGGCGGGACGCTGACCCGCTGCGGTGCGTAGCGGCGGCGCGAGCTCGCCACATCGACCGTCTCGGGAACGAAGATCGCGAGCACGACAGCGGCGACGAGCAGAACGAGGAAGACCACGAAGGGGGTGACGATCGGGGCAGGCAGGAACTGCGCGATCAGGCCGCCGAAGAGCGGCCCCAGCGCCAGGCCGCCCGTGTTGATGACCGTCGCTGCGGTCGCGGCCTTCGCGCGCTCCTCGTGGGGGTGCGAGACGGCGCGCAGCTCGGCGAGATAGGCCGTCGCCGTGGCGGTCAGCGTGCCGACGCCGACGCCGGAGACGAAGCGGGCCACGAGCAGGCCCGGCAGATCGTTCCACACGAGGAACAGCACGGCGGCCACCGCCTCGATCGCGACCGAGGCGATCAGCAGGCGCCGGCGCCCGAGCCAGTCGCTGACGTGCCCCGCGAGGTACAGCGCCACCATGACGCCGATGGCGTAGGCGGCGAAGACGAGTGTCACGACGAAGCCGCCGAAGCCGTCGCGCTGCTCGTAGATCGGGTACAGCGGCGTGGGCACCGTCGTGAAGGCCATGGAGAAGAGAAACGCTCCGGCGACGATCCAGAAGCCGGTGTGGTGCGCGGTGCGCGTGGCGGGCGCGGTCAGTGTGCTCATGCTCGCGACAACCATCGGGCAGAGCGCAGTATTCATCATCAGGAGCGAAGATTCTTGGACAGACAAATCGCCATCTTCGATAATGCAGCTATGGACGCCCGCCAACTCGAGATCTTCGCCGCCGTCGCCGAGGAGCGCAGCTTCACGCGGGCGGCCCGCCGCCTCTTCGCTGCGCAGTCGACGGTCTCCGCCGCGATCCGCGCCCTTGAGACCGAGCTGGGCGCGCCGCTCTTCGAGCGCTCGACGCGCTCCGTCGAGCCGACCGCGCTCGGCGAGGCCACGCTCGCCGACGCGCGCGCGGCGCTGGAGGCCATCGACCGGATCCGGAGCGCGGCGGCGCCGGGTGCGGCAGGGCTTCGCGGCCGCGTGCGCCTCGGGATGTTCTCGAGCCTGGAGTTCTTCGACCTCCCCGGCCTGCTCGGGCGCTTCCACCGCGAGAATCCGCTCGTCAACCTGCGACTGACGGTCTCGCCCACGGGCTCGACCGGCCTTCTCGACGATGTGCGCCGCGGGCGCCTCGATCTCGCCCTCGTCGGCATGCCGCCCAGCGAGCTGCAGGGCCTCGATGCCGTCCGGCTCGGCGAGACCGGCTTCGTCGCGGTGCTGCCGACGGCGCATCCGCTCGCCGACCGCCGCACGATCACGCTCGAAGCGCTCGCCGACGAGCGCTTCGTGGACACGCCGCCCGGCTTCGGCAACCGCGTCGTGGTCGACCGCGCGTTCGACGCCCTCGGCCGCCCACGGGCCGTGATCGCGGACGTGCCCGAGCTGCCGGCCGTGCCGCGCTACGTGGCGGAAGGGCTCGGGATCGCCGTCGTGCCGACCCTGACTCCCGTCGCCGTGCCCGGCGTCGTGGCGGTGCCGCTGCGCGGCGGCCCGACCTGGACGCTGTCCGTCATCGCCGCGCCCCGGCGGGGCGACGCCGCCGACGCTCTGCTCGCGCTGCTGACGACCCGGCGCGGCACCGTGACCCCTCAGACCACGTTGCGATAGCGCGACAGTTCTGCCTCGAGCTCGCGGATGCGGTGCCGATCGCGCTCGCGCCGATAGGCGGGGATCGTCACGATCAGAGCGACGACGACGCCGAGCACGCCGCCGATGCTGTTGGAGGCGAGATCGCGGACGTCGGACACGCGGCCCGGGATGTAGCGCTGCGCCGTCTCGATCGCGCCGGTCATCGCGACGCACAGCAGAACAGCCGCCCACCAGAAGCGGCGCCCGAGTAGCAGCACGAGGAACAGGCCGATCGGCGCGAACATGGCGACGTTCGCCGCGAACTCGACATGGTTGTAGGTGATCGCGTCTGCCACAGAGGGCCAGTGCTGGCGGGTGATCGTGCGCGCGGCCCGGATCGCGAGCACCACCCACTGCTGCCGCTGATTGTCGAGCGGCTGCGGCCCCAGCGTGACCCAGGCGACGACCGCGAGGTAGACGATCGTCAGCGGCGCGAGAATCGGGTGGCGGCGGAACATCAGGCGGCGACCCCCTGGCGGCCGGCGCGCAGCCCTTCGAGGCGCACATCGAGCGCGAACGAGCGCTCGGCGCCCGACACCACCGCGGGCACGACGGCGTAGCGCCCATGGGCGCCCAGCTCGTCGAGCTCGCTCTGCCACGCGACCTGGGCCTGGTCGCCCAGCCGGCCGACATGATGGAACCCGTCGTCGGAGAGCAGATAGACGGCGACGTCGCAGCGCAGATTCCACCAATTGCCGGCGCCCGGCACGAGCAGGGCGCGCAACTCGCCCGACGTGCGCGCGATCGCGGCGCCGATGCCGATCTGATGCCGGCGCACGTCGGCGACCGTGATCGGATGCCCCATGGCGGGCACCTCGACGAGGTCGAGCCCCTCGAGCGTGGCCAGGTGCCCCTCTGCCGTGAAGTTCGGCCCGCGCCGACGCGCCGAGACGACGACGCCGACCACGAGCGCTGCCGCGAACAGCACGGTGACGACGATGCCGGCGACGTAGGCGGCATCCGCGCCCATGTCGTGCAGCGAGCCGGTGACGAGCATGAGCAGCAGCAGGGCGACCCACGGCAGCGGCGCCCAGCGCAGGAAGGGCTTACGACGGGGCCGAGGCATCCTGCCAGGTTAGCGGCGCACGGCTGGGCGAGCGCCGCACGGCACGTGTGAGACCGGTGGCCGAGAGGAACGAGAAAGGCCGCCGCCCCAGAAGGGGCGGCGGCCTTTCGAAGCCATGAGAGGCGGTCGGTCGATGCTTATCGACGCAGACCCAGCCGCTCGATCAGCGCGCGGTAGCGCGCGATGTCGATCTCCTGCAGGTAGCTGAGGAGACGGCGGCGGTGACCGACGAGGATCAGCAGACCACGACGCGAGTGGTGGTCGTGCTTGTGCTCCTTGAGGTGCTCGGTCAGGTCCTTGATCCGCTTGGTGAGGATCGCGACCTGGACCTCAGGGGATCCGGTGTCACCGGGGTGGGTAGCGTACTCGTCGATGATCGCCTTCTTGGCCTCTGCATCAAGCGCCATGGATGGGATCCCCTTTCTCTCGCTGCGCGGTGCCCGGGGCGGGATGCCTGAGCTCTCTTTTTCCGCGGCCGTTGGACGGCAACCTTCACAGTCTAACAGAGTGCATGACCGCCTCTCGATGCGGCCGGCGGGTTCACGTTCGAGTCACCTCGCGTTGGCATGATGCCCGCCGTGCAGGCGATGCGGTGGGACATCCAGGGGCTTCGGGCCGTGGCGGTCACGGCTGTCGTCCTCGATCACGCGGCGATGCCCGGCGTCGGCGGCGGCTACGTCGGGGTGGACGTGTTCTTCGTCGTCTCGGGCTTCCTCATCACCGGCCAGCTGGTCCGTCGTCTCGACGAGACGGGTCGCGTCGGCTTCGCCGACTTCTACGCGCGCCGTGCCCGCCGCATCCTGCCCGCGTCGCTCGCCGTCCTCGCCCTCACGGCGCTCGGCGTCTTCCTGTTCGTGCCGCCCACCCTGCGCGCGCAGGCGATGGCGGATGCCGCCGCCGTGGCGCTCTATGCACCGAACTACGTCTTCGCCGCGCGCGGAACCGACTACCTCGCGAACACGACGCCCTCGGTGTTCCAGCACTACTGGTCGCTGGGTGTCGAGGAGCAGTTCTACCTGATCTGGCCGGCCCTGCTCGCCGCAGGCTGGCTTCTGCTGCGCCGCCGGCGGGGCGCGGTCGCCGGCGCGCTCGGCCTGTTCGCCGCGCTCTCGTTCGCCGCCGGGCTCGTGCTCACGCAGACGGATCAGCCCTGGGCGTTCTTCGCGCTCTGGCCGCGCGCGTGGGAGCTGGCCACGGGCGGCGTGCTGGCGCTCGCCGCTCCGGCGGTGAGGAGGGTGCTGCGACCGCGGGTCGCGACGCCGCTCGGCTGGGCAGGGCTCGGCGGGATCGTGTCGGCCTGCGCGCGGTATGGCGCCGACACGGCCTTCCCCGGCTCTGCGGCGCTGCTGCCCGTGCTCGCCACCGCCGCCGTGATCGCGGCGGGAGAGGTGCCGGCGCACGGCGGCGTCGGCTCGCTGCTGTCGCTGCGGCCCGTCGTGTTCGTCGGCACGATCTCGTACTCGCTGTATCTCGTGCACTGGCCGCTCGAACAGCTGCCGCAGGCCGCCGTCGGGTACGAGCGGCCGCTGCCGCTCGCCGTGACGCTCGCGCTCGCGGCGCTCGCGGTGCCGATCGCATGGCTGCTGCACCGGCTGGTCGAGCACCGCGTGCGGCATGCGGCCGTGCTCACCGCGGCGCGCCCGCGCCGCAGCCTGCTCGCGGCGCTCGCCGGCAGCGGGGTGCTCGCTGCGGCATCCGCCATCGCGGTGCTCGCTGCCGCCGACCCCGTCCTGCATTCCGGCCGCGACGTCGCAGAGCAGCCGCCCACCGTTCCCGTGCATGCGACGCCGTTCGTGCCCGCGAATCTCAAGCCGACGCTCGCCGCCGCGCCCGACGACAACCCGTCGCTGTATGCCGACGGCTGCGAACTCGACTTCTCGGCGTCGCGGCCGAAGCCGTGCTCCTTCGGCCCGGCCGGGGCGCCCACCGTCGTGCTCTGGGGCGACTCGGCCGCGGCACAGTGGGCACCCGGGCTGCAGAAGGCCGTCGAGTCATCCGGCGACCGCCTGGTCACACAGACCAAGAGCGGCTGCGCGTCGACGCTCGTCGTGCACGTGCGGGCGGGCGCGCCGTACCCGTCTTGCGACGCGTGGCGCGCGAACGTGCTCGCGCAGCTCACGGCGCACCCGCCCGCCGTGATCGTGCTCGCCGACTACGCGAACGAGGAGCTGCCGAAGGGCTCGAGCGCCGAGAAGGTATGGGCCGCGGGCCTCGAGGACACGATCGCCCGGCTCCCCGCGCAGTCGCGGGTGCTGCTGCTGGCCGACAGCCCGGACTTCGGCACCAGCCCCATCGACTGCCTCTCTCAGCACCTCGACGACGCGACGGCCTGCGCGCGGCCCGCCGCCGAGGCGCTGAGCTCGCCCGGCCGGGTCGCGGCGTTCCGCGCCGCCACGACGACGCGGGCCAGGCTCATCGATCTGACACCCTATTTCTGCGCCGACAGCTGCCCCGCCATCGTCGGCGACTCCCTCGTCTACCGCGATTCGCACCACCTCACAGCGAGTTACGCGCGCAAGCTCGCGGCGCCGCTCGCAGCACGGCTCGCGCCCTATCTGCCATAGCCTTGATCGGTGAGCGACCCGGACCATCCCGCCCCCGTCACCGCCGTCGAGAAGCCGCGCCGCTCACTGTTCGTCGACCTCACCCCGCTCAGGGAGAGCCCGCCGTTCGCACGGCTGTGGGGCGGAAATGCGATCGCCGGGATCGGCAGCCAGATCACCGTCGTCGCGGTCGGCCTGCAGATCTACGACCTCACCGGGTCGACGCTCGCGGTCTCGCTCGTCGCCCTGTTCGCGCTCGGGCCGATGGTCGTGTTCGGCCTGTACGGCGGGATGCTCGCGGACGTGTTCGATCGGCGCAGGGTGGCGCTGATCTCGGCGCTCGTCGCCTGGGCCTCCACGGGCGGCATCTGCGCGCTCGCCTGGGCCGGCTCGGAGGCGGTGTGGCCGCTGTACCTGCTCACGATGGCGAACACGGTCGGTGCCACCGTGTTCGCCTCGGCCGACACGGCGATCACTCCCCGCCTGCTGCGCACCGAACTGCTGCCCGCGGCATCCGCCCTGAACGGCATCTCCTCCGGCATCACGATCACGGTCGGCCCCGCGGTCGCCGGCGTCCTGGTCGCCGCGGTCGGCTATGGCCCGACGTTCTCGATCGACGTCGTGACGTTCACCTGCGCGTTCCTGGCCGTCGTGCTGCTGCCGCCGATCGTGCCGGAAGGCGGCGCCGAGCGCCCGGGACTGCGATCGCTCGTCGAGGGAGCGCGGTTCCTGCGGCGGGCGGCCAACATCCGCACCTCGTTCATCGCGGACATCATCGCCATGACCTTCGGCCAGCCCCGTGTGCTCTTCCCCGCCGCGGGTGCGGTGCTGATCGGCGGCGGGGCGGTGACGGTCGGTGTGCTGACCGCCGCCTACGCCGTCGGCGGTCTGCTCTCGAGCGTCTTCTCGGGGCCGCTCGGCCAGGTGAGGGCGCAGGGCCGTGCCGTCGGGCGGGCCATCACGGTCTACGGCTTCGCGATGCTCGCATTCGGGCTCGTCCTGCTCGTGCAGAGTCTCGAGGGGCACGGCCGGGTGTCGCAGCAGTGGAACGGCGTGCACCTTCCTGCGCTCGCCGCCGCCGCTGCCGCGCTGCTGGTGGCGGGCGGCGCCGACAACGTGAGCGCGATCTTCCGGGGCACGATCCTGCAGGCATCCGCCCCCGATGCGATGCGCGGCCGCATCCAGAGCGTGTTCATCGTCGTCGTGACGGCCGGCCCGCGCGTGGGCGACCTCTACATCGGCCTCATGAGCGTCATCGCGGTCGCCCTCTGGCCCGGGCCGGTGCTCGGCGGCATCCTCATCGTCGCCCTGATCTTCGTGCTGATGCGCACGCAGCGCTCGTTCCGGCACTACGACGCCGCGCACCCCGTGCCCTGAACGACGTGTGCCCGTTCCCAGACCGGGAACGGGCACACGCAGAGCTCGGGAACGGGCTACTTCACGCCGAGCAGGTCGATGACGAAGATCAGCGTCTGGCCGCCCAGCGGGTGACCGCTGCCGGCGGGGCCGTACGCGAGGTGCGGCGGGATGGTCAGCTTGCGGCGACCGCCGACCTTCATGCCCGGGATCCCTTCCTGCCAGCCGGCGATGAGGCCGCGCAGCGGGAACTGGATCGACTGGCCGCGGCTCCACGACGAGTCGAACTCCTCGCCGCTGTCGAAGCCCACGCCGACGTAGTGCACGTCGACCGTGGCACCGGGAACGGCCTCTGCGCCGCTGCCGACCTCGAGGTCGACGATCTCGAGCTCGGTGGGAGCGGGACCTTCGGGGGCCTCGATCTCGGGCTTGGTCTTTTCGGTATCTGCCATGTCGTCCATCAAAGCGGTTGCCCCGTCGCCGATGCAAAGCGATCAGCGGATGCCCAGCCGGTATTGCCTGTTCGCGGCCCGCGCGGGACAATGGGGGCAGGAACTCGCCGACGTCTCGCGTTGCAGGCACAGCCGCACCAGGGTCGGCGAGTTTTCATGTGCGGCGGGCGCCGCCCCGGCATCCCGTCACCCGGTGAGCACGCGCTGACGATCCTCGGTCACGGCACGCAGCAGCCGCACCTCGTCGCGCTGTGCACGCGCCCTGCCGTGATCGCTCTGGATGCGCTGGCGCGAGTAGGCGAGCTGCGTCGCATCGCGGATGAAGCGCCGCATCGCCCGCCGCGCTCGCGGGCCCCTCCCCTTGGCCCACAGCCTGGCCTGCCGGCGGCCCCCGCTCGTGCCGAGCAGATCGACCTCGGCGGGGGTGAACCAGCCGGCGCGTGCGTAGAGCGTCAGAGCCTGGTAGGTCAGCTGCGCGTCCCGGCGCCGCGCGAGCAGCACGAAGACGGCGACGAGCGCGAAGATGGGCAGCTCGACGATCAGGTAGAAGAAGAACGCGCCGTTCTCGTTCAGGGCCGAACCCAGGTTGAAGCCGGCGTGCAGCACGATGGCGAGCGCGAGACCGCCGAGGAACAGGGCGGCGGTGCGCCCCGCCCGCAGGCCGCCGCGGGCGGCGGTGCCGAGCGCGATTCCCGTGCAGGAGGTGAAGGTCAAGTGCGCGAACGGCGACAGCACGCCGCGCACATAGAAGGTGTATGCCAGGTCGCTGTCGCCGCCGTCGCGCAGCGCGAGGCCGAAGTACTGGATGTTCTCGACGAAGGCGAAGCCCGCCGCGATGGTCGCGGCGTAGACGACGCCGTCGACGGGCCCGTCGAAGGTGCGCCGCGCGATGAGGAAGATCAGCAGCACGCCGACGCCTTTCGCGACTTCTTCGACCACAGGCGACTGCACCGTGATCATGAAGAACTGCGTGCGGCTCACGCCGAGGTGATGGCTGTAGACGTTGAGCGTCTCGTCGACGATGAGCGCCGTCAGGATCGACACCCCCGCACCCCAGAGGAACGCGAAGACCCGGGCGACGAACGGCTCAGGCTCCCACCGGTCGACCCAGCGCACCACGGCGAGCACCGCGACGAGCGGCACCAGGGCGATCAGCCCGTTGAGCACGACACCGCCGACGCCGAGCACGCTCACCAGATACGAGACGACCCAGAGCACCGCCATCGCGCACACGGCGATGCCGATCGTGACGGCGGCGACCATCGGCGCGTTGCGCGGCCGCCTCGCGAGAGCGGGCATGACCGACGCGATCGGCCCCGTCGCCGAGGTCGGCGGCGCGTAGGGGTCGGCGGCGTTCATCGGAACCTCACTCGATGGTCTCGAACACCTTGCCGGGGTTGAGGATGCCCCGGGGGTCGAAGACGGCCTTCACTTGGCGCTGTAGAGCATACGAGTCGGGGCCGAGCTCGTCGATGAGGTGGTGGCGTTTGAGGATGCCGACGCCGTGCTCGCCCGTGAGGGTGCCGCCGAGCTCGAGCGCGGCGCGGAACATCGCGTCGGCCGCCGCGCGGACCTTCGGCGTGAGCACCCCGCCCTCGATGACGAAGTTCGGGTGCAGATTGCCGTCGCCCGCGTGCGCCACGGTCGGGATGCGCACGCCGTACTCGCGCGAGATCTCCGCGATCGCGTCGAAGGCGTCGGCGAGGCGCGAGCGCGGCACGGAGACGTCCTCGATGAGCACCTCGCCGCGAGCCGCGAGAGCCGGGTGGAAGGCGCGGCGGATGCCCAGCAGCTGCTCGCCCGTCGCGGCATCCGTCGACACGCGCGCCTGCCCGCCCGCCTGCTCGATCAGCTCGACGGCGCGCAGCACGGTGTCGGCGGCGGGCGACTGGTCGAACTGGACGAGAAGGAACCCGTCGCCGGCCGCCGGCCCCATCGCGTCGCGGATCACCGCGTCGCCCAGGTACTCGCGCACGGCGTCGAGCGCCTGGGCGTCGACCAGCTCCATGACCGCGGGGCGGAGCCGGGCGCCGACGACCGCGGTCGCGGCGGCGGCTGCCTGGCGCACCCGGGGGAAGAAGGCCCCGATCGTGACGACATCGCCGGCGGGCCGGGGCAGCACGCGCACGGTCGCCTCGACGACGACGCCGAGCGTGCCCTCGGAGCCGACGAACAGCGCCGTGAGGTCGTAGCCCGTGACACCCTTCACGGTGCGGTGGCCGGTCTCGATGAGGCGGCCGTCGGCGAGCACCACCTTGAGGGCCAGCACCGCCTCGCGCGTGACGCCGTACTTGGCGCACAGCAGGCCGCCCGCGTTCGTCGCGATGTTGCCGCCGATCGACGAGATCGCCTTGCTCGCCGGGTCGGGGGCGTACCAGAGCCCGAACGGGGCGAGGGCCGCATCGAGGTCGGCGTTGATGACCCCCGGCTCGACGACCGCGAGCTCGTTCGCCGGGTCGATCTCGAGGATGCGGTTCATCTTCGCGACCGAGAGGACGACGACTCCCGTGTCTCCCACGGCTCCCGCGGCCAGCCCGGTGCCCGTGCCGCGCGGGACGACGCCGACACGCGCGTCGTTCGCGAGCCGGAGGGTCGTCTGCACGTGCTCGATGCTTTCGGCCTCGACCAGCGCGAGAGGGGTGCCGGCGGCGAGGAATCCTGACTTGTCGGTACGCACGGCGTCGAGACGGGCGGGGTCTACGGTGACCGCCTCGCCCAGCTCGGCGGACAGTCGGGCGAGGAGATCCATGCCCCGATGCTATTGCCGACTTAACATGGAGGGTGGAGAGGAGATCATCGCGTGAGCACACTCACTGTCGTGATCCCCGCGCTCGACGACGCCGACATGCTGCGTCACGCGCTCGCCGCGTTGGCCGGGCAGACCCGGCCCGTCGACGAGGTCATCGTGGTCGACAACGGCAGCACGGATGCCACCGCAGAGGTGGCTCGCCAGGGCGGCGCTCGGGTCCTGTTCCAACCGCGCCGCGGCATCATGTCGGCCTCGGCGACGGGCTATGACGCCGCCACGACCGACTTGATCGCGCGCATCGACGCGGATTCCCGGCCGCCGGCCGATTGGGCGGAGCGCGTCGTCGCGGAGTTCGAGGCGTCCCCGAGCATCGGCGTGCTCACGGGGCCGGGCGCCTTCTACGGCCCGCATGCCTGGGCGAACTGGCTCGGCGAGCACCTCTACATCCCCGCGTACTTCCACATCGTGGGGCCGTGGCTCGGCGGCCCGCCGATCTTCGGGTCGAACTTCGTGATGAGGTCGTCGGTGTGGGCGCAGGTCAGCGACCTCGTGCACCGCGACGACCCCCGCATCCACGACGACCTCGACCTGTCCCTGCATCTGCCGCCCGATGTCGTCGTGCGCTACGACGAGAGCCTGCGCGTCGGGGTGTCGGCGCGCCCGCTCGAGAGCTGGCGCGGCATCGGGCGCCGCCTCGCCTGGGCCTACCACACCTTCGCGGAGCACTGGCCCGAGGCGTCGCCGTGGGCGCGGCGCGCGGTGCGACGCGACTGGACGGCGGAGCGCGCAGCGGGCAGGGAGCAGCCGAGTGAGCCGGAGGGAAGCGGCGAGCTCAGCGCGCGCTGAGCTTCTCGCTGGTGCGGAACAGCTGCACCATGTCGAGCGCGAGCTGGTGCGGGGTCGTCTCACAGGGGCTGTGCCCGGTGGCGTAGACCGCGACCGAGGCGCCGATGCGACCCGCGAAGCGCCGGTAGAGCTTGGCCCGCCACAGATCGTGCTCGCCGGCGACCACGAGCTTCGGGATCGCGGACTCGCGCAGCGGCCGGTACAGGTTGGGGGTCTTCATCATGAGGCCGACGATGCCGTCGACGCTCTCGCGCCGGGTGTGGTCGAGGCGCGCGTTCGCGAACGCGAGCCGTTCCGGGGTCACCTTGCTGAAGTTGGTGCGGACGTTCCAGATCATCACCCCGCCGAAGAAGTGCTTGGTGAAGAACGGCAGCCGGGCGATCCAGCCGACCGAGCGGATGCCGCCGAAGACCTGGCCCGCGAGGGGCGGGGTCGCGAGCAGGGTCAGCGTGCGCACCAGCTCGGGGCGCTGCACGGTCACGATCTGAGCGACGATTCCGGCGAACGAGAAGCCGAGCAGGTGGGCGGGCGTGCTGCCAGCCTCGAGGAACGCGATCATGTCGTCGACGAACAGCTCGTAGCTCCAGCCGTCGGCGCCCGCGGGGCCCGCGTCGGCGGACTCGTACTGGCCGGGCAGGTCATAGCTCTGCACGAAGTAGCCCTCGCTCGCGAGGATCGGCGCGAGCAGCGCGAAGTCCTCTTTCGAGCCGGTGATACCGGGAACCATGACGACCCGCTCGCCCTCGGGGTCGCCGAGGTCCCACGCGGCGAGCGAGCCGCTGGGCGCCGCGAAGCGGTACGCACGCGTCCCCTCGGGTGCGACGGACCAGTCGATCGAGGGCAGCGCCTCGTCGAGCCCGTAGGCGGACTCGGCGGTCGTGGGAAGGCTCATGCGAGTTGCTCCGCGCGTCGGAAGGTCGCGACCATGTCCAGCGCAAGTTGGTTGGGGGTCGTCTCGCACGGGCTGTGACCCGTGCGGTAGACAGCGAGTTCGGCTCCGATCCTATCGGCGTACTCAGCGTGCAGCCGGACCGACCACAGGTCGTGCTGGCCCGTGGCGACGAGCAGGGGCACCCCGGCCGTGGCGACCGCAGCCGTGACATCCGGTGTGTTCATCATGAGCGCGATGATGTCGTCGACGCTCTCGCGGCGCGTGACGGCCAGGCGTGCGCGCACGAACTCGAGCCGACGCTCGTCGACGCCGTTCTTGTTGGTCTGGATGCCCCAGATCATCAGCCCCGCGCCGACGTGCGGCGATGCGAACCGTGCGAACGGCCCGACGATCTTGACGCCGCGGAAGACGTTGCCGGTGAGGGGCGGGCTGGTGAGCAGGGTGAGGCTGCGGAACAGCTCGGGGCGGCCGGCGAGCGCGAGCTGCGCGAGGATGCCGGCGAAGGAGTACCCGAGCACGTGAGCCGGCTCGCCCGCCTCGAGGAACGCGATGAAGTCGGCGAGGTAGAGCGGGTAGTCCCACCGGCCGGTGCGCGTCGAGGGGCCGGCGCCCGCGGACTCGTACTGGCCGGCGAGGTCGTAGGACTGCACGAAGTAGCCGGCTTCGACGAGCGGCGGGGCGAGCAGGACGAAGTCCTCTTTGGAGCCGGTCGCGCCGGGAACGAGCACGACGCGGGGGTTGGCGGGGTCGCCGATGGACCACGCCGCGAGGGTGCCGCTGGGCGCCTCGAAGCGGAAGGCCGTCGCGCGCGGGTCGGGCTGCGACCAGTCGATGGGCTGCAGCAGGGCATCGAGTCGCGCGGCGTGCCCGCGGGTCTCGACGGCCGTTTCCATAGCTGACATTCTGCTCTTCCACACGGATCCCACTCATCACCGTGCCGACGTGCGTCAACCGCGCCCGCATGCGCCGCATTCCCGCGGCCGCTCTCACTCCCCCGCAGACGCCCCCGAGAGCCGCTCGGGCGCGAGCTCGATCTCGACCTGCTCGCGCGTCATGAGCCCCGACTCGACCACGAGGTCGGCGATGCTGCGCCCCGTCAGCAGGGCGGTCTTCGCGAGCGCGGCGGATGCCTGATAGCCGATGAACGGCGTGAGCGCGGTGACCACGCTGACACTCGAGCCGACCATCGCCGCGAGCCGCTGCTCGTTCGCGGTGATGCCGTCGACGCAGTTGACGCGGAGCGTGAGGAACGCCTGCCGCATCCAGGTGATCGACTGCAGCAGCGAATGCGCGATGACAGGCTCGAAGGCGTTCAGCTGCAGCTGCCCCGCCTCGACCGCCATCGTGACGGTCGTGTCGGCGCCGACGACCGAGAACGCGACCTGGTTCACCGCCTCGGGGATGACGGGGTTCACCTTCCCCGGCATGATGCTCGACCCCGCCTGCTTCGGCGGCAGGCTGATCTCGCCGAGCCCGGCCTGCGGCCCCGACGACAGCAGCCGCAGGTCGTTGCAGATCTTCGACAGCTTCACCGCGGCGCGCTTGAGGGCCGATGAGAAGGTCATGAACACCCCGGTGTCGCTCGTGGCCTCGATGAGGTCGGTCGCGGTCACCAGGTCGAGTCCGGCGATCTCGGACAGGTGCCGCCGCACCGCCGCCGCATAGCGCGGGTCGGCGTTGATGCCCGTGCCGATCGCGGTGGCGCCGAGGTTGATCTCGGACAGCAGCGGCAGCGTGTCGGTGATGCGGTCGATGTCTTCGGACATCGTGGTCGCCCAGCCGTGGAACTCCTGCCCGAGCGTGAGCGGCACGGCATCCTGCAACTGCGTGCGGCCGATCTTGAGCACGTGCGCGAACTCGCCGCCCTTCGCCGCGAACGCGTCGCGCAGTGCGCGCATCTCGCCGAGCATGCTCGAGAGGGAGAAGATCATCGCGATCTTGATCGCCGTCGGGTACACGTCGTTGGTCGACTGGCTGCGGTTGACGTCGTCGAGCGGGCTGAGGAATCCGTAGTCGCCCTTGGCGTGGCCGCCCAGCTCGAGCGCGCGGTTCGCGATGACCTCGTTGGCGTTCATGTTGGTCGACGTGCCGGCACCGCCCTGGATCACGCCCACGATGAACTGGTCGTGCAGCCGCCCGCCGATCACCTCGGCGCACGCCGCGTCGATCAGCGCGGCCTTCTCGGGTGAGAGCACCCCGAGCTCGAGGTTCGCGCGCGCCGCCGCCTGCTTGACCGAGGCGAGCGCGACGACGAGCTCGGGATAGACCGAGATCGGCCGCTTGCTGATGGGGAAGTTGTCGACGGCGCGGGCGGTGTGGATGCCCCAGTACGCCTCGTCGGGAATCTGACGCTCGCCGAGCGAGTCGGTCTCGGTGCGCACGACACCTGCCCTTTCCTGCTCAGCTGAGCTTGCCGAGCACTCTGCGGATCAGTCTCTCGCGAGCGGGGGTGTACGGCGGTGCGATCAGCTGGATCGTGTCGGGCTTGAGCGGCTTGCTGAGCACCGCCTTCTCGTGGCTGAAGGTCACCAGCGACCTGCGGCCGTGGTAGGCGCCTGCGCCGCTCGCCCCGACGCCGCCGAAGGGCAGCCCGTGCACGCCGATGTGGCCGAGCGGGATGCCGAAGCCGAGCGCCCCCGACGAGGTCTCGGTCAGGAAGCGGCGCCGCGTGCGCGCGTCTTCGCTGAAGACGTAGAGCGCGAGCGGCTTGTCGTGGGCGTTGATGAAGCGGATGGCGTCGCTCGGCCCGTCGACGGTCACGAACGGAAGGATCGGGCCGAAGATCTCCTGCTGCATGACGGGCGCGTCCCGGGCGACGCCCGCCAGCACGGTCGGGGCGATGTAGCGCTCGGCGGCGTCGGTCTCGCCGCCGCTGACCAGCTCACCCGCGCCGAGCAGCCCCGAGAGCCGCTCGAAGTGCCGGTCGTTGATCACACGCCCGAAGTCAGGGCTCTGCTTCGGATCGTCGCCGAAATACCGCGCGATCCACGTGGCGATGAGGGGGCCGAGTCTCTGCTGCACGGCCTCGGTCGCGAGCACGTAGTCGGGGGCGATGCAGGTCTGGCCGGCGTTCAGGAAGCGGCCCCAGACGATGCGCGCCGCCGCGGCATCCAGGTCGACCGTGTCGTCGACGTACGTGGGCGACTTGCCGCCCAGCTCGAGCGTGACGGGCGTGAGGTTCTTGGCCGCCGCCTCGAGCACGATGCGGCCGACCGCGCCGTTGCCCGTGTAGAAGATGTGGTCGAGCCGCTGCGCGAGGAGCTCGGTGGTCTGGGGCACGCCGCCCTCGACCACGGCAACCGCGGTCTGGTCGAGGTAGCGGGGCACGAGCTCGCCGAGCACCCGGGCCGTCGCCGGAGCGAGCTCGCTCGGCTTGAGCACGACCGCGTTGCCGGCCGCGAGCGCGCCGATCGCCGGGGCCAGGGTGAGCTGGACCGGGTAGTTCCAGGGGGCGATCACCGCGACGACGCCGAGCGGCTCCAGCACCGTGCGCGCCGTGGCGGGCAGCAGCGCGGCGGGCGCCGGCACCCGGCTCGGGCGCAGCCAGCGCCGCAGGTGCTTCCGCACCGCCGCGACCTCGGCGAGGGTGAAGCCGATCTCGGAGTACTGCGCCTCGGCCGGCGCCTTGTGCAGGTCGCTCCACAGCGCCTGCTCGAGCGCGGGCCCGTTCTCGCGCAGCAGGGCGGCGAGCGCATCGAGTTGCGCAAGCCGCCAGCGCAGCGGCTTGGTGCGGCCTTCCTCGTAGCTCGCGCGCAGTCGCGCGATCGTGTCGGCGACGGATTCCTGTGCCGCCCCCTCCCCCGCAGGAGTGCTCGTCATGCGCGCCAGCCTAGCCTTGTTGACCAGGCGTCAATAGCAGGTCCTCGCGGGAGCGCAGACCGAGATCGGGCGCGAACGCCGCGGTGAGACGCGGCCCCTCGGGGCTGTTCGGCTCGAGCCGCCAGACCCAGCGGAACGGCGTGCCCGTGAGCTGCAGATGCAGTTCGAGCACTCCCCTAACCCAGCCCGCCCGCGCGGCGCACGGCACCTCGGGCAGCGACTCGAGCGGCGAGGCGGTGCGCCCCGGAAGCCACTCGCGCCGACCGGCTGCGATGCGCTGAGCGCCGTCGGCTCCGACGAGCTCGAAGGTGATCGCGTCGTCGTCGAAGGCGAGCGAGATGCGCTCGACGCCCGACTCGTTCGCGGGAAGCTCGAAGACCCGCCCCGCGAGGGACGCCTCGGCCGCGTCATCCCTCTCGTCCACACGGGGCTCGGGAACGCGCCTGCCGGCGAGCTCGTGGACGTCGCCGTCGGGCTCGTCGGACGGCCGGAACCCGGCGGCGACGCCCGGGAGCAGTTCTGACCAGATCGCCTCGAGAATGCGGTTCGCGTCGGCGGCGCCCGAGGTCGTGGCGACGACCAGCTCGAGCTCGGGCACGACGACGGCGAACTGGCCGCACATGCCGTCGGCGCGGAATCCGTGGCTCGAGCGCCACAGCTGGTAGCCGTAGCCGATGCGCGACTCGTGGCTCTCGAACCAGGGGTTCCTCGTCTGGCTGGCGCTCGCCTCGTCGACCCAGTGCGCGGGCACGAGCTGCCGCCCCTCCCAGCTGCCGCGCTGCAGCAGCAGCTGCCCGAACTGCGCGAGCTGCCGGGTCGTGAGCTTGAGGCCGGTGCCGCCGTGCTCGATGCCGCGCGCGTCGCGCTCCCAGTGGGGCGTCGACCACCCGAGCGGGCCGAACAGCCGCTCGTCGAGGTACCCGGTGAGGCTCACGCCGGCGCGGCGCACGACCGCCGCTGCGAGCACGTAGGTGCACGCTGTGCTGTAGACGAAGTGCGTGCCCGGCGCGTGCGTCACGGGCGACTCGAAGAAGAGCTCGAGCCCATCGCGCTCGGGCAGGGCGCGCAGCACGCCCCACAGGTCGTCGGGGTGCCCGCTCGTCATCGTCAGCAGGTGCCGCACCGTCTGGCCGGGGATCTCGCGGAACTCGGGGAAGATCGCGTGCGTCGGCTCGTCGAGGGCGAGCAGCCCCTCGTCGATCGCGAGCCCCACCGCCATCGAGGTGAACGCCTTGCTCACCGAGAACATCATGTGCGGCTCGTCTGGCCGGTACGGATGCCACCACCCCTGCGCCACGACGCGCCCGTGCCGCGCGACGACGAGGCCGTGCACACCGAGCCCCTTCGTGTCGATCGCGTCGGCCAGCCGCACGATCGCGGCCGGGTCGATACCTACGGATGCCGGGCTCGAATGCTCCATCGCCATGGGTTCGACGTTACCCGCGCGCTCCGACAAGATGGCTCCATGCCACAGCCGCGCCGCCTGCCCTGGACCCTGCACGCCGACGGCAGGACGATCGCCCCTGACGCCATCGTCGGCCCCGGCGAGCGGCTCAGCTGGCCGCGCACGATCGGCATCGGCGCACAGCACGTCGTCGCGATGTTCGGCGCGACGTTCCTGGTCCCCGTGCTCACCGGGTTCCCGCCTGCCACGACCCTGCTGTTCTCGGGCGTCGGCACGCTCCTCTTCCTGCTGATCACCAAGAACCGGCTGCCCAGCTACCTCGGCTCGTCGTTCGCGTTCCTCGCGCCGATCGCGGCGGCGATGGGCGCCAAGTACCAGCACCTCGATCACCTGCCCGCCGCCCTGTTCGGCATCGTGGCCGTCGGCGTGCTTCTCGCCATCGTCGGGCTCCTCGTCATGGCCACGGGCACGGCCTGGATCGACGCGCTCATGCCCCCCGTCGTGGCGGGCGCCATCGTCGCGCTGATCGGCTTCAACCTGGCGCCGACGGCGGGGTCGAACTTCACGCAGGCGCCGCTGACGGCCGGCATCACGCTCGCGGCGATCATTCTCATCGCCGTCCTGTTCCGCGGGCTGCTCGGGCGGCTGTCGATCTTCCTCGGCGTCGTCGTCGGGTGGATCGCGGCCGCCGTTCAGGGGCAGGTGGATTTCTCGGCCGTCGGCACGGCGGCCTGGTTCGGCCTTCCCCGGTTCCACCTTCCGGCGAATCCGTTCGACGGCTCGCTGCCCACCTGGGGGCTGCTTCCGGCCTTCCTGCCCATCGTGCTCGCCCTGATCGCCGAGAACGTCGGGCATATCCGCGGCGTGGCAGCCATGTCGGGGCATCCCGAGCTGGGCAGGCTCACCGGCCGCGCCCTGTTCGCCGATGGCCTCTCGACCGTGATCGCCGGCATGTTCGGCGGCTCGGGAACGACGACCTACGGCGAGAACATCGGCACGATGGCCGCGACCCGCGTGTACTCCACGGCGGCGTACTGGGTGGCCGGCGTCATCGCGATCCTGCTCGGCCTGTGCCCCAAGATCGGCGCGATCATCTTCTCGATCCCGAGCGGTGTGCTCGGCGGCGCCACCGTCGCCCTCTACGGGCTCATCGGTGTCATCGGCATCAAGATCTGGATCGACAACAGGGTCGACTTCTCGCGCCCCCGCAACCAGTTCACCGCGGCCATCGCGCTCGTCATCGGCATCGCCAACATCCCGCTCACGCTCGGCGCCGTGCAGATCACCGGGATCGCGTTCGGCGCCATCGCAGCGGTCGTCGTCTACCACGTCATGACCTGGGTCGGCACGCGCCGGGGCACGGCCTGACCGCTTGGCGCGGCGCTCACCCCTGTCCCGTACTATCGCGCCTGTGACCAACGACACCGCGCCCCGCCCGACCGTGCGGGAGTGGTTCCTGACCGGCATGACCGACATCCGCGGCACGCAGGTCGGGCCGCACGCGAGGGAGTCAGAGAAACCCGCATCGTGGTGGCGCGTCATGTGCCTCACCGGCGTCGACTACTTCTCGACCCTCGGCTACCAGCCGGCCATCGCGGCGCTCGCAGCCGGCCTGATCGCGCCGTTCGCGACGGTCGTGCTCATCGTGCTGACGCTGTGCTGTGCGCTGCCCGTCTACCGGCGGGTCGCACGCGAGAGCTTCCGCGGTTCCGGGTCGATCGCGATGCTCGAGCGCACCCTGCCGTACTGGTGGGGCAAGCTGCTCGTGCTGGTGCTGCTGGGCTTCGCCGCGACCGACTTCATGATCACGATGACGCTGTCGGCGGCGGACGCCTCGGCGCACGCCCTCGAGAACCCGCTCACCCCGCACTGGTTCACGGGCACCGGCTGGCAGATCGGCGTGACGCTCTTCCTGCTCGCGCTGCTCGCCGTCGTCTTCCTGCGGGGCTTCCGCGAGGCGATCGGCATCGCCGTCGTGCTGGTCGCCGTCTACCTCGCGCTCAACGCCGTGGTCATCGTCGTCGCGTTCCTGCACATCGGCGCTCACCCGGTCGTCGTCGACGACTGGTGGGCGGCGATGTTCCGCCAGAACGGCAACTGGGCGCAGGTCATCGGCATCTCACTGCTCGTCTTCCCCAAGCTGGCGCTCGGCATGTCCGGCTTCGAGACCGGGGTGGCGGTGATGCCGCAGATCAAGGGCGGCCCCCACGACACCGGGAAGCTGCCGATGGGCCGCATCCGCGGCACGAAGCGCCTGCTCGCCACCGCCGCTGCGATCATGAGCGCGTTCCTCATCACGTCGAGCCTCGCGACGACGCTGCTCATTCCCCAGAAGGCCTTCCAGGCGGGCGGCCCGGCGAACGGCCGCGCCCTGGCCTATCTCGCGCACGAGTACCTCGGGCCGGCGTTCGGCAGCGTCTACGACCTGTCGACCATCCTCATCCTGTGGTTCGCCGGGGCATCCGCGATGGCCGGCCTGCTCAACCTGGTGCCGCGCTACCTGCCGCGCTACGGCATGGCGCCGCAGTGGGCGAGCGCGGTGCGCCCGCTCGTCGTCGTGTTCGCCCTGATCGGCTTCCTGATCACCCTGGTCTTCCGCGCGAACGTCGACGCGCAGGGCGGGGCGTACGCCACGGGCGTGCTCGTGCTGATGTGCTCGGCCGCCCTCGCGGTGACGATCTCGGCGTTCCGCCACCGGCAGCGCGCACGGATCTGGTCGTTCGGCTTCGTCACCGTGGCGTTCCTGTACTCGACGGTCGTGAACGTCATCGAACGGCCGGACGGCGTGCGCATCGCCGCGCTGTTCATCCTCGCGATCCTCGTCATCTCGCTCGTCTCGCGCGCCAAGCGCTCGTTCGAGCTGCGAGCCTCAGACGTGACCTTCGACGCCGTCGCCGAGGCGTGGCTGCTGGAGGACGCCGAGGACGAGTCCGGTGTGATCCGCATCGTCGCGCACGAGCCGGGCCCCGACACGAAGGACGAGTACAGCGCCAAGAGCAAGTCGGAGCGCTACTTCAGCCACATCCCGCAGGGCGCCCGGCTGCTCTTCATCGAGGTGCTGCCGAAGCCGCGCGTGCAGCAGGACGCCTCCGACTTCGTCGAGCCGCTGCTCGTGCGGGGCGTCGAGAAGCACGGCTACCGCGTGCTGCAGCTCGAGAGCATCTCGGTGCCGAACGCCATCGCCGCGGTGCTGCTCGAGATCCGCGAGCTGACCGGCATCGTGCCGAGCATCTACTTCCAGTGGAACGAGGGCAACCCGATCTCGAACATGGCGCGCTTCCTGCTCGACGGCACCGGCGAGATCGCGCCCGTCACGCGCGAGGTGCTGCGCGAAGCCGAGAAGAACCCTAAGCGTCGGCCGATCGTACACGTGAGCTGACCTGCCCGATGAAGTGCTGGAGGCGCTCGTACACCTCGACCGACTCGGGGTGGCCGGCGTCCTGCTGCCACGTGTGCTCGGTGTTGCGCGCGTCCCAGCCGTAGCTGACGAACTCGACTGGGATGCCCGCGCGCTCCGCCGCCTTCACGAAGTTGACGTTCGCGCGGTAGAAGATGTCACGCTCGCTGGTCGTGACGAGCACCGGCGGGAAGCTTTCGTCGACCCATTCGATGGGACTCAGCCAGCGCGATGCTCGCTGCAGCGACGCCGGCTTCATGCGGTGCCTGCGATAGCCGGGAAGCAGCATGCGCACGAAGTCGTGGCTCATGATGAACCCCGGCTCGAAGACGACGGAGAAGTCGACCGCGCCGCAGTGCAGCACCAGGCCGCCGAGCTCCTCGCGGGTGACGGCGGGGCGCAGGCGGAAGTGCGAGGCCAGCTCGGGCCGGGTCGTGGTCGCGCCGAGCAGGGCGGCGATCTGCGCCCCGGCGGAGTCGCCCCCGAGCACGATCGTGCTCGGGTCTCCGCCGTGCTCGGCGATGTGGGCGACCACCCAGCGCAGCGCCTCGTTCGCGTCGTTCAGCATGTGCCGCATGCCGAAGCCGCCGCCGCGCAGTCCGGCGCGGCGATAGTTGACGTTCACGACGACGATGCCGGTGGCCGCCTGCACGGCGCAGTACTTGGTGAGCGCCGACTTGTCGCCGCTCGTCCAGCCGCCGCCGTGGAAGTAGACGTACACCGGGAGCGCCGCGGTGTCTCCGGCTTCGCGATGCGGCGTCAGCACGTCGAGCCGGTGACCGGGGTGGCCGTCGCCGACGTAGTCGACGTCGAGGAGGTAGTCGACCGTGCTCACCGGCGTCGCGTTGAGCTTGCGCGACTGCCACGGCGCGAAGGGCAGCATCATGGCGGTCCATAGCCAGGGACCGACCGGGAAGGGCGCCGAGCGGCTACCGGAGCGCCGTGACATCGATCAGCGCCAGAAGAGCGAATGCATATGCGGATGCCGCGTCGGCGGCCTCGAAGTCGTGGTCTGCGCCACCGCTGTGCGTCGTGACGCGCCAGGCGCCGTCGGGACGCGCGGTCAGTGCCCGGAACGCGCCGCCGAGGCGCTCGCGCAGCTGATCCTCGCGAGGCAGCCACAGCGCCTGCTCGAGCGCGACGGAGTCGAGCGCCCACTCGGTCGTTCCGTTGAAGCCGAGGATCGTGCCTGTGTCGAACTCGTGCGGCTCGATGGTCATGTCCGAGACGGTGAACGTCTCGTCTGAGGCGAATTCGGGGCCTTCGATGCGGAAGAAGTCGCCCGGAGCGGGATGCCATTCCAACCCGGCATCCCGCAATTGCCGAGCGAGTGAGCTTCCGATCACACGCTCATTATGACCCCGCGAAACCGACCGGGAGCCGGGTGCCCGCTGAACGTCGGGTATGGCGGAATGGATCTGGCACTCTCGGTGTTCGAGTGCTAATGTCAGTCCTAGTTGAGTCGAGGTGGCTCAACCTTGGGACTACAGAGAAGGAGCTGATTCACATGGCAATGAACTTCGATCCCTTCCGCGAGTTCGACCGCCTGGCGGGCTCGTTCCTCGACCGCCCCGCCGGCCCGCGGCTCATGCCGATGGACCTCTACAAGGACGGCGAGACCTACGTCCTGTCTGCTGACCTGCCGGGCATCGACCCGGGCTCGGTCGACATCGACGTCGACGGCCAGCTGCTGACCATCCGCGCCCAGCGCACGCTGGCGACGGGCGAGGGCGTCAAGTGGCTGACCCGCGAGCGCCAGGGCGGCACGTTCCTGCGCCAGCTGAGCCTCGGCCAGGGCATCGACACCGAGAACATCACCGCCGACTACTCGAACGGCGTGCTCTCGATCACGATCCCGATGAGCGAGAAGGCCAAGCCGCGCAAGATCGCCGTGAGCTCGCGCGCCGAGACGACGCACCCCGCCGTCGAAGAGGCGCACAGCGAGCCCGCTGGCGCATAAGCACGGAAGCAGAAGGACCCCGGTTCGCCGGGGTCTTTCTCGTATCGGGGGCGGATGCCTCGCCTGCGCTACCTCGTCACCGCGACGAGCTTGCCGCGCACGTGGCCGGTCTCGAGGCGCGCGTATGCCTCGGCGAGCCGCTCGATCGGGTAGATCGCCTCGATCGGCACCGTGACCTGCCCGTCGGCGACGAGGCGCACGATCTCGCCGAACTGCTCCATCGTCGCCTGCGGGTTGCCGACGCCCTGTGCGCCGCGATGGCCGCGGGCGGCGATCGTGTTGATGCGCTCGAGCGGCACGCCCAGGGCGAGCGCGGCGTCGACCGAGTCGGGCCCGTTGTTGTCGAGCGCGGCGGTGAAACCCTGGGGCGCGGCATCCCTCAGCCTCTCGACCAGGCCGTCGCCGTAGGCGACGGGCGTGACGCCCAGCTCGCGCAGGAACTCGTGGTTGCGCTCGCTCGCCGTGCCGATCACGGTCGCGCCGCGGAGAACCGCGAGCTGCGCCGCGATCACGCCCACTCCCCCGGCGGCGGCACTCACGAGCACCGTATCGCCGGGGCCCGCGCCGACACGGTCGAGTGCCGCGATCGCCGTGCGCCCTGCGACCGGCAGGGCCCCTGCCGTGTCGTAGTCGAGCGCCTCTGGCTTCTCGATGAGGACGCCGTCGCGCTCGGCATCCGCGCCTTCTGCGGCGATGATCACGAAGTCGCCGATCGCGCGGTGGCGGCGCCCGCCGAGCACGGCCTCGCCGAGCCTAAAGCGGGTGACGCCCTCGCCCACCTCGTCGATGTCGCCCGCGAAGTCGAACCCCACCCCCGTGCCACCAGGCGTCGCGGCCGGGTCCGTGATGCCGTAGTTGGCCGCGGACTGCGCCGAGTGCATGATCTTGTAGTCGACCGGGTTGAGCCCGTTGGCGCACACGTGCACGCGCACCTCGCCCGGGCCGGGGTGCGGGGGCTCCTCGTCGACGATGCGCAGCACCTCTGCCGTCGGGCCGAATCGGTCGAATCGCGCAAATCGGGCCATAGAGCCAGCCTCTCATCTTGCGGCGGGCGGGTGCGGCGCCCGGCCGCCTGGACCGCCGCGGCGGCCTCCTCGCCGATCGTGGCCTAGCGTGGTGAGGGTGACCGACAACGCACCCGTTGCCAAGAGGATCCCGACCGAGCGCACCTTCCACGGCGACACCGTCGTCGACGACTACGAATGGCTGCGCGCCAAGGACGACCCCGAGGTGATCGCGCACCTCACCGCAGAGAACGCCTACGCCGAGGCGCGCAACGCGCACCTCGCGGGCCTGCGCGAGACGATCTTCGACGAGATCAGGTCCCGCACCCTCGAGACCGATCTCAGCGTGCCCGTGCGCGAGGGCGCGTGGTGGTACTACTCGCGCTCGTTCGAGGGCAAGCAGTACGGCGTGCAGTGCCGCGCGCCGATCGCCGGCCCCGACGACTGGACGCCGCCGCAGCCGGCCGAGGTGTCGGCCGAGGTGCCCGCCCTGCCCGGCGAGCAGGTGCTGTTCGACGCGAACCTCGAGAGCGAGGGTCACGAGTTCTTCTCGCTCGGAACGTTCGACGTGTCGGCTGACGGAGCTCTGCTCGCGTACGCCGTCGACGTCGAGGGCGACGAGCGTTACCTCCTCCGCGTGCGCGACCTCGCGACCGGCGCCGACCTCGACGACGAGGTGCCCGGCACCGCCGCCGGCGCCTTCTTCAGCCCCGATGGCCGCTTCGTGTTCTACACCACGGTCGATGACGCCTGGCGCCCGGACACCGTCTGGCGGCACGCGGTCGGCACGCCGGCATCCGCCGACGTGAAGGTCTTCCACGAACCGGACGAGCGCTTCTGGGTGGGCGCCGGCCTCACCCGCAGCCGGCGCTTCATCGAGGTGGGCGCGTCGTCGTCGATCACGAGCGAATCCTGGCTGATCGATGCGGATGACCCGACCGCCGCGCCCCGCATCGTGTGGCCGCGCCGCGAGGGCGTCGAGTACTCGGTCGACCATGCCGTCGTCGGCGGCGAGGACAGGCTGCTGATCCTGCACAACGACGGAGCCCTCGACTTCGAGCTCGTCGACGTGCCGGCATCCGACCCCACCGCGACGCCACGCGTGCTGATCGCGCATGATCCGGCCGTCCGCCTCGACGACATCGATGCGTTCGCCGAGCGCGTCGTCGTCGAGTATCGGCGCGAGGGTCTCACCCGCCTGGGCCTGCTGCCGATCACGGAGGACGGCTACGGCGCACTGACCGAGGTGCCCTTCGACGAGCCCCTCTACACCGTGCGGGCCTCGGGCAACCCCGAGTGGGAGCAGCCGACGATCCGGCTCGGCTATGGGTCGCTGGTGACGCCTTCGACCGTGTACGACCTGGTTCCTTCGACGGGCGAGCTTCGGATGCTCAAGCAGCAGCCGGTGCTCGGCGGCTACGACCCTGCGCGCTACGAGCAGCGGCGCGAGTGGGCCGTCGCCCCCGACGGAACGCGGGTGCCGATCTCGCTCGTGTACCGCCGGGACCTCGTCTCGCCGGGTGCCGCGCCGGCACCGCTCGAGCTGTACGGCTACGGCTCGTACGAGCACAGCATCGATCCCGCATTCAGCGTCGCCCGCCTGTCGTTGCTCGATCGCGGCGTCGTGTTCGCGATCGCGCACGTGCGCGGCGGCGGCGAGCTCGGCCGCTCCTGGTACGAGAACGGCAAGAAGCTCGCGAAACGCAACACCTTCACCGACTTCGTGGCGTGTGCGCGCCATCTCGTCGACACGGGGTGGACGTCGCCCGACCGAATGGTCGCCGAGGGCGGCAGTGCGGGCGGCCTGCTGATGGGAGCGGTCGCCAACCTCGCACCCGAGCTGTTCGCGGGCATCCTCGCCGACGTGCCGTTCGTCGATGCGCTCACGTCGATCCTCGACCCGTCGCTGCCGCTCACCGTCATCGAGTGGGACGAGTGGGGCGACCCCCTGCACGACGCCGAGGTGTACGAGTACATGCGCTCGTACACGCCGTATGAGAACGTGCGAGCGGATGCCGCATATCCTCCGATCCTCGCCGTGACCAGCCTCAACGACACCCGCGTGCTCTATGTGGAGCCGGCGAAGTGGGTCGCTCGTCTGCGCGCGCTGGGCGCCGATGCGCTGCTGAAGATCGAGATGGTCGCGGGCCACGGCGGCGTCTCTGGCCGCTACAACGCGTGGCGCGAGCGCGCGTGGGAACTCGCCTGGCTGCTCGACCGCCTCGGCCTCGCGCCCGCTGAGGATCCCGTCAGAGCTGTGGAAAGCTGACGCGCCGGCCTGCAGAGCACGCCACAGTGAACGGATGCCCCGCGCTGCGACTCGCTCTCTGTTGTGTTCTTTCGGCCACATCGCCACGCATGCCGAACTCCTCGAGGAGTTCGACGGCCAGGAATCTGCGATCCTCCCCTTTCGCATGAGCTACGGACGCTCCGAGCTTCTGCGGATGGGGGTTTACGTCTGCACCCACTTGACCGATCTCGAAAGGCTCGCGGCATGGTGCGGCGGGCAGCTCGACTGCGTCACGGTTCTGGCCGAGAGCGGGTTCTCAGTCGGCGACGGCGGTGAGCCGCACCTGAGGCTGCGGCGCGGTCAAGGTGGCGCTTCGGGCCGCCGACGCGCGGACGCGCCAATGGCGCACGTGCACTGGAGCAGGTTGCGCACGCCGGTTCCGTCGCGTGAGCAGGCAAAGCGCCTGGCGCGCTCAGGCGGACAACCGGATCGCCTGCGGGTTCCCCCGCGTGAAGCTCTGCGCCAGGCGATGACGACGTGCTTGAGCTATGCGGAGAGCGCGCAGCTGCTGGAGGCGATGTCTGAAGCCGGATTCCCGGCGGAGGACATCGCCCACGCCATCGCTGCTGCGCCGCGACGCGTCCACCTCGCCCTGCGGCGCCTGGACGCGGTTCCAGCGCCGGTCCGAGACGTCCTGTCGGATTCATATGAACGAGAGAACCACTTCTGAGCGCGACAGAACCATTGGTGCTCCAGCAGAACCATCTCTAGCGATAAGCACACCATTGGTGCTGCCGTGGATCCGTTGGCGCTTGTCGAGAACCAACGGCGCAGGCGCGGAACCAACGGTGCTCGGCCAGCACCAATGGTTCTGGGGTGCGAAGAAAAGGTTCTCTCGTTCAAGTGGAACGAAGGGGACGGCCCGAGGCGGAGCGCCGGAAGACGGTCAGCCGAAGAGGAGGGCCGCCTCTTCCCAGCGGCGGCGCGGGACCGAGTTCAGGCTGCGGGTCGCCTCGGTGATGCTGACGTCGACGACGTCCGTGCCGCGCAGAGCGACCATCGTGCCCCAACGCGCTTCGGTCACGGCATCCACCGCCGCCATCCCGAAACGGGTCGCCAGCACCCGGTCGAAGGCACTCGGCGCACCGCCGCGCTGAATATGCCCGATCACCGTCGCGCGCGACTCGATGCCCGTGCGCTCCTCGATCATCGGCGCCAGGATGTCGGCGATGCCGCCGAGCAGCGGGCGCCCGAAGGGGTCCAGGCCCTTGTGCGAGTGCGCGCCGTCCATCGTCGGCAGGTGGAAGCCCTCGCTGACCACGATCACGGGGGCGCGGCCGCGGTCGCGCACCGACTCGACCCATTCGCAGATCTGCTCGATCGTGGTGCTCACCTCGGGGATCAGGATGGCGTGCGCGCCCCCGGCCATCCCCGCGTGCAGGGCGATCCAGCCGACGTAGCGGCCCATCACCTCGACGACCATGCAGCGCTGGTGGGACTCGGCCGTGGTGCGCAGGCGATCGATCGCCTCGGTCGCGATGCCGACCGCCGTGTCGAAGCCGAAGGTGTAGTCGGTTGCCTGCAGGTCGTTGTCGATCGTCTTCGGGACGCCGACGATCTTCAACCCGTCATCGGAGAGGCGCCGCGCGGCAGCAAGCGTGCCTTCGCCGCCGATCGCGATGATCGCGTCGATGCCGTTCTTATCGAGCACCTTCTGGATGTTCTCGGGGCCGCCGCCCGCTTCGTAGGGGTTCGTGCGACTCGAGCCGAGGATCGTGCCGCCCTCTTTCGAGAGGCCGCGGACGCGGTGGCGGGGCAGCTCCATCAGGTCGCCCTCGACGACGCCCTTCCAGCCCCACTTGAAACCCAAGAAGTCGTGGCCGTACACGCGGTCCCCCTTGAGCACGGCACCCCTGATGACCGCGTTGAGCCCAGGGCAGTCTCCACCGGAGGTGAGAATTCCGATTCGCATGGCAGCTCCTTCTGCTTGGAGACTATCGATCGATCGGCCCCTAGCGGGACAGTCCCAGCGCCCTCGCGAGCTTTGAACCGGATGACGGAGGCTGCGCCCCCGCCGCGACGAGCCGCTCTTCGACCGCATCGAGCAAGGCCGCGCGATCGGATGCCTCGCCCGCGCTCCCGCCCGGAAGAAGCTCGACCTCCCACTCCTGCCAGCGCCGTTCCGTTCCGCTCGTCGGCCCCTCGCGCAGGTCTGTGGCCACGACGTGATCGTCGGCGAGCTCGATGAGGGGCTCGCCGGCGCTGTCGCGCAGCACGGTCGCGATCCGGTGATTGCGAATGCGCGCGATCGGTACGAGCCGTGCATCGCCCACGAGCTCGGCCAGCGCCGCGCGCACCTCGTCAGGGATCGCCTCGCCCTCACCCGGCTCGAACTGCTGCTCGCGCCGGCCTTCGGCGAGCGGCGGCCACTTGATGTGCCAGCCGGCGTCGTGCCCGCCGAGCCGTCGCCGCACGGCCACGCGTGCGTTCGCGAGCGTCAGCTCGGGGGTGTCGAAGTACGTGGCGTCGAGGTCGAACGCATCCGGAGCGTCGGCGGACGCGACCCGCGCGACACCGATCAGCGACGGCATCCGCGCCTCGTCATCGACGTCGTACTTGCGCTCGATCTCGACCTCGCCACCACTCATGTGAACAGTTTGGGCCATGCCGTCGGCGGAACCGGAATCGGGTATTGGCCTGCCGCAGGGCCCGGCGTACCCTGCATCCCATGAGCGACAGCCGACCCAGCGAATTCGACGAGGACGACGTCGATCTCGAGGACGAGGCTCCCGAGGACGTCGAGGACTACGAGCCCGAGGTGGAGAGCTACGACGAGGACGACATCGACCTCGACGACGACTTCGAGTCCGACGAAGAGGTGTTTCCCGACGACGAGCGCCCCACCGGCTATGACGATGAGCTCGACGAAGAAGACGAGGAATTCGACGACTTCGACGACGAATAGCGCCGACTGCGGCTAGTTGAGCGCGTCGCGCAGCAGCCCGACCAGTGCGTCGAGCTGAACGGATGCCTCGGAGCCCGGCTCGACGTCGATGCCGTCGAGCGCCCGCAGCGCAAGGCCCTGCTTGGCGTCGATGAGCTCGGCGATCTTCGAATCGATCGTCTGCGCCGCGATGATGCGCCACGCGGTGACGGGCTCTTCCTGGCCGATGCGGTGCACGCGGTCGATCGCCTGCGTCTGCTCGGCGGACGTCCACGACAGCTCGGCGAGCACGACGTTCGACGACACCTGCAGGTTGATGCCGACGCCGGCCGCGGTGAGCGAGCAGACCACGACGGAAACCTCGGGGTCGTTCTGGAACGCGTCGATCGCCTTCTGGCGCTCGATGGCGCTCTGGTCGCCGCGGATCGAGACCGCCCCCAGCTCGCGGGCCGCGAACAGCGCCTCTGCCTGATCCATGACGTCGATGTGCTTGGCGAAGAAGACGACCTTGCCGGTCGAGCGGGCGAGCTGCGCCGCGTAGTCGGCGGCGAGGCCGGCCTTCGCCTGGCCGATGCGGCGGACCATGGTGAAGACGTTCTCGCCGGTCTTCGCCCCCTTCGACTCCTCGAGCTCCGCGTGGGCCACGACCCTGATGAGGTGCTCGCGCCGGGCATCCGTGCCGCCTTCGACGCCCTCGCCGACGCCGGCCGCGAGCGCGCGCTCATAGCGCGCCACGAGGCGGGCCGCGAGCTCGCGCTCGGCCGCCTTGATCGAGCGGCCCAGCTCGTCGTCGAGCTCGACGGGCATGTCGACGATGCGCCGCGACGGCAGGTCGGCGGCGACGTCGATCTTGCGGCGGCGCACGATGCCGAGGTCGATCACGATCTCACGGGCCTCGGGGTAGAACTCGTGATCGGCGGGCGTCAGGCCGGTCTCTTCGAGGCGGTCCATGAGCTCGCGCGTGGGCTTGGTGCCGTCGATCCAGCCGAGGAACTGCCAGATGGCGCGGAAGTCGTCGATGTCGTTGATGAGCGGGGTGCCGGTGAGCGCGATGAGCAGCGGCTCGCCGCCCGGTGCGGTCTTGCGGATCGTGTCGGCGAGCGCCAGCACGTGCTGCGAGCGCTGGGAGTGCAGGTTCTTGATGAAGTGCGCCTCGTCGACGACCATGCCCTTGAAGCCCATCTGGGCGATCCAGGACAGGTGGCGGTCGAGCACCTCGTAGTTGACGACGACGATGTCGGCGAACGCGTCGAGACCGGCTCCGTCGCCATGGATGACGGTCGCGCGGCGCTGCGGCGTCCACCGCTCGACCTCGCGCGCCCAGTTCATCTTCACGACGTTGGGGACGACGGCGAGCAGCGGGTATGCCCCTGCGACGGATGCCGCGAGCAGGGACTGCGCGGTCTTGCCGAGGCCCGGCTCGTCGGCGAGCAGGAAGGTGCGGTGGCCGAGGCGGGCCGACTCGATGAACTGCGCCTGGTGGTGCATGAGCTCCATGCCGGGCGGGGCGTAGCGGTCGATCTTCGGTGCGGGCGGCAGCTCCATGCTGGCGATCTGGCCGCCTGCGCCCTGCTCGAACGACTTGAACAGGGGGCCGAGAAGCTCCCACGAGTCGAGGCGCCGGCGCGGCGCGGGCTGCGCCTGCTCGGCGTAGCGGGTGAAGTCGGGCGCGAGGAACGGATTCGACAGCTGCCGCGCCTTGACCGACTGCGGCACGACCTGCTTCTCGGCCAGCTCGGCCGAGAGCACCGGCTTGTTGTCGAGCACCTTCGGCTCTTCGACGACGATGACCAGGTCGTCGGGGCTGAGCGCGGTTCCGGACTCGAGCAGCCAGTCGCGGCGCATCTTCTGCGCGGCGGCCGACGGCGAGGCATCCGTCTCGAGCAACTGGATGAGGCTCGTGTCGCGCGCCGCCGTCTTGGCGAGGATCTGCGCGATGCCGTCGAGTCGCTTGAGCTGCTCGGCGCGCTGCGCCTCGGTCAGCTCGGGGTCGGACTTGGCGCGCGCGCGCTCTTCGCGCATGAGCAGCGCGATGACCTGGAACTTGGTCCGGTTGGTCGGCCCGAGCTTCTTGCCGCCCTGCGCCTTGGCTTCCACCTCGCGCACGCGGCGGGCGAGGACGGGGATGAGGCCGTCATTGTTCTGATGACGGCGCCCGGAGCGTCGCTGCTGCGCGACGCGCTCTCCGGTCTGGGACATGTGCCTCCACGATCTGCGGGCCCCGACGGGAGAACCCCGGGAGCGGCCCGATGTACGGGGCGGATTCCGGGGCCGTGGCACGAACGAGCAGCGAAAGCCTCTCGGGCCGCGGCGGAGCGGGAATCCGCGCGATACCTGATTCTACCCCAGCCGCATCCTCGGCCGGCGAGCACTCACCGCGCGCGCCGCCGAGCCGGCCGGTCAGGAGCTCGGCGTGACCCTGATGATGACGCCGGCGGCGATGAACGTCGCGGCGCCGGCGATGCTGAGCCCCTGGAAGGCGACGTCAGGCAGCGGCAGGGGGAAGACCGGGTTCCAGACCACGACGATCGCGGCGAGCCCGGCGACGAAGGCCCACTGCTTGCCCTGGATCGCGAACCACCCCGTGATCGCCGCGAGGATCGCCGCGGGGTACTCGATCCAGGTGTAGTTCTCGGACCCGATGAGGGCAAGGCCCGCCATCAGGACGATCGCCCCGAGGAAGCCGGGCGCGAGCGCGAGTCGGGCGGGCTGGGGTGCGTTCGTGGGGCGTGCCATGGCGAGGGGAAGCCTATCGGGTGCGGCCTCCTGCCCCGCTGAGCACGGGCCGCCACGAACGCGACCCCGACAGCTCAGACGGCGGCGAGCGCCTCGCCCTTGCGCAGCAGGAATGCGCTGGGCTCGCCGTCGCAGCGCGACCGCACGGTCACCTCGGACTGACGCGCGAGCGTCGCGAAGTCGGCCTCGTCGAGGCGCGACATCGGCACGCGGCGCAGTTCGGCGTCGGCCGCGATGCCGCAGACGGCGAAGACCACATCGGGCAGCTCGTCGACTTCCTCGGCATTGTCGAGGTAGACGATCGGCGCCCCCGAGCGGTCGAGCGGCAGCACGCTGAGGATCGCCGTCACGGCGGCCTCGGTCGAGACGTGCGTCAGATCGATCACGGTGTGGTCCGGGCCACGCTGCGGCGTCGTGGCGCCGCCTGCCGTGAGGGTCAGCCACTGGCCGGGCTGCATGTCGTCGAGAACCGACAGGAGCGCGCCGGACAGGATCGGGTCGAGGTTTTTGAGCACGACGGTGCCTCTTTCAAAAGTCGTGAAACTGACTCTCCTCAACCCCGCTTGCGACACTAGCCGCGAGCATGGGGGCAGCAGAATTCCCCCAAGAGGGGGACCGGCTTCGCGACCCCTCAGACGGCGAGCACGGGCCGCAGCACGGCGAACCAGGCCTCGTAACCGGCCTCGGTCAGATGCAGGCCGTCGACGGTGAACTCGGGCTTGAGGCCGCCGTTCTCGTCTGCGAGCGCGGGCCAGACATCCACGTAGCTGCACGGCACGGTGGGCACATAGCGCTCGAGCTGCTCGTTGACGGTGCGCACGATGTGCGCGTATTCGGGCTGCCGGGGAAGGATGCTCTGCATCACGATCTTCGCGTCGGGCAGTTTCTCGCGCAGCTGGGCGAGGATCGCCTGGATGTTCTCGACCACCTCTTCGACCGGGAACCGCCACCCGAAGTCGTTCGTGCCGATCTCGACCACGACGGTCGACGGGCCCGCGGCGACGACCTCGTCGAGGCGGTCCATGAGGTCGTGCGTGGTGTTCCCGCCGACGCCGAAGTTGATGACGTTCTGGCCCGGCAGCAGCTTCTGCCAGTCGCCGTTCTCGGTCAGGCTGTCGCCGACGAATGCGGTCACCGTCGCTTCGGTCATGTCCATGGCCTCCCTACGAGTACCTAAGGTAGCGAACTCGGGGGCGCGCGGAGGCGCGGAACGCCCACCTCAGTGCACGAGGGTGCGGCCCATGATCGCGCTGCTGAGCGCCTCGACGGGCTCGGTGGCCGACCGCGGGTTCGAGATCAGGGTGAAGTCGACGTCGCCGATCTCGGGCAGCCCGAGGCGATTGCTCACTTTCACGAGATCGCCGGGAATCAGCGTGCGCGGGAACACCGCGACCCCGAGCCCGGCCCTGACCGCCGAGAGCACGCCGTTGACCTCGCGCGTGTTGCAGGTGATGCGCCAGGTCCGACCGGCGCCCTCGAGCGCGTCGATCGCCATCCGCCGGCTCATCGACTGCTCCTGGTACGAGACGAGCGGCACGGGCTCGTCCAGCCCGAGCTGGATGCCGTCGAGGCCCATCCACACCATCTGGTCGGTGCTGACCTTGGTGCCCTCGCCGACACCTGGGGTCTGCTTGATGAAGATGAGATCGAGCTGACCCGAGCTGAGCCGGCGATGCAGGGCCCCCGACTGCCCGACGGTGAGCTCGAGGTTGAGCTGGGGATGCAGCGCGCGGAAGTCCCTGAGGATGCGGGGCAGCTGCGTCATCGTGAAGTCGTCCGCGGCGCCGAAGCGCAGCCGCCCGCGCATCGCCTTGCCGCTGAAATAGCTCTCGGCAGACGCGTGCGCCGCGAGGATGCTGCGCGCGAAGCCCGCCATGGCGTCGCCGTTGTCGGTGAGGCGCACCTGGCGCGTGTCCCGATCGATCAGGATGCGGCCCGCCTGCGACTCGAGGCGCCGCACGTGCTGGCTGACCGTGGGCTGGCTGAGCTGCAGGCGCTGCGCGGCTCGCGTGAAGCTGCCCGTCTCGGCGACCGCGAGGAAGCTGCGCAGCAGCACGGGATCGAACATGGGCGGCACCCTTCGCGAGCTATTACGTTTCCCAATGGGAGTTATTGCCACCATTCTAAGGACTTATCGAATCGATCCGACTAGCCTTAACGGGCTGTGACTGCGACGCCTGCGAATCCACCGACCGAACCGATGCTGGTGCTGTCCGGCCGCCCGCGCTGGCGCGACATGTTCGCTTCCCTGAAGGTCCCGAACTACCGGCTGTACGCAAGCGGTCAGATCGTCTCGACGACCGCCCAGGGCATGCAGCGCATCGCGCAGGACTGGATCGTCCTGCAGCTCTCGGGCAACGTCGCCGACGTCGGCATCACCGTCGCGCTGCAGTTCGCGCCCATGCTGGTCTTCGGGCTCTACGGCGGCGTGATCGCCGATCGGTACCCCAAGCGGCGCATCCTGCAGGTGACGCAGACGATGATGGCGCTGCTCGCCGCCACCATGGCCGCCCTCATCTTCACCGGCTCGATCCAGGTGTGGATGATCTGGTGCATCGCCCTGCTCGGCGGCTTCGCGACGCTCATCGACAACCCGGCCCGCCAGTCCTTCGTCTCTGAGGTCGTCGGGCCGGCGCTGCTGCGCAACGCACTCAGCCTCAACTCCTCGACGTTCCAGCTCGGCGCCCTGATCGGACCCGCGGTGGGCGGCATCCTGCTGTCGGCGGTCGGCGGCGGCTGGTCGTTCGCGATCAACGCGCTCGCCTGCCTCGGCACCGTGTTCGCGCTCGGCCGACTCGACGGCTCGCGGCTGCTGCCGGCACCGAAGGCGCCGCGGCGCAAGGGCCAGCTGCGCGAGGGCCTCGAGTACGCGGCCCGCAAAGACGAGATCCTGTTCACCCTCATCGTGCTGACGTCGGTGGCGCTCTTCGTCTACACGATGCCGGTGCTGCTCACCGCCTTCGCCGACCACGTCTACGACGTCGGCTCGTCGGGCTACGGCATCTTCAACGCGCTCGTCGCGCTCGGCGCGCTGAGCGGTGCGCTGCTGTCCAATCTGCGGGCATCCGTCAGCCTGCGCACGGTCATCGTCGGCGCCGTGATCCTCGGCTTCGTGCAGGCGCTCGCCGGTCTCGCGCCGCAGCTCGGCATCTTCGCGGTCCTTCTCGTCGGGGCCGGGATGTCTCAGCTGCTGTATTTCATCGCGTCGAACTCCCTCGTCCAGATGTCGACGAACATCGCGATCCGCGGCCGCGTCATGGGGGTGTTCGTGCTCATCCAGCTCGGCGGCCAGTCGATCGGCGGCCCGCTGATGGGCTGGATCGTCGACAACTTCGGCCCGCACGTCGGCATGACCGTCTCCGGCACCATGCCGCTGCTCACCGCGCTGGTGGCGGGTGTGGTGCTCGTCAAACGCCGCGGCCAGACGGTCTCGGGCGCGGCGCGGCGCCTCGTGCAGCGGCACGTCTGAACGGCCCTGTCGAGCCAATAGGCTGGGAGGCATGCCTGATTCCGTCGTCCTCGCCGTCGACTTCGGCGGCACCAAGGTCGAGGCCGCCCTCGTGCGCCCCGACGGCACGCTCGTCGTAGGGTCGCGGCTCCGCGCGGCGACCGGCCGCAGCGCCGAGCTGCACGACCTCGAGGCGTCCGTCGCCGAGGTCGTGCGACACGCGCTCGGCATGCTGGGCGAGCTCGGCAGCGAGGCCCGGCTGATCGGCGTCGGCATCGGCTGCGCCGGGCCGATCGACCGCGAGGCCGGTGCGATCTCGCCGCTCAACGTGCCCTCGTGGCGCGGCTACCCGATGCGGGCGCTGGTCGAGCGCATCGTGGCGGACGCCGGGCACCGGGTCCCCGTCGTGCTCGAGATGGACGGGGTCGCCATCGTCCTCGCCGAGCACTGGGTGGGGGCGGCGCAGGGCGCGCAGAACGTCATGGGCATGGTCGTCTCGACGGGTGTCGGGGGCGGCATCATCGCGGGCGGCAAGGTCGTCGTCGGGAAGACCGGCAACGCGGGGCACATCGGCCACGTCGACGTCGCAGGCTTCGAGGGCGAGAACACCTTCGGCAACGCGCACGTGCTCGAGGCGATCGCGAGCGGGCCGCACACCGTGGCGTACGCGCGGCGGAACGGCTTCGCGGGCACGACGGGCGAGGACCTCGCCGCCGCCTACGCCGCAGGCGACCCGGTCGCGCGGGCGGCGATCGAGCGCTGTGGGCGCGCCGTCGGCCAGGCGATCGCGAGCGCCACTGCCCTGCTCGACCTCGAGGTCGTCGCGATCGGCGGCGGCTTCTCGCAGGCGACGCCCGATCTGTTCGACTTCATTCGGGCCCAGATCGCGACGCACCACTTCGACTACGTCCGCAAGGTGCGCGTCGTGCCCTCCGGTCTCTCGGGCGAGGGCCCGCTGATCGGTGCCGCCGCCCTGATCTACCGCGCAGACCTCATCCCCGCTTAGGCGCAGCCCGCTCGCGGTCGCCTCAGGCCGCCAGGATGCGACGGGCGACCCGAACGTCGTCGGCGATCTGCTCGATGAGCGCCGGGATGCCGGTGAAGGCGGTCATGCCGCGAATGCGCGCGACGAACACCACCTCGACCTCGTGGTCGTACAGATCGATGGTGTGGTCGATGACGTGCGCCTCGACCTGCTTCTGGGGCACGCCTTCGAAGGTCGGGTTGTTGCCGACCGAGATCGCGGCCGGGTAGCGCGTGCCGTTGTCGACGAGCCACCCGGCATAGATGCCGTCGGCCGGGATCAGGCCTTCGGACTGCGGGGAGAGATTCGCGGTGGGGAATCCGAGCTCGCGCCCGCGCTTCGCGCCGTGGACGACCAGGCCGCGCAGCATCGGCGCACGGCCGAGCAGCCGCTCGGCCTGCTCGACGTCGCCTTCGGCGAGCAGTTGGCGGATGCGCGTCGACGACACCCGCTCCCCCGCGGTGCCGACCACGTCGTCGATCAGCTCGACGGTGAATCCGTGCTGCTCACCGAGCGCCCGCAGCTGCGCGACGTCGCCCGCGTTGCCGCTGCCGAAGCGGAAGTCGCTGCCGACGAACACGCGCCGGGCGTGCAGCGCCTTCACCAGGTACTCGGTGACGAAGCGCTCGGCACTGACCCGCGCGAAGGTCTCGTCGAAGCGCACCACGAGGGTCGCGTCGACCCCGGTCTCGGCGAGCAGATCGAGCTTCTGGTCGAGGCTCGCGAGCGCGTCAGGGCAGCGTTCAGGCGCGATCACCTCGAGCGGGTTCCGGTCGAAGGTGACCACCGCTGAGACGAGTCCCTCGGCCCGCGCCGCGGTGACGAGGCGGCCGATGACCGCTCGGTGCCCGGAGTGCACGCCGTCGAACTTGCCGATCGTGACCGCGCTCGGCCCGAAATCAGGGCCGATCTCGGACTCGGAGTGGAAGACCCTCACGCTGCCGCCTTTCCGCGGGAATCGGCGCCGGCTCGATCGGGGCGCGGGCGGGCCGGATGCGTCTTCAGCCACCACATTCCCGCCAGCGGAAGCACGAGCGGGACGAACCAGTAGCCCTGCCCGAAGACCGTCCACACGGTGGCGGTGTCGCCGAAGGCGTCGCCCGAGTCGAGGCCGAGCGCGTCCGGGAAGAACGTCGTGATCGCCCCGATCACCACGACGCCGGCGAACTCGACCGAGACGGTGACCCAGGCGATGCGGTGCCAGACGCCCCGGTGCACGATGAGCGCGACCATCGCGAGCACGTAGACGAGCGCGGACACCCCTGAGATCGAGATCGCGATCGGCGCCTTCGAGAAGTGGTCGATGATCTGGAAGGCGCTGCGCCCGACCGCCGCCATCACGAGCACGGCGTACACGGCGACGAGCACCGTGAGGGTGCCGGTGCCGACCAGGCGCGGCATTGCGGCCGAGAGCCTCTCGGTGACGGATCTGGACTCGGACATCGCAAAGTCGATTCTAGTTCGGCTCGTGGTCGCGCTCCGGCGCCGCTGCTCGCTTCGCTCGCGCCAGGGTGATCCGTCCGTGCGGTTCGCGGCATGCCACCGGCATGCCGCTCACGCGCCCGTCCAGATCACCCACATCCTGTACAGCATCACGGCGACGGCGAGCCCCGCGACGCCGAGCACGACGACGCTCCACCGCCCGCGCTCGACGAGCGCCCACACCATCGCGAGCAGCGGCACGAGCACGATGGCGACCTGGTACATCCAAAACTCGAGCAGGCTGCCCGTCGGGTGGTTGCCGACCGCCGGCGCGATCGCGGACGTGACGAGCTGCGCGATCAGCAGCAGCGCGACGAACGCGATCGGGCCCATGCTGAGGTCGCTCGGCGTGCGCCCGATGAGCCCGAGCACGAGGCAGAGCACCCCCGCGGCGAGCGCGATGACGATCTGCGTGAAGGTGAACCACTCGACCACTCAGGACTCCTGACTCGGGAAACCGGTCTCGACGCGCACCACGCCGGTCGCCGACACGGCGGCGAGGGCGACGAGGCGGCCGGCCCCGTCGATCGCGGCGCGGATGCCCGGGGCGCCAGGCGCGGCGACGTGGAGCTTCTTGCCGTGCCCGAGGTCGATCGCCTGCTGCGCGTCGAGTTCGAGCACGGGGAACAGTCTGGCAGCGGCGTCCGCCGGCGTCAGCAGCACGTCGGGCACGGCGACGTCGCCACCGGCCAGCGCGTCGAGCGGGGTCGCGGCCGCGACGGCGAAGGGCCCCACCGAGGTGCGTCGCAGCATGGTCAGGTGGCCGCCGACCCCGAGCGCGGCGCCGAGGTCGCGGGCCAGCGCGCGGATGTAGGTGCCGGAGGAGCAGGCGACCGTCACGTCGAGGTCGATCAGGCCCGGCATCCGCCTCGTCTCGCGCAGCGCGAACTCGTGGATCGTGACAGGCCGCGCAGCAAGCTCGACGTCTTCGCCCGCGCGAGCGCGCGCGTAGGCGCGCTTCCCGTCGACCTTGATCGCGCTCACCGTGCTCGGCACCTGCTCGATGGGCCCGGTGAGGGCGCGGATGCCTGCGCCGATCGCCTCGCCCGTGACGGCGTCGACCGCGTCGGCCTCGGCGCGCGCCGTGACGTCTCCCTCGGCGTCGTCGGTGACCGTCGACTCCCCCAGGCGGATCGTGGCGTCGTACACCTTGTCGGTGCCGACCACGTGCGTCAGCAGCCGCGTCGCCGAGCCGACGCCGACGATGAGCAGGCCGGTGGCCATCGGGTCGAGGGTGCCCGCGTGGCCGACCTTCCGCGTTCCCGCGGCGCGGCGCATGCGCGCCACCACGTCGTGGCTCGTGAGCCCCTGCGGCTTGTCGACGAGGACGACGCCGTTCGGCGGCGGGGACACCGGGCTCACGGGGCGGCCTTCGTCGGCGCCACAACCAGGTCGAGCTTCTCGCCGAAGGCGCAGGCGAGCAGCTCCCGCGCCGTCTCGTCGGACTCGTAGAGCCCCGTCATCTGCAGCGTGAGCAGCGTGTTGAGCAGCATGCCGCCTGCGAGGAAGTCGCGCACCTCTTCCGGGCTCAGCCCCGCCTCGTCGCGCAGCAGCCGGTAGATGTCGAGGAAGCCCTCGCGCGCATACCGGCCGATCACGGGGTCGTGGCCGAGCAGGAAGCCCTGTGCGAGGGGCAGCACGATGTCGCCCTCGCCGACGAGGTCGACATAGGCGCGGCCGAGGAACCTCTTGAGCCCCTGGTTGTCGAGCGCCTTCACCTCCGGGCGGGCGAGCGCGGCGCGCAGCCGCGTCTCGAGGCTGTCGCGAGCGCGCAGCAGCAGCTCGCAGAACAGCTTCTCCTTGCTGCCGAACATCCGCACGACGTAGGGCTGGCTGATGCCCGCCGCCTGGGCGACCTGGTCGGTGGTCGTGCCCGCATAGCCCCGCTCCCCGAACACCCTCGCGGCGGCATCCAGGATCTGCTCGCGGCGCTCCGCGGCGGGAATCCGCTCGCTCCTCGACTCGCTCATGCTTGACAGGTTATCAGTCGATAACTTATCGTCTCGGCTTGTAATCATTCAATTACCACTCTTGGAGAACGACATGACTGTTCCCGTCGCGACCGAGGCCGCGCAGACTGGCGGGGTGCCCCCGCTCGCCCGCCGCCGGCCGCTGTGGCTCGTGATCGCCGCGGCCTCGCTGCCCATGTTCATGGGCACGCTCGACAACCTGGTCGTCACGAACGCCCTGCCGGTCATCGGCCGCGACCTGTCCGCCGGCATCGACGAGCTCGAGTGGGTCATCAACGCGTATGCCCTCGCCTTCGCGAGCTTCATCCTGACCGCCGCAGCGCTCGGCGACCGCCTGGGCCGCCGCAGCGTCTTCGTGGTGGGCATCGGGCTGTTCACGGTCGCCTCAGCGCTGTCGGCGCTCAGCACCGAGCCCTGGCAGCTCATCGCCGCCCGCGCGCTGCAGGGCGTCGGGGCGGCGGCACTGATGCCGCTGTCGCTCACGATGCTCGCCGGCTCGGTCAGCGAGAAGGCGCGGCCGGCCGCCATCGGCGTGTGGGGCGGCGTCGCCGGCCTCGGCGTCGCGCTCGGCCCGCTCATCGGCGGCGCGGTCACCCAGGGCTGGGCCTGGCAGGGCATCTTCTGGGTCAACGTGCCCGTCGGCATCGTCGCGGTGCCGCTCGTGCTGTGGGCGCTGCCCAACAGCTTCGGGGCGAGGCTGCGCAGCGACCTGATCGGCCTCGTGCTCGCCGGCAGCGGCGTCTTCGGAATCGTCTACGGCATCGTGCGCGGCAACGACGCCGGCTGGGGCAGCGGCGAGGTGCTCACCGCGCTGATCGGCGGCGGCGCGCTCATCGCGGCGTTCATCTGGTGGGAGACCCGTGCGGCGGCCCCGATGCTGCCGCTGCGCCTGTTCCGCTTTCCGAGCTTCACGATCGCCAACGCCGTCGGCCTGATCTTCAGCTTCGGCATCTTCGGGTCGATCTTCATCCTCATCCAGTTCCTGCAGGTGGTGCAGGGCAAGAATCCGCTCGAAGCCGGCGATATGACCATGCCGTGGACCCTGCTGCCGCTCGTGATCTCCCCGCTCACCGGCTTCCTGCTGGTCCCGAGATTCGGGCCGCGGCTTCCGGTCGCCGCGGGGCTCGCCATCTCGGCGGCGGCGATCGCCTGGATCGCGCTGATCATGGCGCCCGACCTCACCTTCGCGCACATGGTGCCCCCGTTCCTGCTCGCCGGGCTCGGCATGGGGCTCATCTTCGCCCCGTCGTCGACGGCGGTGCTCATGGACATGCCCGCACCCGATCACGCCAAGGCCTCTGGGGCGAACTCGACGCTGCGCGAGATCGGCACCGCCCTCGGAATCGCGGTGCTGACCGCCGTCTTCACGGGCGCGGGCGGCCAGCTGACGCCGACCGGCTACGTGGATGCCGCGCAGAAGGCGGTCCTCGTCGGGGCCGCCGTGCTCGCCCTCGCGGCCCTCGTCTCGCTCGGCTTGCCCGGACGCCGGGCGGTCGCCGCGACCTCACTTTCCCCCGAAGTGTGAGTTCGGGCTGTTGATTCGCGGCCGCAGGCACCCGAACTGACACCTCGGGTGCCTGCGCCGTAGGGTGGGTGCGTGCGTGTCGGGGTGATCGGAGCCGGAGCCGTCGGCGGCACCATCGCAGCACTGCTCGACCGCGCCGGCCACGAGGTCGAGGTCACCGCGCGCGGCGCCACCCTCGCCGCGATCGCCGGTGCCGGGCTGCACCTCGACGGCGCGTGGGGCGAGCACACCGCGCGCGTCTGCGCCGCCGAGACGCTCACCCGCACCCCCGAGATCGCGTTCCTGACGACGAAGGCGCAGGATGCGGCATCCGCCCTCGCCGTCAACCGGGACCACCTCGAAGGCGTGCCGCTCATCGTCGTGCAGAACGGGCTCGAGGGCCTCGACACGGCGCACCGGGTGCTGCCCGGCTCACCCGCGTTCGGCGCGCTCGCGCTGTACGCCGCGCAGAACGTCGAGCCCGGGCGCGTGACCATCACGGCCGCGGGCACGACCGTTGTCGACCGCTCGCGCGAGGCGACGGCGCTGCTGGCCTCGGTCATGCCGGCGCAGGTCACCGACGACTTCCGCGGCGCACAGTGGACCAAGCTCGTGATCAACATGGTCAACGGCACGCCTGCCGCCACCGGTCTGTCGGTGCAGCAGACCGTCGCCGATGCGCGGCTGCGGCCGATCGTCACCGGCCTCATCCGCGAAGCAGCCAGGGCCGGGCTCGCCCACGGCGTGCACTTCGACACCATCCAGGGCCTCTCGCACACCGGCGCGCGCTTCGCCGCCGCCGCCCCCCTGTGGGCCGCGCAGGTGCTGCCGCGGCTGATGGCGCGCCGCATGGGCTCGGTGCCCAACCTCGGCTCCACCCTGCAGAGCCTGAAGCGCGGGCAGCTCACCGAGATCGACTTCCTGAACGGCGCCGTCGTCGCCCAGTCCGCAGAAGTCGGCCTGCGCGCGCCCGTCAATCAGGCGATCGTGGATGCCGTGCACGAGGTCGAGCGCACGCGCCGTTTCCTCGAGCCGGGCGAGTTGGCCGAGCGGGTGCGGGCCGAGCAGTCGGCGCGGCGCTAGGGTCCGTCTCATGATCGTGTGGATCAACGGGACCCACGGCGTCGGCAAGACCACGACGAGCGCCCTCGTGCAAGAGCTGCTGCCCGATTCGCGCGTGTTCGACGCCGAGAAGGTCGGCGGCGTGCTCATGGACATCACGCCGGGGCTGCCCGAGACCGACAACTTCCAGCACTGGGACCCGTGGCGCCCGCTCGTCGTCGAATTCGCACGGCGGGTGCTGGGCTACGTCGGCGGCACGCTCGTGATGCCGATGACGGTGCTGGTCGAGGACTACTGGCGCGAGATCAGCGACGGCCTTGCCGCCTACAGCATCCCGGTGCGGCATTTCGTGCTGCACGCCGACGCGGACACGCTGCGCGCCCGCATCGACGGCGACACCGTGATGGGCCCTTCGTGGTTCCGGCACGCCTATGTCGAGCCGTATCTCGAGGCGGCGCGCAACTGGCTGCACGCCGACGCCGAGGTCATCGACACGACCGGCATCACGCCGGCCGACGCCGCGCGTCGGATCGCGGACTCCGTGCGGGCGGGCGGCAGCTAGGCAGCCGACCAGCCCGCCCACCGGTCGACGCGGATGACGATGACCGGCCCGTCCGGTCGTCGCGTGCGGTACTGGCGATAGCGCGCGGCGAGCGCATCGAGGGGATGCCGCATCGCGTCGGCATCCTCGATCACTTCGGCCCTGCCGTCCACGCGCACCCACCACAGCTCGTGCCACTCGTCGCTGTACTCGTCGGCGAGCAGCGAGACGCGCGGGTCGCGTGCGATGTTGGCGAGCCGCCGCAGCGCGCGGCTCGACTTCGGCTTATGGTCGACGGCCGTGTAGATCAGGTCGCCCTCGACGGCGAAGGTGATCGGCACGAGATGCGGCGCCCCGCTCGCGCCTACGGTCGCGAGGCGCAGCGACCGCGCCCCACCCAGGCGCGCCCGCGCCTCGCTCTCGGCCAGCTTCATGGCAACGATCCTCCTCCTGGTGCGTAGGCTGGCGGCACGGTTCGGGAGGTGCGATGCCGGCGATGGGGTGGACGCTGCTCGAGCGACTCGTGCACCTCGATGTCTGGGCACGCACCGCAGGCGCGGAATCCATGAGCCCGCTCACCCGGCTGACAGGCGCGGTCACCGAGCCCATTCCTGCCGCGCGCAGTCGACGAGAGGCATCCGATAGATCTCGTCGCAAGGAGCTCCGCCATGCCTGTGCGCGCATTCCAGCGCATCACTCGACGTCTCATTCTGTTCAGCGGCTGGACGTGGGTCGCCGCCGGCTCACTGGTCGGGTTCGAGGCGCTCGACGTCGTCTTCGGGGCGTTCGCACTCGCGCCCGAGCTGCTTCCGCTCGTCATCCTCTGCCTCGCCCTCGCGTGGCTCTTCCGGCGTCGGCTGCGCAGAGCGTGGTCACGCATGCGCGCGCGGATCAGGCTGTCGCGGCTCAGCAGGAGTCGCTGAGCACGCGCTTCGGCAGCTCGGGCGTCGAGGTGTCGATGACGGCGGATGCCAAGAAGAACGGCGTCTCGGCCGCGAGGTACGCCTCATCGGCCTGTGCCTGCTGGGCATCCACATAGATCAGGAAGTGCCAGATGCCCTTCAGCGAACCGAGCAGGTAGGCGCCGTCGACGATCAGCACGGCGTCGGCCGGGGCGGTCTTCCATTCGGAGAGCGCCGGCACGTCGCGCGCCGCGTCGAATGCGGCCGTCTGGAAGCCGGTGCTGCCGGCGAGCCGCCAAGGGTCGAGCAGCACGCGGCGGAACGTCGTCTCGTCGTAGGCCTCGTCGCCCCTGCCGCGCGCGGCCCGCGGCTTGAGGAAGTCGCCCATCGACGCGCGGAAGGCGGGCATGCCGCCGTCGTCGAAGACCGCAGCGAGATCGTCGGCGACCTCGTGGGAGCCCGTTCCCGGGAACCCGTCGACACCGATGATGCGCCGCCCCCGCGGATAGTTGTTCAGGATCTCGTCACGCAGACCGCGCAGGAACTCGACGCGCGGAGTGGACACCAACTGCATGTTTCGAGCGTACGCCGCCGAGGCGGGCGGCACTCGGCCCGCCGCGGCCGACGTAGTCTCGAACGGTGCCCGAGACGATGACCCCGATGCTGAGCGAGGCCGTCAACGACTGGTTCCGGTCGAACGCCCGCGAGCTGCCGTGGCGTGAGCCGGGATGCTCCGCCTGGGGCATCCTCGTCTCCGAGTTCATGCTGCAGCAGACGCCCGTGGCGCGCGTGCTGCCCCAGTGGCAGGCGTGGCTCGAGCGCTGGCCCGCGCCGGCGGCCCTCGCGGCGGTTCCGGCCGGTGAGGCGGTGCGCGCGTGGAACCGGCTCGGCTACCCGCGGCGAGCGCTCTGGCTGCATGCCTGCGCGGTCGCGATCACCGAGCAGCACGGCGGCGAGGTGCCGGCCGAGGTCGACGAGCTGCTGGCCCTGCCGGGAATCGGGCCGTACACCGCCCGCGCCGTCGCCGCCTTCGCCTACGGAGTGCGGGTGCCGGTCGTCGACACGAACGTGCGCCGGGTGCTCGCGCGGGCGGTCGACGGGCAGGCCGAGCCCGGCCCGCCCTCGGCGACGCGGGACCTCGCGGCGATGGCGGCCGTGCTGCCGCCGGGCGACACCGAGGCGCGCACCTTCAATGCGGGCGCGATGGAGCTCGGTGCGATCGTCTGCACGGCTCGCGCGCCCCGGTGCGCTGACTGCCCGCTCGCATCCTCGTGCGCATGGCGGCTCGCCGGCTACCCGGCGTACGAGGGGCCGCGGCGCGCCGTGCAGAAGAAGTACGAGGGCAGCGACCGGCACGTGCGCGGGCTGATCATGCGCGAGCTGCGCGCGGCCCACGTGCCCGTGACGGATGCCGAGCTCAGCGGCCTCTGGCCCGATGCGGTGCAGCTCGCCCGCGCGCTCGCGGGACTGCTCGCCGACGGGCTCGCCGTGCGAGACGCCGACGGCGGCGGCTATGTGCTGCCGTAGCGCCCCCCCGGTCACGAGGGGTGCTGTGGAGGCATCCCTCACACGGCATGAAGCTCCTTCTGTGACAGCGCGGCTACTCTGAGTCGGTGCCCGAATCCCCGCTCTCCGCCTCGCCGTACGAGGTGCTCGGCGTCGACGCGCGCGCGAGTGACGACGAGCTGAAGCGGGCCTACCGAAAGCGCCTGCGTGAGACGCACCCCGACACGGGCGGCTCGGCGGCCGAGTTCCGCGCCGTTCAAGAGGCCTGGGAGCGCATCGGCACCCCCGAGGCGCGGGCAGCGTTCAATCGGCACCGGTCCCCGTTCAACGGCGCAGGCGCCGGCGCCGAGCCGACGGGCGACGACGATGAGCGCGTGTGGGCGAGCTCGCGCACCGAGGGAGCTCGCCGCGACACCCGGCCGCGGGCGCGCTCCTACGGGCACCCGGGCGGCTGGCGTCGCGAGCGGTTCCTGGCCATGATGCGCGAGTGGGCCGGGCGCGGCCCCGAGCTCGACGACCCCTACGACCCCACGCTCGTCCGATCGGCGCCCTACGAGATCCGGCACACGCTGGCCGACGCCCTCGCAGAGGAGGCGACGGCGCGCGCCACGGCCGAGCTCGGCATCGGCTACACCGTGTGGCACGACGTGTTCGCGCACGACGGCGGCAAGATCGACCACCTCGTCCTCGGCCCGACGGGGCTGTTCGCGCTGCAGTCCGAGGACTACGGCGGCCGCGTCGCGGTGCGGCGCGGCGAGCTCGTGCCGGCCGAGCCGGGGGTGCAGCTCGACGGCCGACCGGCCCACGACCTCGCCGACCGCGCACGCCACCTCGGTCGCGGCCTCGGGGTGAAGTTCGCCGGCGCCATCATCGTGCTGCCCGACGATGCGCTCGAGCAGCCGATCGCCGAGATCGGCCGCCATCGGGGCGTCGCCCTGCTGGCAGTGCAGCGCTCCGTGCTCGGCCACCTGCTGCGCTCAGGCGTTCCCGGGGTGCCCCGCGCCGTCGGCCTCGACCTCTTCGAGGTGCGCAGCCGCCTGCAGCGCGGCGTGCGATTCATCTGACCGCCCGCCGGGTACATCCCCATTTCGACTTGCGCGAACGGATGCCTTCGCGTTAGCTATTTAGGTAATGCTTACCTTACCCGCCGACAGCGCCGACCGAGCACGACCCCACCGGGTCCGCGACGACCGCCCCGCCTACCGCCCGTTCCGGGCGACGGTGCGCTCGGTCGCGCGCCTGTCGCCGTCGTTCCTGCGGGTGACCTTCGCGGGCGACGAGCTCGCCGGCTTCGGCACGGCCGGGCTCGATCAGCGCATCAAGCTCGTGCTGCCGCTCGAGGGCGACGGCGCCCCTTCCGGCTACGACCACCTGGGCATCTGCGCCCCCGACGCGATCGCGAACGGCAGCTGGTACGAGCTGTGGCGGGCCGCCCCCGCCGAGCTGCGCAATCCGTTCCGCACCTACACCGTGCGCTCGGTGCGGCCGCAGGAGCGCGAGCTCGATGTCGACTTCGCGGTCCACGGCGACGGCGGCCCGGCGAGCCGTTGGGTGCGGTCGGCGCGAGCGGGCGACGAGATCGTCATCGTCGGGCCCGACGACGCATCGAAGGGCTGGCGCAGCGGGCTCGACTGGCACCCGGGCAGCCGTGACGAGCTGCTGCTCGCCGGCGACGAGACGGCCGTTCCGGCCGTGTGCTCGATCCTCGAGTCGCTGACGCCGGGGGTGCGGGCGACCGCGTTCCTCGAGATCCCCGAGAGCGCCGACGCGCTCGACGTCGCGCTCGCCTGCTCTGACCACACCGTCACCTGGCTGCCCCGCCACGACGGCCCCCGCGGCGAGCGCCTGGCCGCGGCCGTGCGCGAGTGGGCGCTGGCGCGACGCCACCTGCTGACGCCGGCCGCCCAGCCGCAGGCATCCGTGCTCGATGAGTCCGACGTCGAGGCGGGCCTCGTGTGGGATGCGCCCGACGCCCGCGACGAGACCGGCTTCTACGCCTGGATCGCCGGCGAGACCCAGTGCGTCGTGAGCCTGCGCCGCTTCCTCGTCAAAGAGCTGGGCGTCGACCGCAGCCGCGTCGCCTTCATGGGCTATTGGCGCCAGGGCCGAGCGGAGCTGTCCTGACATGTCCTCCCCCCGCGCGGCCACGACGCTCGTGGTCTGCTTCGTCGCGCTCGCCCTGCTCACCCTGTTGAGCCTCGCGCTCGGCGCTCAAGCGCTCTCACCCGCCCAGCTGGTGCACGCTCTCGCGCACCCCTTCGACGGCGACCAGGCCGACCGCATCGTGATCGGCCTGCGCCTGCCGCGCACGGCGGTGGCGCTCGTCGCGGGTGCATCGCTCGGGCTCGCCGGCGCCGTGATGCAGGGCGTCACCCGCAACCCGCTCGCCGACCCCGGACTGCTGGGTGTCAACGCCGGCGCCTCGCTCGCCGTCGTCACGGCGATCGGGGTGTTCGGCGTGGGCAGCGCCTCCGGCTACGTGTGGTTCGCATTCGGCGGCGCCGCGGTGGCCGCCGCCGTGGTCTACGCGATCGGGGTGCTCGGGCAGGGCGGCGCGACCCCCGTGAAGCTCGCGCTTGCGGGCGCCGCGCTGACCGCCACCCTGACCTCGATCGTCACGCTCGTGCTGCTCTCTCATCAGGACGTCTTCCAGCAGTTCCGCTTCTGGCAGGTCGGCTCGGTCGCGGGCCGCTCGCTGCACGACGTCGGCGTCGTCGCCCCGTTCGCCGCGGCCGGCGCCCTGCTCGCGATCATCGGCGGGCGGATGCTGGACGTGCTCGCCCTCGGCGACGACGCCGCGCGCGGTCTCGGCCTCAACATCCCTCTCGCACGCGCGATCTGCGCCGTCGCGGTGGTGCTGCTCGCGGGCGCCGCGACCTCCATCGCCGGCCCGGTCGTGTTCGTCGGCCTGGTCGCCGCCCACGCGGCGCGGCCCGTGGCCGGCCACGATCACCGTTGGCTCATCGGCCTCTCCGGCGTCATCGGCGCCGGCCTGCTCGTGGCATCCGACCTCATCGGCCGCTTCATCGCGCCGCCCGGTGAGCTCGAGGCGGGCGTGGTCATCGCGATCGTCGGCGCGCCGGTCATGATCGCGCTGATCCGCCGCCGAGGCGCGGTGATGAGCGCGTGAGCGCGCAGTCAGGGGTGACGGATGCCTGGGCCGCACCCGCCCGAACCGTGCACACCGCCCTCGCCGTCGGTCGCCGCCGGCGCCTCGTCACCGTCGCGGCCCTCGCCGGCGTCGTCGCGCTCATCGCCGTGCTGAGCCTGACGCTCGGCACGATTCCGGTCTCGCCCGCGCGCCTGCCCGCCGTGCTGGCCGGGCACGGCGACCCGCTCGAGAACCTCGCGGTGCTGACGCTGCGTCTGCCGCGCTGGACCACGGGCGCCCTGGTCGGCATCGCCCTCGGCCTCGCGGGGGCGCTCTTCCAGACCACTCTGCGCAACCCGCTCGCGAGCCCCGACATCCTGGGAGTCTCCGGCGGAGCGAGCCTCGCGGCCGTCACCGCCATGCTCGTCTTCCACGCGAGCGGCGCGGGCGTTCCGCTCGCCGCTCTGATCGGCGGCGCCGTGGTCGCCGCCGTCATCGGGCTGCTGTCGTGGCGCGAGGGCTTCGCGGGGCAGCGCTTCGTGCTCATCGGCATCGCGGTGGCCTTCCTCGCAAGCGGCGGCCTGTCCTATCTGATCACCCGGGCGGACGTGCGGGCGGCCCAGCAGGCGCTCGCGTGGACGGTCGGCAGCGTCAGCGACCCCAGCTGGGGCGAGACGGGGCTGCTGGCGATCGCTCTCGTCGTGCTCGTGCCCGTCGCGCTCTGGCTGTCCGTGCCTCTGCGCGTTCTCGCCCTCGGCTCCGACGCCGCGCACGGGCTCGGCGCGCACCCCCTCGGCACGACGGTGCTCGCGACGGCGGTCGGCGTCGCGCTGGCCGCCGTCGCCACGGCGGTCGCCGGCCCTGTCGCGTTCGTGGCATTCGTGAGCGCCCCGATCGCGCGCCGCCTGGTCGGCGCGGGCGGCCTGCAGCCCGTGGCATCCGCCCTCACGGGAGCGGCTCTCGTCACCGCGGCCGACTTCGTCGCGGCGCGGCTCGGGGACTTCCAAGCGCCCGTCGGCCTCGTCACGGGCGTCGTCGGCGCGCCCTACCTGCTCTGGCTGCTCACGAGGAAGGACGGTGCGATCGCATGAGCGACGCCCTCTCCCCCGCGACCCCGCGCACGCTCGCGGCCCACGGGCTGCAGCTCGGCTACGAGGGGCGCACGATCGTGCCCGACCTCGACCTCGAGCTCACGCCCGGGCGCATCACCGCGATCATCGGCGCGAACGGAAGCGGCAAGTCGACCGTGCTGCGGGGGCTCGCCCGCCTGCTGGCGCCCCGCGCGGGCAGCGTCACGCTCGACGGCGCCGACATCCGCGGCATCCCCGGGCGCCAGCTGGCGCGCATGCTCGGCATCCTGCCGCAGGAGCCCATCGCCCCCGAGGGCGTCACCGTCGCCGAGCTCGTCATGCGCGGCCGCCACCCGCACCAGGGCGTCTTCGGCGGCCGCAGCGCCGAAGACGAGAACGTCGTGGCAGAGGCATTGCGCCTCACCGACACCCTCGAGCTCGCCCCGCGGCGGGTCGGCGAGCTCTCCGGCGGCCAGCGTCAGCGCGTCTGGATCGCCCTCGCACTCGCCCAGAACCCCGACGTGCTGCTGCTCGACGAGCCGACCACCTTCCTCGACATCGCCCACCAGCTCGAGGTGCTCGACCTCCTGTGCGAGTTGAACGACCATCTCGGCACGACGGTCGTCATGGTGCTGCACGACCTCAACCTGGCGGCGCGCTACGCCGACGAGCTCGTGGTCGTGGCCGAGGGCCGTGTGCTCGCCACCGGCTCGCCCGCCGAGGTGATCACCGAGAGCGTGCTCGCGACCGCCTTCGGGCTCTCCGCCCGCGTCATCGCCGACCCCGAGACCGGTTCGCCGCTCGTGGTGCCCACGGCACGACGCACTCCCTCCCCACAACGAAAGGACCCCAGATGACCACACGACGCCTGCGCCTGCTCGGCGCGGCCGCCGCCGTCGTCGCCAGCGCGCTCGCCCTCACCGGCTGCGGCGCCTCCGGCGGCGGAAGCGACTCGAAGCCGAAGAGCACGGCCGCGACATCCGTCACGATCCACGACGCGTTCGGCGACACCGTGATCTCATCGAAGCCGAAGCGTGTCGTGACGCTCGGCTGGGGCTCCACCGAGGCGGCGCTCGCCATCGGCGTCGACCCGGTGGCCATGCCGTTCCAGGAATACGCCGGTGACAAGAAGGGCGTGCTGCCGTGGATCAACGACTACGTCGAGAAGCACGACCTCACGATGCCCACCGTGCTGCCGAACACGACCGACGACCCGCCCTATGAGGCGATCGCGGCCGCAAAGCCCGACCTGATCCTCGCGCCGTACTCGGGTCTCACGGCCAAGCAGGACCAGCTGCTGAAGGCGATCGCGCCGACGGTCGCCTACCCGAAGACCGCGTGGGCGACGCCGTGGAAGGACGTCATCTCGATCACCGGCAAGGCGCTCTTCGAGCCCGCGAAGGCGAAGAAGGTGCTCGCAGGCATCGACGCGCAGATCGCGAAGCAGGCAGCCGCGCACCCCGAGTTCACGGGCAAGACCATCGCCGCGGTGTGGGGCAGCGCCTCGGAGTTCGACGTGTACAAGAAGGCGGATTCCCGCGTGCAGTTCGCGCTGGACCTCGGGTTCACCTCGGCACCGAGCGTCGACGAGCTCGCCAACGGCGATCAGACCTTCTACTACGCGCTGAGCACCGAGAAGGTCGACCAGCTAAAGAGCGACGTGCTGCTCTCCTTCGCCTCGACCGACGCCGAGCAGCAGGCGTTCCTCACCTCGAGCTACGGCTCGGGGATGGAGCAGGTGAAGAAGGGCGCCGTCGCCCAGGTGACGGGCCCCGCCTTCGTCTCGGCGGTCTCGCCGCCCACGGCGCTCTCCCTCTCGTGGGGCCTGAAGGACTACGTCGCCGCCCTGTCAAAGGCGGCGAAGGCAGCCGAGTAGCGCGCTGCCGACACACTCCCGGCGGTTCTGGACGCCGGGCAGAGAGAGGCCCCGGGAGGATCGCTCCCGGGGCCTCTCGTCTGTCGTCTGCCGTCTCGCGCGCCGACAAGAATCACGAGCGGATGCCTCGGCCGAGGCATCCCTTTCGGCTATTCGCCCTCGTCCTCGTCGTCACGCGGCTTCACATACGGGTCCTCGTCGCCGGCGTACTGCGCACCCTGCGCGAGCGCCGCCACCTCGGAATCGCGCGCCGCGGCGGAGCGCAGCAGCTCGTCGATGTGCGCGGCGTTCTCGGGGATCGCGTCGGCGATGAACTCGAGCGTCGGCGTCAGCCGAACGCTGATGTTGCGCCCCACCTCGGTGCGCAGCATGCCGGTGGCGGCTTTGAGCGCCTTCGCCGAGTCGGCGCGCTCCTGCTCGGAGCCGTACACCGTGTAGAAGACGCTCGCGTGCTGCAGGTCGCCCGTCACACGCACGTCGGTTATCGTCACGAAGCCGAGGCGCGGGTCGCGCAGCCCCTTCTCGAGGCGCTTCGCGATGACCACCTTGATGCGGTCGGCCAGCTTCCTGGCGCGTTCCGGATCAGCCATGAGCCGTTCCCCTTTCCTGGGTGAGGAAAGCGCGGGGGCCGGAACCGACCCCCGCGCTGCAACTCACTAGACGCGAGGCTTCTCGCGCATCTCGATGGTCTCGATCTCGTCGCCGACCTGGATGTCGTTGAACTTGCCGAGGCCGATACCGGCTTCGAAGTCGGTGCGCACCTCGGTGACGTCGTCCTTGAAGCGGCGCAGCGACTCGATGGCGAGGCCGTCGGCCAGCACCACGCCGTCGCGGATGACGCGCGCCTTGGCGTTGCGCGTGATCGTGCCGCTGCGGACGTAGACACCCGCGATGTTGCCCCACTTGGAAGAGCGGAACACCTCGCGGATCTCGGCGAGACCCGACTGCACCTCTTCGAACTCGGGCTTGAGCATGCCCTTGAGGGACTGCTCGATGTCGTCGATCGCGTTGTAGATGACCGAGTAGAAGCGGATGTCGACACCCTCGCGCGCGGCGCGCTCGCGGGCCTTGACATCGGGGCGGACGTTGAAGCCCACGATGATCGCGTTGTCGATCGTCGCGAGGTCCACGTCGGACTCGGTGATCGCACCGACGCCGCGGTGCAGGATGCGCAGCTGGACGCTGTCGTCGACCTCGATCTTGAGCAGCGACTCCTCGAGGGCCTCGACGGCACCCGAGACGTCACCCTTGATGATGAGGTTGAGCGACTCGACCTTGCCCTCTTCGAGAGCGCGGGTGAAGTCCTCGAGGCTGATGCGCTTGCGCGCCTTCGCCAGCTGGGCGTTGCGCTCGGCCGCTTCGCGCTTCTCGGCGATCTGGCGGGCCGTGCGGTCGTCCTCGGTCACGATGAACGTGTCACCGGCGCGCGGCACCGACGAGAGACCCTGCACCTGGACAGGGCGGCTCGGAAGCGCCTCTTCGACGCTCTCGCCGTTCTCGTCGAGCATCGCGCGGACGCGGCCGTAGGCCGTGCCCGCCACGATCGAATCGCCGACGCGCAGCGTGCCGGACTGGATCAGAACGGTCGCCACGGCGCCGCGGCCCTTGTCGAGCTTGGCTTCGATCGCGACACCGCGCGCGTCCTTGTCGGGGTTCGCACGCAGGTCGAGCCCGGCATCGGCCGTGAGCAGCACGGCGTCGAGCAGCTCGGTGAGACCGATGCCCTCGCGCGCCGAGACGTCGACGAACATCGTGTCGCCGCCGTACTCCTCGGCGACGAGGCCGAACTCGGTGAGCTGCTGGCGCACCTTCGCCGGGTTGGCATCGGGCTTGTCGATCTTGTTGACGGCGACCACGATCGGCACGTCGGCGGCCTGCATGTGGTTCAGCGCCTCGACCGTCTGCGGCATGATGCCGTCGTCGGCCGCGACCACGAGGATCGCGACGTCGCTGACCTGCGCACCGCGAGCACGCATGGCGGTGAACGCCTCGTGCCCAGGGGTGTCGATGAAGGTGATGGCGCGCTCGGCGCCCTCGTGCTCGGTCCACACCTGGTAGGCACCGATGTGCTGCGTGATGCCGCCGGCCTCGCCTGCGATGACGTTCGTCTGACGGATCGCGTCGAGGAGGCGCGTCTTACCGTGGTCGACGTGGCCGACGACGGTGACCACCGGCGGGCGGGGAAGCAGGTCCTCGTCGGACTCGTCCTCGCGCTCCTGGTCGAGGTCGATGTCGAAGCCCTCGAGGAGCTCCTTGTCCTCGTCCTCCGGCGAGACGATCTGGATCTTGTAGCCCAGCTCGGCGCCGAGCACCTCGAACGTGGCCTCGTCGAGCGACTCGGTCGCCGTCGCCATCTCACCGAGGTGGAACAGCACGGTCACCAGGTTGCCCGGGCTCGCGTCGATCTTGTCCGCGAAGTCGGAGATGGAGGAGCCACGGCGCAGGCGGATGACCGTCGAGCCGTCGCCGCGGGGAACACTCACGCCGCCAAGCGACGGAGCCTCCCGCATCTCGAACTCTTGGCGCTTCGTCCGCTTCGACTTGCGGGCGCGGCTCTTGCCGCCACCGCGACCGAAGGCACCCGCGGTGCCGCCGCCGGGGCCGCGGCCGCGGCCACCGCCACCACCCGGGCGCGGGCCGCCGAAGCCACCACCGGGGCGCTGGAAGCCACCGGCACCACCGGCGCCGCCGGGGCGCTGGAAGCCGCCTGCACCGCCCGGACGACCGGGACCGCCGGGGCGGCCCTGACCTGCACCCTGGCGCTGGAAGCCCTGACCGGGACGCGGGGCGCCGGGGCGCGGAGCACCGGGGCGGGGCGCGCCGGGGCGCGGAGCCTGCGGGCGCGGGATGTTGCCGGGCGACGGGCGCTGGCCCATGCCCTGCTGGGATGCGAAGGGGTTGTTGCCCGGGCGCGGCGTGCCGGCCGGGCGCTGGCCCATGCCCTGCTGCGACGCGAACGGGTTGTTGCCCGGGCGCGGCGTGCCCTGCGGGCGCGGGGCGGCCGGCTTCGCCGGGCCAGGCGTCGGTGCGGAGCCGCCACGCGGGGCATCCGCCTGCGCGGCCGCGGGGCGCTCGACCTCGGGCTGCGCGGCGGGCGCGGGCGTCTCGGCCTTGGGGGCCTCGGCCTTCGGGGCCGGGGCGGGAGCCGGGCGCGGGGCGGCCGGCTTGGCGGGACCCGGCTTGGCAGCGGTCGCGGGTGCCTTGGCACCGGCATCGGCCGACGTGACCAGCTCGGGGTGGTCGCTGACGTAGGCCCGCAGCTTGCGCACTGCAGGCGGTTCGATGGTTGACGAGGGAGTCTTGACGAACTCCTTCAGCTCGCCGTTGAGGATTTCGACCGCAGCCTTGCTCTCGATTCCGAGGTCCTTGGCGATCTCACTCACGCGTGGTTTGGCAGCCACATTTCTCCTGTTCCGAGGCCCGCCCCTCGGTTCAGGGCAGGCGCTAGTTGTGGACGGGTCTCATTTCGAGCCGCTCATTAGTTGTCCATTAGCCGTTCAGCCTGTTCTCTAGCTGGTGGGTGATCTCGACGGTGTCAAGGACGCCCTGCACTCGAAGCGCACGCCCGAAAGCCTTGCGCTGGAGCGCCTTCTTCATGCATTCCGCACTCGGGTGAATCCACGCCCCCCGGCCCGGCATCACGGCGGACTCATCCACCACGACGACGGAATCTTGGGCGACGACCCTCAGAAGAGAGGATCTCGGAGCGCGAGAACGGCACCCGATGCACGTTCTGACGGGTTCCATTCTAGACCCCTCTCTTAACGGGATTTGCCGAGGAGGGTATTCCTCGGCCTGCCCTACTGAGCGGAATCCGGCTGGATGTCGATCTTCGCGCCCGTGAGCTTGGCGGCCAGACGCGCGTTCTGGCCCTCCTTGCCGATGGCGAGCGAGAGCTGGTAGTCGGGCACGAGGGCGCGGACCGCCTTGAGGTTCTCGTCGACGACGTACGCCTTCGTCACCTTCGCCGGGCTGAGAGCAGACGCCACGAAGGCCGCGAGGTCAGGCGAGTAGTCGACGATGTCGATCTTCTCGTTGTTGAGCTCTGCGGTGACGGCGCGCACGCGGGAGCCCATCTCGCCGATGCAGGCGCCCTTGGCGTTGATGCCGGGCTCGACTGCTCGCACCGCGATCTTGGTGCGGTGGCCCGCCTCACGCGCGAGCGAGACGATTTCGACGAGGCCGCCCGCAATCTCGGGCACTTCGAGCGCGAAGAGCTTGCGCACGAGCGCCGGGTGCGTGCGGCTCACGGTGATCTGGGGGCCCTTGAGGCCCTTGGCGACGGACGTCACGTAGACGCGGATGCGGGAGCCGTGGGCGTATTCCTCGCCGGGCACCTGCTCCTCAGGCGGCAGGATCGCCTCGATGGTGCCGAGGTCGACGTGCACCATGCGCGGGTTCGGGCCCTGCTGGATGACGCCGGCGACGATGTCGCCCTCGCGGCCCTTGAACTCCCCCAGCACCGACTCGTCCTGGATGTCGCGCAGCCGCTGGTTGATGACCTGCTTCGCCGCGAAGGCCGCGATGCGGCCGAAGTCGCTCGGGCTGTCTTCGGCCTCGCCGATGACGTTGCCCTCGTCGTCGTACTCGGGCACGTAGACGGAGACGTGGCCGGTCTTGCGGTCGAGGTGCACCCGCGCCGCCGGCTGCTTGGCCGGGGCGTCCGCGTGCGGGGCCGCGGTGTGGCCCGCCGCACCTTGCGCGCCGGGCGCTCCTGCGGGGGCGTGGTGGTGCTGCTCGGCCTGCCCCGTGTGCTTCAGGTAGGCGGTCAGGATCGCCTGCTCGATGATGTGGACGAGCTCGTCGAAGGGGATCTCCTTCTCGCGCTCCATCAAACGCAGGACGCTGAGGTCGATGTCCATGTGCCGGCCTCCTCTGTATTGACTTTCCGGTATTCAGTTCAGCGCACGCAAGTGCCCGCGCTCTCGCGCAGGCTAAACAACCACTCTAGACGAGGCGGATGCCCCGGGCCAGGCATCCGTGCGCGCAGCAGCGGCGCAGAACGCACGTTCGTTCGCCACTGAGCATGCTTTTCGCACCGCCGCATGCCGCCCTGCGGTTCAGCGCCGCCTCGCGAGCATCGCCATGACGCGCGCCAGGAACGCAGGCGCGTCGCCGAAGAGGTCCGCGGAGAAGACGCGGACGACCTTCCAGCCGGCCCCCTCGAGCAACTCGCGACGCCGCTGATCGCGGGCCCACTGCCTGCGATCGCGCCAGTGGTCCTCACCCTCGTACTCGAAGACGACCCGCCACTCAGAGAGCTTGAGGTCGGGGCGGAGCACGATGCCGCCGGCGACCGGCGTGGGATCGTTCACCAGCGGCTCGGGCAGCCCGGCGCCGACGAGGAGCAGGCGCAGGAGAGACTCCGGGCGCGAGTCGACCCCGGTACGCACGCGGGGAAGCGCCCAGCGGAGCTCCCCCGCGCCGCTCGCGTGTGCGTGCCGCTCGACCGCCTCCCGCAGGTCCGCGACTGTTGCCAGAGGCGAGCGATGCCTGCCGTCGGCGACATCGCCGAACACGAAGTAGTCGCCGACCGCGACCAGATCTTCGCGGCTCAGTTCGGAAGCCAGCTGGCACCAGGCATCGGGTGGGGAGACCAGGGCGAAGCCGAAGGCAGTCCGCACGCGGACTCGCCCTTCGCCGACGCGCATGCCGATCACGCCGCGGGTCCGGGGCGGCGTTCGCGGGGAGAAGACCCCGACCACCAACGGCCTCTCATCCCAGCCGCGGGGCAACGGCGCCCGCCACACGAGCGCGGCCGTGCCCCCGGCGAAGAACTGACCGGGAAGCATCCGCGCGCTGTAGTCGCTGCAGGAGCGCTGCGTCGCTGTCAGACGCGACCGCACGGCGTCAACGCCACCACCCTCGACGACGTTCACGCCGTGGAACGGGTGGGCCACGACGGCTTGACGCAGCTGGGCACGGGTGAGGCCGGCCCGTCGGGCGTCGGCCGTGGAGAGCGCCGCACCTTGGAAGCCGGGGGCGATGGGTTTTCGAGGTGTGCCGGTGGTCATGTCGGCCAGCATCCGCGAGGCAACGGCGCTTGCGCGCGCGGCCCGATTATGCACTGTGCACACCTCGCCGCCCCGCCGTGCTGTGGACAACGATTCGCGTGCTCGGGCGGTGCGGAAAGCACGTTCGCGGACTTGCGAGCGTACTTTTCGCACCCGCGGGCACGGGTGGCGGCGCTAGCGTGAGGCATGCTCTACGAACATCAGGGGGTGGCGCCGCGCGTACACGCCTCGGCGGTGATCGCGCCGAGCGCCGTCATCAGCGGGGACGTCGAGATCGGTGCGGGCGTGCAGGTGCTGCACGGCGCGGTGATCACGGCGGAGGGCGGCCCCGTGCGGGTCGGTGCGAGCACCATCGTGATGGAGAACGCGGTGATCCGCGGCGTCTCGGGCAACGCGGTCACGATCGGCGATCACTGCCTCGTCGGACCTCACGCGTATGTCGCAGGCGCGACGATCGAGGCCGAGGTCTTCCTCGCCACGGGCTGCCGTGTCTTCAACGGCGCCGTGATCGGCCGCGGCAGCGAGGTGCGCATCGACGCGATCGTCCATCTGCGCACCACGCTGCCGCCGGGCACCACGGTGCCGATCGGCTGGGTGGCGGTCGGCGCTCCCCCACTCATCGCCTCGCCCGACGACCACGAGGCGATCGAGGCGCGCCAGCGCGAGCTCGACTTCCCCGAGTACGTCTTCGGGCTCGACCGCGAAACCCCCGACCTCATGGTGCAGCTCACCGAGCGCTATGGGGCGAGATTCGGCCGCCACGCCGGCGATCGCGCGGTCTAGCCGGTCAGCGCCAGCCGAGCGCCGGCGCGACGTGCGTCAGGATCGACTCGATGACGTGCGCGTTGTACTCGACGCCGAGCTGGTTCGGCACGGTGAGCAGCAGAGTGTCCGCCGCGGCGATCGCCTCGTCCTCGGCGAGCTGCTCGACAAGCTTGTCGGGCTCTGCGGCGTAGCTGCGGCCGAAGATCGCGCGGGTCGACTCGTCGATCATGCCGATCTGGTCGTGCTCGTCGCGCCCCTGGCCGAAGTAGGCGCGGTCCATGTCGTTCATCAGCGCGAAGATGCTGCGGCTGACCGACACGCGCGGCTCGCGCTCCCAGCCCTCCTCTTTCCATGCCTCGCGGTACAGGCGGATCTGCTCTGCCTGCTGCTGGTGGAACGGCCGTCCGTCCTCGTCGTTCTTGAGCGTCGAGCTCTGCAGGTTCATGCCGTGCTGGGCCGCCCACTGCGCCGTCGCGTTCGAGCCGGCACCCCACCAGATCCGCTCGCGGAGCCCTGCGGAGTACGGCTCGAGCGGCAGCAGCCCCGGCGGGTTCGGGAACATGGGGCGCGGGCTCGGCTGCGCGAAGCCCTCGCCCTCGATCACCTTCAGGAACACCTCGGCGCGGCTGCGGGCCATGTCGGCACCGCTCGGGTCGTCGCCCGGGTCGTAGCCGAAGTAGCGGAAGCCGTCGACGACCTGCTCGGGCGAACCGCGCGAGACGCCGAGCTGCAGGCGCCCACCCGCGATGAGGTCGGCCGCGCCGGCATCCTCAGCCATGTAGAGCGGGTTCTCGTAGCGCATGTCGATGACCGCCGTGCCGATCTCGATCGTCGACGTGCGTGCTCCGATCGCCGCGAGCAGCGGGAACGGCGACGCCAGCTGCCGCGCGAAGTGGTGCACGCGGAAGTAGGCGCCGTCGGCGCCGAGCTCCTCGGCGGCGACCGCGAGGTCGATCGACTGCAGCAGGGCGTCGGATGCCGAGCGGGTCTGCGAATGAGGCGAAGGCGTCCAGTGGCCGAAGCTCAGGAATCCGATGTTCTTCACAGTGCGTGCAACCCGTGCGAGTCGGCTGTTATGCCGCGGTCAGGGCCGCCACCGCGTCGGCGATCGCGACCGTCTCGCGCTCGCCCGTGGCGCGGTTCCAGAGCTCGACCTGGCCCTCGGCGGCGTTACGGCCGACGACGAGCACGCGCGGCACGCCGATCAGCTCGGCGTCGCCGAACTTCACGCCGGGCGACACCTTCGGGCGGTCGTCGTAGAGCACGTCGAGACCCGCGGACTCGAGCTGCGCGATGACGTCTTCGGCGATGCCGTAGACGGCCTCGTCCTTGCCGGTGGCGACCACGTGCACGTCGAAGGGGGCGACGGATGCCGGCCAGATGAGGCCCTTCTCGTCGTTGTTCTCTTCGGCGATGATCGCGAGGATGCGGGTGACGCCGATGCCGTACGAGCCCATGGTGACCGTGACGAGCTTGCCGTTCTCGTCGAGCACCTTGAGGCCGAGAACCTCGGCGTACTTGCGGCCGAGCTGGAAGACGTGGCCGATCTCCATGCCGCGCTCGAGCGTCACGGGGCCCGAGCCGTCGGGTGCCTCATCACCCGGAAGCACCTCCGCCGCCTCGATCGTGCCGTCCGCCGCGAAGTCGCGGCCCGCCACAAGGCCCAGGACATGCTTGCCCTCGACGTTCGCGCCGGTGAGCCAGCCGGAGCCGTCCACGACTCGAGGGTCGATGAGATAGCGGATGCCGGTGCTCGACTTCTCGCCGAGCACGGGGCCCTCGGGCGACCACGGCCCGATGTAGCCCTTCACGAGGCCGGGGTTCTTCGCGAAGTCGGCCTCGGTGGCCGGCTCGACCTCGGCGGGTGCGAAGGCGACCTCGGCACGCTTGACGTCGAGCTCACGGTTGCCGGGGATGCCGACCACCACGAGCTCGCGGCTGCCGTCGAGGTGCGTGAGCGCGAGCACCACGTTCTTGAGCGTGTCCGCGGCGGTCCAGGGGCGGCCGTCAGGCCGAGGGTGGTTCGCGTTGGCGATCGCGACGAGCGAGTCGATCGTCGGCGTGTTGGGCGTGTCGACGATCTCCTGCGGCGTCAACTTCTCATAGCTGCGCGTCGGCGGCGCGACGGTGGTGAACGCCTCGACATTGGCCGCGTAGCCGCCGGCCGACTGTACGAAGGTGTCCTCGCCGACGGGGGTCGGGTGCAGGAACTCCTCGCTGCGCGAGCCGCCCATCGCGCCGGCATCCGCCTGCACGATGACATAGCTCAGGCCGAGACGCTGGAAGATGCGCTCGTAGGCGGCACGCTGCTTCTCGTAGGAGGCGTCGAGCCCGGCATCCGTGTAATCGAACGAGTACGCGTCCTTCATCGTGAACTCGCGGCCGCGCAGCAGGCCCGCGCGGGGGCGTGCCTCGTCGCGGTACTTGTCCTGGATCTGGAAGATCGTGAGGGGCAGGTCCTTGTACGACGAGTACAGGTCCTTCACGAGCAGGGTGAACATCTCCTCGTGCGTGGGCGCGAGCAGGTAGTCGCCGCCCTTGCGGTCCTGCAGGCGGAAGAGCAGGTCGCCGTACTCGTCCCACCGGCCAGTGGCGTCGTACGGCTCGCGGGGAACGAGCGCCGGGAAGTGCACCTCGTGTGCGCCCGCCGCCTCCATCTCCTCGCGGATGATCCGCTCGATCTTCGCCTTCACCCTGAGCCCGAGCGGCAGCCACGAGAAGACGCCGGCGGACGTGCGCCGGATGTAGCCGGCCCGCACGAGCAGCTTGTGGCTCACGACCTCGGCGTCGGAGGGGTCTTCGCGCAGGGTGCGCAGGAAGTAGTTGGAAAGGCGAGTGGGCACGATCCAAGTTTTCCATATCGCTCTGCGCGCCTTGACAGCTCCGCACAGCCGTTCAGCCGCTCGCGGTCGAACCGTGATCAGCAGGCCGCGTGCCGACTAGCCTCGGGGGCATGGCGCGACGCAGCTCTCGACTCTCGGCATCGGCGGCGCAGAGCGAGCTGGCCGACGCGCTGGCTGCGCTGCGCGCCGAGCTCAAGGTGCCCGTCGAGTTCCCACCCGCGGCGCTCGCGGAAGCAGAGCAGGCATCCCGCGCCCCACTCGGCGAACTGCCCGACCTGACCCGCCTCGACTTCCTCACCATCGACCCCGCCGGGTCGACCGATCTCGACCAGGCGATGCATCTCGCGGTGACCGATGCCGGATTCGAGGTGCACTACGCCATCGCCGATGTGCCGTTCTTCGTCACGCCGGGCGGTGCGCTCGACGATGCGACGCGGCGTCGCGGGCAGACGCTGTACGCCCCGGACGGGCGGATTCCGCTGCACCCGACCGAGATCTCGGAGAGCGCCGGGTCGCTGCTGCCCGGCCAGGTGCGGCGCGCGTTCGTGTGGCGCTTCGAGCTGGCGGGTGACGGCGCTGTGACCAGCACCTCGCTGACGCGGGCGCTCGTGAAGTCGCGGCGGCAGTGGTCGTATGAGGAGGCGCAGCGGGCGCTCGACGACGGCACCGCTCCCCCGGCGCTCGCGCCCCTGCCCGCGGTCGGGAAGGCGCTCATCGCACAGGAGGCGGCGCGCGGCGGCGCCTCACTGAACACCCCCGACCAGGAGATCGTGCTGACGCCGGCCGGCTACGGCGTCGAACGGCGGGTGCCGCTGCCTGTCGAGGACTGGAACGCGCAGCTCTCGTTGCTGACGGGCATGGCCGCCGCGCGGATCATGCTCGACGGGGGCGTCGGCATTCTGCGCACCATGCCGCCGGCCGACGAGGCAGCGGTCGCCGCGTTCCGCGCACAGACCGAATTGCTCGACCTGCCGTGGGCAGAGGGCACCGAGTACGGGGAGTATCTGCGCACGCTCGACCGCACGCAGCCGCGGGCGCTGGCGGTGCTGCAGGCCGCGGCGTCGCTGTTCCGCGGCGCGGGCTACGAGGCGTTCGACGGGGCGCCGCCCGCGCAGCCCGTGCAGGCCGCCCTCGCCGCGCCGTACGCGCATGTGACCGCGCCGCTGCGCCGGCTCGTCGACCGCTGGGGGCTCGTCGTGTGCGAGGCGCTCTCGGCGGGGAATCCGGTGCCCGACTGGGCGCGCGACTCGCTCGGCGAGCTGCCGCACATCATGGCCTCGACGTCATCGGTGGCGGGTCGATTGGATGCCTCAGCTCTCGACCGCGTCGAGGCGGCCGTGCTCTCGGCCCGCATCGGCGACGCGTTCGATGCCGTCGTGCTCACGCAGAACCACACGAGGACGCGGATCCAGCTGGCAGAGCCGGCGGTCGACGCATCCGTCGAGGGTGTCGTGGGCGAGCCGGGCGAGGTCGTGCGCGTGCGGCTCGCTGCCGCCGAGATCGCGACGGGCACGCTGACCTTCGAGCCGCTTGAGGCGGCCGGCCGGCTGATCTCGGGCTAGACGCCCGGCGACACTAGGCGCGGAATCCCGACTGCCCGTCCCCCGCCCGGCGACACTAGGTGCGGAATCGCGACTGCCCGTCGCCCGCCCGGCGACATTGGGTGTCGAAATCCCGCACCATTTCCGCACCAAATGTCGCCGCGGGCTTCTCGAGAAGGGCTTTCCCGCACCTAATGTCGCCGCGGGAAAGCGACCGCAAGGGAGCACAAGGGAGCGCCCCGGCCGGGCCGGGCCCCACCGGCCCGCGCCGAGCTCAGTGCCCGACGGTGACCGAGGGCGCCCCCACCGGAGCGTCGACGCCCATCTCGTCGGCGATGCGCTGGGCCTCGGCGATCAGGGTCTGGACGATCTCGGCCTCAGGCACGGTCTTGACGACCTCGCCCTTGACGAAGATCTGGCCCTTGCCGTTGCCGGACGCCACGCCGAGGTCGGCCTCGCGCGCCTCGCCCGGCCCGTTCACGACGCAGCCCATGACCGCGACACGCAGCGGCACGGTGACGTCCTTCAGGCCTTCCGTGACGTTGTTCGCGAGCGAGTACACGTCGACCTGGGCACGGCCGCACGACGGGCACGAGACGATCTCGAGCTTGCGCTCGCGCAGGTTGAGCGAGCGCAGGATCTGCAGGCCGACCTTGACCTCTTCGACCGGCGGGGCCGACAGCGAGACGCGGATCGTGTCGCCGATGCCCTCTGAGAGCAGGATGCCGAAGGCGGTCGCCGACTTGATGGTGCCCTGGAACGCCGGGCCCGCCTCGGTGACGCCGAGGTGCAGCGGCCAGTCGCCGCGCTCGGCGAGCAGGCGGTAGGCCTTGACCATGACGACGGGGTCGTTGTGCTTGACCGAGATCTTGAAGTCGTGGAAGTCGTGCTCCTCGAAGAGCGACGCCTCCCACACGGCGGACTCGACGAGCGCTTCGGGCGTCGGCTTGCCGTACTTCTGCAAGAGGCTCGGCTCGAGCGAGCCGGCGTTGACGCCGATGCGCAGCGACACGCCCGCGGCCTTCGCACGGCGCGCGATCTCGCCGACCTGGTCGTCGAACTTGCGGATGTTGCCGGGGTTCACGCGCACCGCGGCGCAGCCTGCGTCGATCGCGGCGTAGACGTAGTTCGGCTGGAAGTGGATGTCGGCGATCACCGGGATCTGGCTCTTCTTCGCGATGATCGGCAGCGCCTCGGCGTCATCGCGGCTCGGCACGGCGACGCGCACGATGTCGCAGCCCGCCGCCGTGAGCTCGGCGATCTGCTGAAGCGTCGCGTTGATGTTGGTCGTCGGCGTCGTCGTCATGGACTGCACGCTGACAGGGGCGTCACCGCCGACCAGCACCTTGCCCACCTTGATCTGGCGGGACTTGCGACGAGGGGCCAGAACGTCGGGCGCCGAAGGCATGCCCAGATTGATTGCTGCCACGATTGCCAGTCTAGGTAGCGCGTTGCACTTGCCACTGGGGATTCCCCTGGCAACCGGCAGGGGCGTTCCGGCTACCCCGCCGAGATCGGCTTCACGAGGTCGGCGTAGGCGAGCAGCAGCTCCATCGCGATCAGCACCGTCACGACGCCGAAGGTGAGGGGCAGCAGCCGAGCCATGTCGACGTGCCTGGGCGTGCGACCACGGCGGAACACCGCGAAGAACCACCGCTTGCCCTGCTCCCACAGCGCACCGAGGATGTGGCCGCCGTCGAGCGGCAGCAGCGGTACGAGGTTGAACACGAAGAGCGAGATGTTGAGCGCCGCGATGATCGACAGCAGCCACTCGAGCCGATCGACGAGCGGCGTCGCCGTGTTGCTGGCCACATCGCCGGCGAGACGGCCGACGCCGATGAGCCCGACGGGGCCGTTGGCGTCGCGTGCCTGCGTGCCGAACGCGGCGTTCCAGACCTGCACCATGCGGTTCGGAAGGTTCAGGAACACCCCCGTCGTCTGCGAGAGCTGCTTCCCGACGAGGCTCGGCACGGCCGAGATCGGCTGCCGCACGTTCCCCTGCGCGAACGAGAACCCGACCACGCCGGCCTGGACGACCTTCTCGTTGCCCTGGGCATCGGCGACGGTCTTGCTCGAGAGCACCGGGGTCACCGAGAGGGTCACGTCGCGGCCGCCGCGGTCGACGACGAGCGCGATCTTGCGGCCGGCCGCGTCGCCGATGAGGTCGGATGCCTTCTGGAAGTCGTTCCCCACCGGGTGCCCGTCGACGCTCACGATGCGGTCACCCGCCTTGAGGCCGGCCTGCGCAGCGGGCGCGACCGGGTCGGCATCCGTGCAGGTGGTCGATGTGCTGGTGGCGGGCTTCAGGCACTGCGCGACTGAGTCGACGACGGGGATGCTCGACGGGATCCCGACGCCGACCGTGATGATGCCGATCACGATCACGGCGATCACGAGGTTCGCGAAGGGGCCGGCGAACATGATGATGATCCGCTTCCAGGGCGCCGCCGCATAGAAGGCGCGATGCTCTTCGCCCTGCGGGACCGTCTCTGCGCTCGACTGCCGCGCGCTGTCGATGAACTGCGCAAGGCGACCGCGGCGCGGTTGCTCGCCGTCGGGCCCCGGCGGGAACATGCCGATCATGGCGATGTAGCCGCCGATCGGCAGCGACTTCACGCCGTATTCGGTCTCACCCTTCTTGCGGCTCCAGATCGTGTTGCCGAAGCCGATCATGTACTGCGTCACCTTGACGCCGAAGATCTTGGCGGCCGTCAGATGCCCCAGCTCGTGCAGGCCGATCGAGACGCCGATGCCGACGAGGATGACGACGATCCCGAAGAGGAACAGGAGCACGGATTCCACCCGCCGAATGTATCCGCACCGCCTTTGAAGCTGCCGCAAGACGGCTATGTGTGACGCGGGCGAGTGGGGCAGGCATCCCTCGCTCACATAGGCTTTCGTCTCGTGACGAATCCCGATCGCCAGACGAAGGCCCAGCGCCAGAACGCCGCACGTGAGAAGGCCCGCATCATGCGGGAAGAGGCCAAGCGCAAGGCGCGCCGCAACAAGTTCCTGCTGCAGGGCGGCATCGGCCTCGCGATCGTCGCCGTCATCGCGATCGCCGTCGTCGTGATCGTGAACGTGGCACGGCCCGCCTCGAACGCCGGGCCGAAGAACATGATCAGCGACGGATTCGTGCTCACAAGCACCACCCAGTACGTGGCGACGCCGGCGATTCCCAACGGCGGCAAGCCCACGCCGACCAAGCAGGCCGACGACGGCAAAGCCCACATCACCGTCTACCAAGACCTGCAGTGCCCCTACTGCCAGCAGTTCGAAGAGGCCAACGATGCCCAGATCTCGAAGTGGCTGGATGCCGGCACGGCGACCCTCGAGATCAAGCCGATCTCGTTCCTCGACCGCAGCTCGGGCACGAACCGCTACGCGAGCCGCGCCGCCAACGCGCTCGCGTGCGTCGCGAACTACGACCCGTCTGACTTCTTCGCCGTCAACAAGTCGCTCTACGACAACCAGCCGCAGGAGAACACCGGCGGCGCCACCGACGCGCAGATCCTGTCGTGGCTGAAGAAGGGCGGCGCGAGCAGCTCCCAGATCACCGACTGCGTGCACAGCGAGAAGTTCAAGGGCTGGGTGAAGGCCGCGACCGACCGCACCACTCCGCCGGGAACCAAGATCCCCAACTCGAACTACACCGTGCCGTCGCAGGGCTTCTCGACCCCGACGATCATCGTGAACAAGCAGGTCTACACCGCGCCGACCACCGGCCAGGGCCTCGCCGACACCGCCGCCTTCGCAAGCTTCATCGAGAAGACGGTGCCGGGCTGGTCGGCGACGGGCGGCTCGACGTCGTCCCCGACGCCGTCGCCCGCCGGCTGACGCGGAGCACGCCGCACCGGAATCCGCAAGGAGGCTGGCTCGTCGCGCAAGCGCGGGCTAGCCTCCTCGCATGTCCGGCTCGTCTCACGTCGTGGTGGGCGCGGGCCTCATCGGCCGCCGCGTCGCGCGGCTGCTCGTCGATCGCGGCGACCGCGTCACGCTGATCACGCGGCGCGGCACCGAGCTGCCGGGCGCCCGCGCGGTGGCCGCGGATGCCTCGGACGCCACGGCTCTCGCCGCCGTGTGCGACCACGCCAACAGGATCTTCCTGTGCGCCAACCCCGCGATCTACAGCGCCGAGGAGTGGGCCCGGGTGTGGCCGCCGATCTTCCGCGCCGCCATCGCGGCCGCGCGCAGCGCCGGCGCCGGGCTCGTCGTGATGGGCAACCTCTACCCATACGGCCTGCCGCAGGGGCCGATGACCGAGCACTCGGCTGAGCGCACGACGAGCCGGAAGGGCCTGATCCGCAAGGCCGGGTGGGAGGCCGTGAAGGCCGCACACGACGCCGGCGAGGTGCGCGCCGTCGAGGTGCGCGCCTCGGACTACTTCGGGCCGGGGGCGGGCGCGACCGCACTGCTCGGCGAGCGCTTCTTCGTGCCGGTGCTCGAGTCGCGCGTCGCCCGGGTGGTCGGCAACCCGTCGCTGCCGCACAGCTGGTCGTACCTCGACGACATCGCGGCGACGCTCGTCGCCGCGGCCGACTACCCGGGCGAGTGGGGCCGCGTCTGGCACGTCCCGAGCGGCGAGCCGCACTCGCAGCTCAAGATCGCGGCGACCCTGAACGCGTGGTTCGGAACGAGCGGCAGGGTCGCTCCGATTCCGCTGCTCGCGCTGCGCACCATGGCGCTGTTCAGCCCGCAGCTGGCGGGCGTGCTCGACGAGAGCTATCAGTTCAGGAATCCGTTCGTCCTCGATGCGAGCGAGACCGAGCGGATGCTGGGCGTGCGCGCCACGCCCTGGGAGCAGTCGCTGCGCGACACCGCGCAGAGCTACCGCGCGATCAGCTGATCGGCCGTCGCCCGCGCCCACTCCTCCGCAGCGGCGAGCGACTCGCGCGTGAGCGCCCCGGACGGGTCGTGCGCATCGACCACGCGCTGCACGGTGTCGACGATGTCGAGGAATCCGATGCGGCGATCGTGGAACGCGTGGACGGCCTGCTCGTTCGCCGCGTTGAACACGGCCGGGTAGGTGCCGCCCGCCTCCCCCACGCGCTTCGCGAGCGCCACGGCGGGGAACGCCGCGTCGTCGAGCGGCTCGAAGGCCCAGGCATGCGAGGTCGCCCAGTCGATCGGCGTGCCGGCCCCGGCGACCCGGTGCGGCCAATCGAGCCCGAGCGAGATGGGCAGCCGCATGTCGGGCGGGCTCGCCTGAGCGAGCGTCGAGCCGTCGACGAACTCGACGAGCGAGTGGATGACCGACTGCGGGTGCACCGTCACCTCGATCGACGCGAACGGCACGTCGAACAGCAGGTGCGCCTCGATCACCTCGAGGCCCTTGTTGACGAGCGTCGCCGAGTTCGTCGTGACCATGAGCCCCATGTCCCAGGTGGGGTGGGCGAGCGCCTCCGCCGGCGTCACGCCCGCGAGAGACTCGCGGCTGCGGCCGCGGAACGGACCGCCGGAGGCGGTCACGATGAGCCGCCGCACCTCGTCGTGGGTGCCCGAGCGCAGCGCCTGCGCGAGGGCGGAGTGCTCGGAGTCCACCGGCACGATCTGGCCCGGCCGCGCGAGCCCCGTGACGAGCTCGCCGCCGACGATCAGGCTCTCCTTGTTGGCGAGCGCGAGCGTGCGGCCGCTCTCGAGGGCGGCGAGCGTCGGGCCCAGGCCGACGGAGCCGGTGATGCCGTTGAGCACGACGTCGGCATCGACCTCGCGCACCAGTGCCTCGGCCTCGGCTGCGCCGAGCGCGGTGTGGGCGACGGAGAACTCGGCCGCCTGCGCCGAGAGCCCCGCGGCATCCGTGCCGGCGGCGAGCCCGACGACCTCGAAGCGGTCGCGGTTCGCGCGGATGACGTCGAGCGCCTGTGTTCCGATGGAGCCGGTGGAGCCGAGGATCAGGACGCGACGCACAGCCGCCACGTTACCGGGTCGGATGCCGCCCGCCGCCCGCTACTGCCCGGACGACGTCGCGAGGATGTCGACAACGAAGACCAGCGTGTCGGTGCCCTTGATGCCGGCGTCGGAGTTGCCGGTCGAGCCGTAGCCCTCCGCGGGCGGGATCACCGCGACCACCTGAGAGCCGACGTTCTGGCCGACCAGCGCCTTGCTGAAGCCGGTGACGACCTGGTTGGTCGCGAAGGTGACCGGCTGGCCGCTCTCCCAGCTCGAGTCGAATGCCTTGCCGGTGCGCCAGTTCACTCCCGTGTAGTGCACGGTGACCTGGTCGCCGCTCTTGACCGTGGTGCCCGTACCCTTCTTCAGCACCTCGAGCGCGGTCGTCGTCTTGCCGACGGTCTGCGTCTTCGGGATCGTCACGGTGGGCTCGCCGCTCTTCGCGAGCTTCACCGTCGGGAAGCCGGCCTTCGGGGTCTGGGCTGCGCCGTTCGCCTTCGCGAGGGCCTTCGGCTGCATGCTCTTGATGTCGATGACGAAGACGACCGAGTCGCTCTTCGTGAGGTTCAGCTGCGAGAGGTTGCTCGTGCCGCCGAACGCCGTGGCGGCGGGAGCGGCGTAGGCGACCCGAGAGCCGACCGGCAGGCACTCGATGGCGTCGGTGAAGGCCGGGAACTGCTGTGAGCCGCCGAGCTCGAGCGACGGCGCCGCCTGGGTCGCGTCGTAGCCGAGCGGGCTGGTGAGCTGCTCGCCGCTCGTCGCGTTGTAGGCCGAGAACGCGATCGTCACGGTGCGGCCGGCCTCGGTCTTGTCACCCGTGCCCTTGATGAGCACCGAGCGCTGCTCCTTCGACGCCTTCAGCCCCTTGTCGAAGGTGATCTTCGGCGCGCTCTTCTGGTCGCCCGTGGCCTTGATCGAGTCGGAGGCGGTGCCGGAGCCGAGGGTGCATGCGGCAGCGGCAGCGCCGGCCGACGGCTTCGAGTCGCTCTTCGCCTTCGAATCGCCGTTGCCCGCGCAGGCGGTCAGCAGAAGAGCGGAGGCCGCCGCGAGGACGACGAGGGAGACGGATTTGCGCACGAAAGAACTTCCGGTTCGAGGGGTGGAAGCTCACAGTCTGCACTACGGACTTATCCGGAGTCTCAAGATCGCGTGCACGTATGGTGGGCGCGTGCCGATCAGCCGCGCCACCGTCTGGACCGCTCGCGCCGCCGCCGCGGCGGTGCTGCTCGTGATCGCCGCAGCGCTCACCACGCTGTCCGTCCAGACGGTGCACGAGAGCCGCGCAGACACTGCGCCGCGCAGCACGAACGTCGACGACGCCGATCTGCCGCCGTTCCGGGCCGGCGAGCTCATCAGCGACGATGCGTTCTACAACGCCGACGCGATGACGCGGGCCGGCGTCGAGCAGTGGCTGCTGCGCATGCCCTGCTCCCCCGCGGACGACTCCCCATGCCTGGCTTTCTTCCACCAGAAGACGGCGACGCGCGCGGCGAACGACAACTGCGAGCGCTACACCGGCGGCCGCGACGAGACGGCCGCCGCGATCATCACGAAGGTCGCCCACGCATGCGGCATCAGCCCGCGCGTGCTGCTCGTGCTCGTGCAGAAGGAGCAGTCGCTCGTCACCCACCCGAGCGCGTACGGCTACGAGCGCGCGACCGGGTATGCGTGCCCCGACACCGCCGACTGCGACGAGAAGTACTTCGGATTCTTCAACCAGCTGTACTCCGCCGCGTGGCAGCTGCGCGAGTACAGCAACCCGAAGGACGACTGGCCCATCGCGCCGGGGGCGGCGAAGGTGCAGTACTCCCCCGACGCGTCCTGCGGGGCATCCGTCGTCAACATCGCCAACCAGGCCACCGCGAACCTGTACCTCTACACGCCCTATCAGCCGGACGAGTACACGCGCGCCCACCCCGACGGGCCCGCGCGCGCCTGCTCGGCCTACGGCAACCTCAACTTCTTCCGCCTGTACAACGCCTGGTTCGGCGACTCGCGAGCGGTCCGGTTCCCCGAGTGGTGGGGCCCCTGTCTCGACAATGTCGGCGGTGTCGCATGCCGCCCCGGGAATTGATCTGCGATTACCCTTGGCCGAATGGCACTCGAAGCTGACACCTCCGAGCCGGCGGATGACCGCGAGACCGATCTCGACGACGAGGCGCCCGCTGCTCCGGACATCCGTCACGCCAATCGCGGCCTCTACACGCTCGCCCGCCTGACCATCGCGCCGCTCGCGCGAGCGATCTTCCGGCCGCGGGTCATCGGCCGCGGCAATGTGCCGAAGCGGGGGCCGGTCATCATCGCGAGCAACCACCTCTCGTTCATCGACTCGGTCGCGATCCCGATGGTCGCCCCGCGCCGCGTGCGCTTCCTCGCCAAATCGTCGTACTTCGACGGCACCGGGTTCCGCGGCGAGCTGCAGCGCCTGTTCTTCAGCTCGGTCGGTGCGATCCCCGTCGTGCGGGGGGCGGGCAGCGCGGCGCAGTCGGCGCTCGACCAGTCGCGTCGCATCATCGAGTCGGGTGACGCCTTCGCGCTCTACCCGGAGGGCACGCGGTCACTCGACGGCCGGCTCTACAAGGGCCGCACGGGGGCTGCCTGGCTCGCGCTCACCACCGGCGCGCCCGTCGTGCCGGTCGGGCTCAAGCGCACCAACGACTTCCTGCCCGTGGGAGCCAAGATCCCCCGCCGCGTGCGCATCTCGATCGAGTTCGGCAAGCCGCTCGATCTCACTCACTTCGGGCCCGCCGACTCGGGCAAGGCGCGCCGGCTCGCGACCGACGAGATCATGGCGGCGATCCAGGCGCTGTCGGGCCAGGAGCTCGCGGGGGCCTACAACGAGGCGCCGCCGAGCGGCACCGTCGAGCGCGTCAAGCGGATGCTGCACCCGGAGCGGCTGTAGCCGAGCCGACCGCCTCGGCGCCGCCCGCCGCCGCGCCTGCGGCCGGTGCGGCGACCGTGATCTGCGGCTCGTGGCCGACCGGGAAGTTCACGGACGAGGCGATGAAGCACATGCGCTGCGCCTCGCGGTGCAGCTCCTCGGCGAGGGCGAGCTGCGAGGCATCCGTGATCACCACGCGCGGCCGCAGCGTGACCGAGGTGAAGTGCCCGCCGCCGTCTGGGGTCTGGGCCATGGTGCCGACCGCGTCGTCGGCGTAGTCGACGACCGTCACGCCGGCCGTGGTCGCGGCGTGCAGGTAGCTGAGCATGTGGCACTGCGACAGCGCGGTGAGCAACAGCTCCTCGGGATTCCAGCGGTCGCGGTCGCCGCGGAACGACGGGTCGGCGCTTCCTGCGATCTCGTGCTTGCCTGCGGCGCTGACCGTGTGGTCGCGGCCGTAGTCGCGGTAGCCGCTGGTCCCGGTGCCGCGATTTCCGCTCCAGCGCACGGCGACGGCGTAGTGGTGCTCGAGTGCCATGCGGCCAGTCTGTCACCCGGGGTGGGGCCCGCGCCGCCGCTAAACTTCCTGCATGACCGACACGACGACGCCAGCGCCGCCCGCCGAGTACACCGTTCCGCAGGAGCGCCGCGTCGTCACCGAGATCCCCGGCCCGAAATCGCGCGCGCTGCACGCGCGCCGCGAGGCCGTCGTCGCCGCCGGTGTGTCGAGCGCTCTGCCGGTCTACATCGCCCGCGCCAACGGGGCCGTTCTCGAAGACGTCGACGGCAACCGCTTCCTCGACCTCGGCGCCGGCATCGGCGTCACGACGGTCGGCCACACGCAGCCCGAGGTCGTCGCGGCCGCGACAGCGGCGCTCGGGTCGCTCACCCACGGCATGGCGACGATCACGCCGTACGAGTCGTATGTGCAGGTCGCCGAGTTGCTCGCGCAGCACACGCCCGGCGACTTCCCGAAGAAGTCCCTCCTCGTGAACTCAGGCGCGGAGGCCGTCGAGAACGCGGTCAAGATCGCACGGAAGGCCACGGGGCGGCGCGCGGTCGCGGCGCTCGAGCACGCCTATCACGGCCGCACCAACCTCACGATGGCGATGACCTTCAAAGCCATGCCGTACTCGGCCGGGTTCGGGCCGTTCGCGCCCGACGTCTACCACGCGCCGGGCTCCTATCCGTTCCGTGACGGGCTGAGCGGGGCGGATGCCGCCGCGCGCACGATCCTCTACCTCGAGAAGCACATCGGCGCGTCCGACCTCGCCTGCCTCGTCGTCGAGCCGATCCAGGGCGAGGGCGGGTTCATGGTGCCCGCCGACGGCTATCTGCCCGCACTGCAGCGCTGGTGCAACGACAACGGAGTCGTGTTCGTCGCCGACGAGATCCAGACCGGCATGGCACGCACCGGCGCCTACTACGCGAGCGAGCACTTCGGCCTCGTGCCCGACGTGGTGCTGACGGCGAAGGGCATCGCGGGCGGCCTGCCCCTCGCCGCCGTCACCGGCCGCGCCGAGATCATGGATGCCGCACACCCCGGCGGCCTCGGCGGCACCTTCGGCGGGAACCCCGTCGCCTGCGCCGCCGCGGTCGCCGTGTTCGAGCAGATCGAGGCGCGGGGGCTGCTGGCCGAGGCCCGGCGCATCGACGCCACGTTCCGGCCGCTGCTTGAGCAGCTCAGGGCGAAGCACGACGTGGTGGGCGAGGTGCGAGGAATCGGGGCGATGCTCGCGATCGAGCTCGTCGAACCCGGCACCCGCGACACCAGCAGAACGCCGCACGCGACCGCAGTGCCGGCGATCATCGCGCACGCGGCGCAGCAGGGCGTGCTGCTGCTGTCTGCCGGCACGTACGGGAACGTGCTGCGCTTCCTGCCGTCGCTCGCCGTCACCGACGCGCACCTCGAAGACACCGCCCGCATCATCGACGACGCGCTGGCGGCACTGTGAGCGACCGCGTGCAGACCCCGGCCCACGGCCTTTCCGACCTGACCGCGGGCTCGACGCGCGCGGCCGAGACCGCGACACTCGCGGACTCGGCCGAGCTCGCCGTCGTCGTGCGCGGCGACTTCGTCGAGTCCCGCCACGCGGGCAGCGCCGTCGTGCTCGGGCAGGACGCCGCCGTCCTGCGCACGGTCGGCGACCCTTCGGCCCCCGTGTTCGCACGGTCGTCGCTCAAGCCGATCCAGGCGCTGGCCGCGCTCTCGGCCGGCGCCGAGCTCGAGGGCCCCGAACTCGCGGTCGCCGCGGCGAGCCACACCGGAACCCCGGCGCACGTCGCAGCGGTGCGCAGCATCCTCGCGAAGGCGCAGCTGCCCGAGAGCGCCCTGCGATGCCCCGCCGTCATGCCGGCCGACGGCGAGGCGCGCGCCGGCGTGCGCTCCTCGGGCGGCGGTCCCGCGCCGATCTATATGGAGTGCTCCGGCAAGCACGCCGCCATGCTGCTCGCCTGCGTCGCGAACGGGTGGGACGTCGAGGGGTACCTCGACCCCGAGCACCCCGTGCAGAAGCACATCGTCGACACGATCGAGCGGCTGACCGGTGAGAAGGTGGCGAACGTGGCCGTCGACGGCTGCGGCGCCCCCACCTTCGCGGTGACGCTCATCGGGCTCGCACGAGGCATCCAGCGCATCGCCACGGCGCAGGCGTCGTCGCCGTTCCCGCTCTACAAGAAGGCGGCGGCGGTCACGCAGGCGATTCGCGACTTCCCCTGGGCGATCCACGGTCAGGGCCGCAGCGACAGCGTGCTCGTCGAGCGCCTCGGCGTGCTCGCGAAGCGGGGCGCCGAGGGCCTTCAGGTCGTCGCCGCACCCGACGGCACGACCGTCGCGCTCAAGGTGCTCGACGGCGCCCACCGCCCGGCAACCGTCGTCGCGCTCACGCTGCTCGTGAAGGCGGGCGCCCTTCCTGCCGCGCCTGTCGCCGCTGTGCTGCCCGACGTCGTCGGCGCCGTGCTGGGTGGCGGGCAGCCTGTCGGAGAAGTGCGACCGGTCGTGTAGACCTGCCCACCGATTCCGCTGCTTACTGAGTCGCTTGGAACGGAATCCGCAGTATTCACCGGACCAGACTGTCGATCTCAGCCCCGCGCACGCTAACCTGAGGCGTGGCCCACGAGGCCGCCCGCCGACGACAGGAGCGACATGCGCATCGGAGTACCCCGCGAGATCAAGGACAACGAATTCCGCGTGGCGATCACGCCCGCCGGAGTGCACGCTCTGACCGGCAGCGGCCATCGCGTCGTCGTCGAGTCGGGAGCCGGGCTCGGCTCGTCGATCACCGACGAGGAGTACCGCGACGCCGGCGCGGTCATCGAGCCGGACGCCGCCGCGGTCTGGGCCGACGCCGAGCTCGTGCTCAAGGTGAAGGAGCCGATCGCAACCGAGTACGAGCACTTCCGTGACGGTCTCGTGCTGTTCACGTACCTGCACCTCGCCGCCGACCGGCCCCTGACGGACGCGCTCGCGGCCGCCGGCGTGACCGCGATCGCCTATGAGACGGTGCAGCTGCCGGAGCGGCAGCTTCCGCTCCTCGCGCCGATGAGCGAGGTCGCCGGAAGGCTGGCACCGATCGTCGGCGCCAGCACGCTGATGAAGCCCGCCGGTGGCGTCGGCCTGCTCGTGCCAGGCGTTCCGGGCACCCGCCCGGCCGACGTCGTGATCATCGGCGGAGGCGTCGCGGGTTCGAACGCCATCACGACCGCGGTGGGCCTCGGAGCGCAGGTGACCGTGCTCGACACCAACATCGGGCGGCTGCGCCAGCTCGACGACCTCTACCAGGGCCGGATCAAGACGATCGCGTCGAACCCCTTCGAGATCGAGAAGGCCGTCACCGCGGCCGATCTCGTCGTGGGGTCGGTGCTGATTCCCGGCGCCAAGGCCCCGAAGCTGGTCACGAACGACCTCGTGGCGCGGATGCGGCCCGGCAGTGTGCTCGTCGACATCGCGATCGACCAGGGCGGATGCTTCGAGGACAGTCACCCCACGACGCACAGCGCCCCGACGTTCCGCGTGCACGACTCGATCTTCTACTGCGTGGCGAACATGCCGGGGGCGGTCGCCCAGACCTCGACGTATGCGCTGACGAACGCCACTCTTCCGTACCTGCGGGCGATCGCCGGCCAGGGCTGGCGTGCCGCCCTCGCCGCTGACCCCGCGCTCGCCCTCGGCCTGAACGTGCACGGCGGTGCGGTCGTGAACGAGGGCGTTGCCGCTGCCCACGGCCTCGAGCTGGGCTCCCTCGGGGCGGTGCTCGCCGCGTAGCAGGTTCCGGCGACGGCGAGCCCGCTGCGTCGGCGTGCCGCGGCGTCTCATGCGGCCTCGAGGACGCAGCGGCGCATGCGCCCGTCTGCGGAGACCAGCCAGCCCGCGCCGGACCCGGGCGAGAGCGGCGGCGGCAGCGCGCGGCTGCGCGTGAGGGCGCGCACATCGGCCGCGTCGCACCCGGAGAAGACGATGGGATGCCGCGCTTTGAGTGCGGCGAACAGCGACCACCGCCCGAGCCACGCGTCGGGGTCGCCGACGAGCAGCACGCCGGTCGGCAACCGCGCGTCGGCGAGCACTGCCTCGGGGACGAGGGTTCCGGCGACGGGCGGCTGTGTGAGGTCGACGACCGCTTCGGCCGGAAGCCCGGCGGCGCGCGCCCGGGAGAGCACTCGGGCGGGCGAGCGGCTGACCAGGATCGTCGCGCTGCCCCGCGCCGGGACGAGCGTCACCCGGGCGGGTGGCTCACCTGCCGACGCGATGCGGACGCCGTCGAGCGTCTCGAGGTGCGGGCCGGGGGCGAGGAACTGCACGCGCCGCCCGCGCCAGACACCGCCGCCCGCCGGCATCCCCTCGTCCCACAGCTCGGCAGGCGCCCCGGCGAGCACGTGCTCCTGTCGGTTCGGCTGGCGCAGCAGCACCGTCTCGCGGGCGAGGGCGAGCGTGCTGCGCATGGGACCGGCCTGCCGCTGGGCCGCGACCACGGCGTAGACGCCGGCGGCGGGCCCGTCACGCAGGACTCGCGCGAGCCGCTCGCTCCAGGCCGCCGCGTACTCGTCGCCGAGCCGAGCGCACACGGCGTCGGCGTCGTCGATGGCCAGGAGCAGACCGGGGCTGTCGGCCGCGTCCGGGTCTTCGCAGCGCTCGGCGGCGGCCTCGACCGCGTCCCATGCGTGCTCACGGTCGGCGCCCACGACGACGGAATCGAGCCCGGACGCGTCGGCGAGCAGCCGCAGCACGCTCGATTTGCCGCTGCGCGCTGCGCCGAGGACGAGGAGCGGCGCCTCTTCCGCACGGAAGGTCAGCATGGCTCGCTGCTGCTGATCGGGAAGGTCGGCGAGCCCGACCACCTGCCGCCCCGCGTCGGCCGGAAGGTCGGCGCGCGTCAGCACGGCGGGCAGCGGGTCCAGCCATGGACGTCGCGGCGAGGAGTGGGCCGACGCCGCCGCGAGCTCGGCGAGATCGGCCGCCGTCGTGCGGGCGATCTGGACCTCGGTCGCCGCCCCGTCGATGGACATGATGCAGCGACCGGGGTTCGATGCGGAGAGCCTGGACGCGGCATCCGTGCCGACCACCCACCGGCTGTCGGAGTCGGATTGCACGCGCAGGCTGAGCCGCAGCGGGCAGTTGGCGACGAGTGCGTCGCGCATGACACCCGCCGGCCGCTGGGTGGCGAGGATCAGGTGGATGCCGAGGGCGCGGCCCCGCGCCGCGATGTCGGTGAACAACGGTCCGAAGTCGGGGAACGCGTCGATCATGGCCGCGAACTCGTCGACGACGATCACGAGACGCGGCAGCGCCCCGCGCGCCTCGGCAACGTCGCGCACCCCGAGCCGGGCGAGTTCGGCCTCGCGCCGTCGCAGCTCGGCCGACAGACTGCTGAGAGCGCGGGCGGCCTCACCGTGCTGCAGATCGGTGATCACGCCGACGACGTGCGGCAGCGCGGCCAGCGGGCGGAAGGCGGCGCCGCCCTTAAAGTCGACGAGCAGCACGACGATCTCTGCGCTCGAACGCCCCGACACCATGCCGGCCACCCAGGTGACGAGCAGCTCGCTCTTCCCGCTGCCGGTGACGCCCGCGACGACGGCGTGCGGCCCGTCGGCGACGAGGTCGACCTCGGCGATGCCGTGCTGCGTGCGACCGATCGATGCGCCGAGCCGGGGCCCGCCCGCGGCAGGCAGGTCGCCGAAGGCCACCTCGGCCGGCAGCGCGCGCGTTCCTGCGCCGAGTCCGAGCCCCGCCGCGCGCGCGACGAGGGCGGCGACGAACCGCTCGGCCTCGGCGCGCGACACGAGCTCGGGTGCGACGGATGCCTCGAGCAGGGCGTGCTCGGCCGATCCGCTGCCCGCGCGATTCTCGCCGCCGAACACCTCCACGGCAGCGGCAACGGGTGAGCCGAGCGACACGACGACCCGGTAGCCGGGCGGAACGAGCCGCGCCTGTGCGAAGACCCCGAAGCGGGGCACGACGGCGCCGCCGGCGCCCGAGCAGTGGGGCAGCGCCTCGAGCCAGTCCCACTCGCCGCGCGCATGGCCGGCAGCGTCGATGAGCTCGGGCGGCCCCAGGCGACCAGGCGGCAGAGCCGCGAACAGCTGCACCAGAAGCCCGCGCAGATAGGCACGCGCCAGCACGTCGGGGCCGCAGACCGCGATGCCTTGCTCGGGAAACGCGACGACCGGAGCCCCGTCGAGCCGCTCGGCGAGATGGCAGAGCGCGAGCTCGTCGGGCTCTCTCGCATCGCCGGTGACGGTGAGGCCGCTCGCCACGGTGCCGACGCCCAGCGCTACGACGGCCTCGTCGCCCTTCCACAGCGCTGGACCCTCCATGCTCGCGAGCGCCGCCGCGGCCCCCGGCGCCCGCCGCCGCAGCGCGCGCCGCAGCCTCTCGTGGGCGAGCTCGACGCCGGCACGCAGCCGCTCCAGCTCGGCGGCGCGCTCCGCTGCCGCCGCACGGCGCTCACGGCCGCCCCCGCGGCGCCCCTCGAGAAGCGAGATGACGGCGCCGATCGGGCCGAGCGCGGCGAACGCCAGCGCATACGGCGAGCGCGTCATGAGCCACAGCGCCCCGGCCATCACCACAGGCGTGATGAAGGCGGCCCACGACATGCGCGGCGGGCGCGGCTCGGGCGGCCGAGGCGGAAGGGAAAGGGCGGTCACCCGTTCAGGACAGCACGGCCGAGGCATCCGCCATCGCGCCACAGCCCTGAAATGTGGAGAACGCGGGCGATCTGCGCGCTGTGCTGGGGAAGACCCGTGGCGCTCCCCCGTGCCGGCGGCGCTAGCCGACGATCAGGTACTGGTCGCCGATCTCGACTCGCGACCCGCGCGCGACCCGGTAGCGGCGCCCCGGCTCGCACTCGCGCCGCAATCCGTCCGCCCCGACGATCGCGGTTCCGTTCGACGAGAACCGGTCGAGCACCCACAGCTCGTCGCCCTCGACGCCGAACTCGAGGTGCGTCTTCGACACGGAGCGGCCCGGATCGGCGATCGCGACCAGTTGATCGAAGCTCTCGCCCGCGGCGGCCACCGGCTTGCGGCCGACGAGACCGCTGCCCGCGACGATGACCCGTTCACCCGTCGAGGCGGCGAGAACCCATGTCGGAACGGGCGCGGACAGGTCACCGGGGTCGGGCAGTGCCGATGTCTCGATCACGGCGGGCTTGGCAGCGGCTGCGCTGCGGCGGGCGGCCGACTCGGTGATGGTGCGCAGCACCGACGCGGTGACCACCTGAGTGTCAGTGGGCCGGTTGTCGTCGATCGGATGCCGCAGATACGGCGTCGCCTCGACAGCGCTGCCGCACTCGCCGCAGAAGATCGCCCCCTCGAAGAGCTCGCTTCCGCACACGCGGCATCTCAGCGCACCTGTCCCCTGCACTCCCTCACGATAACCCGGGCAGTGTGGGAGAACCCCCAGGTCACGCCGGAAGCGGCCCTGTCCGGGCCCGCCTTCCCTCGCCCCCAGTTCGGGGCCCAGCCGCCGCGAGCTCGGGCGTTCCGAGCACGTCGACCACGACGACGCTGACGTTGTCGCGCCCGCCGTTTCCGAGCGCGGCGTCCATCAGACGCGAGGCCGTGTCTGCGGCCGAGCTGCCGATGGAGAGGAAGTGGCGGATGCCGTGCTCGGTGAGCTCCTTCGTGAGCCCGTCGGAGCACACGAGAAGGCGCGAACCCGCGACGATGGGAATGAGCCAGAAGTCGGGCACCGGGTCCTCGTTGAAGCCGACCGCCCGCGTGATCACGTTGGCGTGGGGGTGCACCTCGGCCTCGGCCGGGGTGATCAGCCCCCTGTCCAGCAGCTGCTGCACGATGCTGTGGTCGACCGTGAGCTGCTCGAGGACGCCGCCCACCAGTTGATAGACGCGCGAGTCGCCGATGTTGAACACCAGCCAGTACGGCGAGCCGTCGCGCAAGGTGAGGGCGATTCCCGTCACCGTCGTGCCCGTGCCGAGGTCGGTCATTCCGACCCCGCGACTCATGTCGTCGACGGCCGCCCGAAGCGCGTCGCTGATCTCGGGCGCGGCGATGAAGCGCCGCCCCAGCTGCTCGGCGAGGCGGGTGATCACCGCCGAGCTCGCGAAGTCGCCCGCTTCGTGGCCGCCCATGCCGTCGGCGACCGCGAAGATCGGGGCGCGGGCCAGCACGCTGTCCTCGTTGACCGCCCTGCGATGCCCGCGATCGCTCGCGGCAGACCACGAGAGCGTGATGCGCTCGCCCTCGCGCTCGGGCACGGCGATGTCGTGCCGCCTGCTGCTGCGACCGATTTGAGTCACAGAGTTCTCCCGGGATGGAGTCGATCGGTGGACGCAGACAGCCTAGTCAGTGAACTGCACCGTTGTTGAGCGGGTTGTCAATTGTGCATCGGACGAGAGCGACGGACGACGAGCACGGTCACTCGCCGATGTACGACATCACGTGCTTGATGCGGGTGTAGTCCTCGAAGCCGTACTGCGAGAGGTCCTTCCCGTAGCCCGAGTGCTTGAAGCCGCCGTGCGGCATCTCGGCGACGATCGGAATGTGGGTGTTGATCCACACACAGCCGAAGTCGAGTCCCTTGGCGAATCGCATCGCGCGGCCGTGGTCCTTCGTCCACACGGATGAGGCGAGGCCGTACTGCACGCCGTTCGCGTGGCGCAGCGCCTCGGCCTCGTCGCGGAACGTCTGCACGGTGATGACCGGCCCGAAGATCTCTGTCTGGATCTGCTCGTCGTCCTGCCGGAGGCCGTCGAGCACAGTCGGCTCGATGAGGAATCCGCGCTCGCCCTTGCGCGTGCCGCCCGTGACGACAGTCGCGTGGTCGGGCAGCCGGTCGAGGAATCCCATGACGCGCGCGAACTGGTCGGCGTTGTTGACGGCGCCGAAGAAGGCGTCGGGGTCGGCCGGCAGCCCGACCGGCGTGCTCGCCTTCGCGTAGGCGGCGAGCGCGGCCACGAACTCGTCGTGGATCCGCTCGTGCACGAGCACGCGGGTGGCGGCCGTGCAGTCCTGCCCCGCGTTGAAGTAGCCGGCGCTCGCGATGCCTTCCACCGCCTTCTCGAGGTCGGCATCGTCGAACACGACGACCGGCGCCTTCCCGCCGAGCTCGAGGTGAACGCGTTTGAGATCTGCGGATGCCGCACGCGCCACTTCCATTCCGGCGCGGACCGACCCCGTGATCGACACCAGCTGCGGCGTCTTGTGGTCGATCATCGCGGCGCCGGTGCTGCGGTCGCCGACGATGACGTTGAGGACGCCCGCTGGGAGGAACTCCGCGGCGATCTCGGCCAGCAGCAGCGTCGACTGGGGCGTGGTGTCCGACGGCTTCAGCACCGTCGTGTTGCCCGCGGCGAGCGCGGGTGCGAACTTCCACACCGCCATGTTCAACGGGTAGTTCCACGGCGTCACCTGGCCGACGACCCCGATCGGCTCGCGGCGGACGAAGCTCGTGTGGTCCTTCATGTACTCGGCGGCCGCACGGCCCTCGAGGTTGCGCGCGGCGCCCGCGAAGAAGCGGATCTGGTCGACCGACAGCAGGATCTCGTCGGCGACCAGATTCGCTCGCGGTTTGCCGGTGTCCTGCGATTCGAGGTCGGCGAAGTCGTCGGCGCGGCGCTCCATTTCGTCGGCGATGCGGAACAGCGCCAGCTGCCGTGCGGCCGGAGTCGTCTCGCGCCAGACGGGGAACGCATCGGCCGCGGCGCGGAAGGCCCGATCGACGTCCTCGGGCGAGGAGACCGGCGACTCCGCGTATTCCCCCTCGGTCGCGGGATCGACCAGCGTGAGGGTGCGCTCGGCCCTGGCATCCGTGTATTCGCCTGCGATGAAGTTCTGAAGCGTACGCGTCGACGTCATGCGCAGACTCTACCGATTCCGTCGTCAATCCGCGCTACCTGATACGGATTCACTTGCCGGACATACCTTGCACTGACAGAATCGACGCATGTCGACCGTTTCGCGACCCGTCGCGCCCCGCCCCCAGCCGCTCGATGACGTCTCGAAAGCGATCATCGAGCAGCTGCAGGAGGACGGCCGGCGTTCGTACGCGGAGATCGGCAAGGCCGTCGGGCTCTCGGAGGCCGCCGTGCGCCAGCGGGTGCAGAAGCTCACCGAGTCCGGCGTCATGCAGATCGTCGCGGTGACGGACCCGCTGCAGCTCGGCTTCTTCCGGCAGGCCATGATCGGCATCCGCGTCAGCGGCGACACCCGCGTGGTGGCCGAGCAGCTCTCGGCGCTCGACGCCGTCGACTATGTCGTTCTCACGGCAGGCGATTTCGACATCCTCGTCGAAGTCGTGTGCGAGAGCGACGAGGAGCTGATCACGCTGCTGAACTCCGAGATCCGCGCCATCGAACACGTGGTCTCGACCGAGACCTTCGTCTACCTCCGGCTGCAGAAGCAGCACTACAACTGGGGCACGCGCTGAGCCGGCGCGCGTTCACTAGGGGAATCGAGCACACCATGACCGACACGATCGCTCCCGCCACGGTCTACTCCGCGGCCGAAGACGCCGCGCTGCGCGCGAAGGCGAAGGACCACCTGTGGATGCACATGTCGTCGCAGGGGCCGCTCGAGGCCGGCGAGACGCCCATCATCGTCCGCGGCGAGGGCCACACCATCTGGGACAGCCGCGGCAAGTCGTACATCGACGGCCTCGCCGGCCTGTTCGTCGTCAACGCCGGCCACGGCCGCCGCCGGCTCGCCGAAGCCGCTGCGAAGCAGGCCGAGCAGCTCGCCTTCTTCCCGCTGTGGTCGTATGCCCACCCGGCGGCCATCGAGCTCGCCGACCGGCTCGCCGACTTCGCGCCGGGCGACCTCAACCGCGTGTTCTTCTCCACGGGAGGCGGCGAGGCGGTCGAGACCGCGTTCAAGCTCGCGAAGAACTACTGGAAGCTGGTCGGCAAGCCCGGCAAGCACAAGGTCATCTCGCGTGCGATCGCCTATCACGGCACCCCGCAGGGGGCGCTCGCGATCACCGGGCTGCCCGGCCTCAAGCAGCAGTTCGAGCCGCTGACGCCCGGCGGGTTCCGCGTGCCGAACACCAACTACTACCGCGCGGAAGAGAACGGCTTCCCGGGCGGCACCGAAGAGCAGTTCGGCATCTGGGCCGCCGAGCGCATCCGCCAGGCGATCGAGTTCGAGGGCGCCGACTCGGTCGCGGCCGTCTTCCTCGAGCCCGTGCAGAACTCCGGCGGGTGCTTCCCGCCGCCTCCCGGCTACTTCCACCGCGTGCGCGAGATCTGCGACGAGTACGACGTGCTGCTGGTCTCCGACGAGGTGATCTGCGCCTTCGGCCGCATCGGCTCGATGTTCGCCTCGGTCGACTTCGGCTACCAGCCCGACATGATCACCTGCGCGAAGGCGCTGACGTCCGGCTACTCCCCCATCGGCGCCACCATCGTCAGCGACCGCATCTACGAGCCGTTCCGCACGGGCGAGAACAACTTCCTGCACGGGTACACCTTCGCAGGGCATCCGGTCTCGGCCGCGGTCGCCCTCGAGAACCTCGACATCTTCGAAGAAGAGGGGCTCAACCAGCGCGTCGCCGAGAACTCGCCGCTGTTCCGCGCCGAGCTCGAGAAGCTGCTTGCGCTGCCGATCGTCGGCGATGTGCGCGGCGCCGGGTACTTCTTCGGCATCGAGCTCGTGAAGGACAAGGCCACGAAGGAGACGTTCACGGAGGAGGAGTCCGAGCGGATCCTCAAGGGCTTCGTCTCGCACGAGCTGTTCGAGAACGGCCTGTACTGCCGCGCCGACGACCGCGGCGACCCCGTGATCCAGCTCTCGCCGCCGCTCACCGTGGGTCCGTCGGAGTTCGCGCAGATGCGCGAGATCCTCGAGGGCGTGCTGAAGGACGCCTGGACGAAGCTCTGAGTGGTTGGCGGATGCCCCACGCGGGCGCGCCGCGCGCAGAGGCCGGCCCGGGCTACTCCGCGAGCAGCCCCTCGAGGTAGGCCACCGTGTCTTCCCAGCCGCCGACCATCTGGGTGCGGACGCCCGTGCGCACCACGGGGTAGTCGTTGCCGTCGGGGTCGAGCCGGTCGCCGACGAAGATCATGTCTTCGACGGGGATGGCACTGACCTCGACGAGCCGCTCGAGCGCGTAGCCCTTGTCGACACCGGCGCGGGTGATGTCGATCGACGTCGACCCGCCGGAGCGCACCGAGAGCTGCGGCAGCTGCGCCTGCACGGCGGCCGCAAGGCGGTTCTTCTTCTCGCCGCTCGGATCCCACGCCTTCTTCGCGTCGACAGGAGCCTGCTGGCCGAGCGCCGAGAACGTGATCTGCGAGCCGCGGTCTTCGAGGATGGGGCCCCAGGTCTCGGCCTCCCAGTAGCCGAACCGCTTCGCGGTGGCCTCGATCGCGGCGAGCGCCGCGGACTTCTCCTCCGCCGAGAGCCCATCCTCGTACTGCATGGACCACTCGCCGTCGACGTAGCGCCAGTACTGCGTTCCGGTGACGGGCATGAGGAACAGCCGCCCGAGGCCCGCCTCGGAGGCACCCGTCAGCCGTTCGATCACCTGCTGGCGGAACTGGCCGATCTGGCCGCCCGAGATGATCGCGACGGATGCCTTCTCGAGCAGCCGCGCGAGCACTGAGGCGACCGCGTCGGGCAGGGGGGACTTCGAGGGGGCCAGGGTGTCGTCGAGGTCGAAGGCGATGAGCTGGGCATCGACAGGCATGCGGGAGTTCCTCCGTAAGGGGCGTGGTCTCCACAGATCGTAGTCGGCGGCCCTGACCGGCCCCGCCTTCAGTCGCCCGGCATCGCGTACGCCCAGCCGGGCAGGTGCCCCTGACGCAGCACGGTCTGCAGCAGCTCGGCCAGGCCGTAGGACCGGTCGAGCTCGCGCGCCCGATCGACGAGGCGACTCGCGACCGACCCGCGCCCCTGCGACCAGTGCAGCCAGCCGAGCACGGTCAGCGCGACGTGTGCGACGTCGTCAGGGGCGAGGGCCGCGATGCGCGACATCAGCGCGGTCGCTCGAGAGACCCGCTCGTGATCGGGCGGCTCGGCGTCGCCGAGGCCCATGAGATCGAGGGCGATCGTGTCGTCGCCGGGGCCGACTTCACCTGCGTCGATGCGCTCGGCCTCGTCGAGCAGCTCGAGACCGCGCTGCGCGCCCCACGCCCACGTGAACAGGACCGCATCGCGCAGCTCTGGGTACAGCAGCACCGGCACGATCGCCGCGAGCTCGTCGCTGTCGGCCGTGCCTGCGTCGAGGGCGAGCGCCTGCTCGGCAGCGAGAATCGGTCGCACCGCGCCGGACCCGGCGATAGCCCTGTCGATCGCCGCATCGAAGGCGCGCCGCGCGAGGTGCCCGACGGTCGGAAGTGCCGCGAGCTCGGCGACGTCGGCCGCGACGGGGTCGCCGTCAGCGCCGAGCGGCGTCTCGTCGAGCTCGTCGAGCCGGTGCGGGATGCCCGCATCGTGCCCGTCGTATGCACCCCAGGCATCGTCGGCCACGCAGAGCGCATCGTGCACCACGAAGCCCGAGTCGAGCAGACGGCCGATCAGCGGCCGAACGAAGGATGCGCGCGGCACGTCCCCGCCGGCGTCGAACGGCCCCTCGGCATAGACCACGACCAGCACGCGGCTGACCTCGGGCACCTTGCAGAGCATGCCGACGAGCGACGCGATGAGCCTCTTCTCGACGGCGGGCGGCGCCGGTTCGGGCAGGTCGACACGCAGGGTCGACACCTGCGCGTCGGCGTGCGTGTTGAGGAACACGATGCTGCGGCGCGGGCGGTAGCCGAGCAGGTGGGGCACAGCGGCGACGACGTCGCGCGAGCTGCGAAGGCGGATGAGCTTGTCGGGCGGGGCGGTCTGGGCCATGCAGGCCAGCCTCGCCGGGGCATCCGTTGCCCAACGCAACAGAGCGCGGGAAAGTGGCACAACTTCCCCGGATCAGCGCCTGTGAGCGGGAAGTCCGCCCGACTAGTCAGGCCTCGTCGACGACTGCGCCCGCGAACTGCGCCTGGTAGAGCCTCGAGTACGCCCCGCCGGCCTCGAGCAGCGAGGAGTGCGAACCCTGCTCGACGATGTCGCCGTGCTCCATCACCAGAATGAGGTCGGCGTCGCGGATCGTCGAGAGCCGGTGCGCGATCACGAACGAGGTGCGCCCCGCCCGCAGCGCGCTCATCGCCTGCTGCACGAGCACCTCGGTGCGGGTGTCGACGGAGCTCGTCGCCTCATCGAGGATCAGCACCGACGGCCGCGACAGGAACGCCCGCGCGATGGTGAGCAGCTGCTTCTCGCCTGCGGAGACGTTCGCGCCCTCGTCCTCGAGCACCGTGTCGTAGCCGTCGGGCAGCGAGTGCACGAAGCGGTCGACGTAGGCGGCGCGCGCCGCGGCGAGGATCTCCTCCTCGCTGGCATCCGGCCGGCCATACGCGATGTTCTCGCGGATCGTGCCCGCGAACAGCCACGTGTCCTGCAGGACCATGCCCATCGCGCCGCGCAGCTCCTGCCGCCGCAGGCGGCGCGTGTCGACGCCGTCGAGCGTGATGCGGCCGGAATCGGGGTCGTAGAAGCGCATCATGAGGTTCACGAGCGTCGTCTTGCCTGCACCGGTCGGCCCGACGATCGCGACCGTCTGCCCGGGTTCTGCCACGAGGTTCAGGCGGGTAATGAGCGGCGCGTCGGGCGCATACGAGAACGCGACGTCCTCGAAGGCGAAGCGGCCCGTCACCGCGCCGAGCGGCTCGGCATCCGCATCGTCCGGCGTCTGCTCGTCGGCATCGAGCAGCTCGAACACGCGCTCGGCGCTCGCGACCCCCGACTGCAGCAGGTTGGCCATCGACCCGAGCTGGGTGAGCGGCTGCGTGAACTGGCGCGAGTACTGGATGAACGCCTGCACGCTTCCGAGCGACAGCGAGCCGCTCGTGATGAGCAGGCCGCCGACGACGGCGATCACGACGTAGATGAGGTTCCCGACGAACATCATCGCCGGCATGATGATGCCGCTGACGAACTGCGCGCCGAAGCTCGCGTCGAACAGCTCGTCGTTCTTCGCGGCGAACCGCGCCTCGACCTCGCGATGGCGCCCGAAGACCTTGACCAGGGCGTGGCCGCTGAACGCCTCTTCGATCTGGGCGTTGAGCTCGCCCGTGTGCCGCCACTGCGCCACGAACTGCTTCTGCGAGCGCTTGGCGATCTGCTGCGTCACGACGATCGTGAGCGGGATCGTGACCAGCGCGATCAGCGCGAGCAGCCACGAGGTCCAGAACATGAACGCCAGCACGCCGATCACGGTGAGGAGCGACTGCAGCAGCTGGCTCATCGTCTGCTGCAGGCTCTGCTGGACGTTGTCGATGTCGTTCGTCACCCGCGAGAGCAGCTCGCCGCGCGGCATCCGGTCGAAGTACGACAGCGGCAGGCGGTGGATCTTCGCCTCGACGTCCTGCCGCTGCGCGAACGTGACGCGCGCGACGACGCCGTTCATGATCCAGCCCTGCGCCCAGCCGAAGACCGCCGCGACGACATAGAGCAGCAGCACCCACATCAGCAGGTGCGCGAGCGCCGTGAAGTCGATGCCCTGGCCGGGGGTGAAGTCGATGTGCCGCAGCAGGTCGGCCAGCTGGCCGTTGCCCTGTTTCTCGAGGCCCGCGATCACCTCGGCCTTGGTCGTGCCGGCCGGCACGTGCGCGAACTGGCGCCCGATGAAGCCCGCGAACACGATGTTCGTCGCGTCACCGAGGAGCTTGGGCCCGACGACCGTGAAGGCGACGGATGCCGCACCGAGCAGCGCCACCAGCGCGACGGCCAGGCGCTCCCCGCGCAGCCGGCCGAGAAGCCTCTTGGCCGACGGGCCGAAGTTCGAGGCCTTCTCCCCCGGCATCGCCATGCCCATCGGGCCGCCGCCGCCCGGGCCGCGGCGCGTCGGGCGCGTCTGCGGCGTCTGCGGGCGCGCAGCGGCAGCGGCGGGGGCACCAGGGGCGGCAGCGGGGGCAGCGGGGGCGGGGCTCTTCTGGTCGCTCATCGCGCCTCCTCCGCAGTGAGCTGCGAGTTCACGATCTCGGCGTACGTGTCGTTGCCCGCCAGCAGTTCCTCATGGCGGCCGATCCCGACCACCCGGCCGTCGTCGATGACCACGATCTGGTCGGCGTCGACGATGGTCGACACGCGCTGCGCGACGATCACGAAGGTTGCGCCGTCGACCTCTCTCTTCAGAGCGGCGCGCAGTCGGGCATCCGTCGCGAGGTCGAGCGCCGAGAACGAGTCGTCGAACACATAGATCTCGGGCCGCTTCACGAGGGCCCGGGCGATCGCGAGCCGCTGCCGCTGGCCGCCCGACACGTTCGTGCCGCCCTGCGCGATCGCGGCCTCGAGCCCGCCGTCCATCTCGCGGACGAACGCGGCGGCCTGAGCGATCTCGAGAGCGCGCCACAGCTCGTCCTCAGTGGCGTCGGGATTGCCGTAGCGCAGGTTGCTCGCGACCGTTCCCGAGAAGAGGTACGGCTTCTGCGGCACGAGGCCGATGCGGCTCCACAGCAGCTCGGGGTCGAGCTCGGCGACGTCGACGCCGTCGACGTAGACGGTGCCGCTCGTGGCGTCGAAGAGCCGGGGCAGCAGGTTGACCAGGGTCGTCTTGCCCGCGCCCGTGGATCCGATGATCGCGAGCGTCTGCCCCGCCTCGGCGCGCAGCGACACGTCGGTCAGCACGGGCTGCTCGGCGCCCGGGTAGTGGAACCCGACCTCGAAGAGCTCGATCGTGCCCCGCTCGCGCAGCTCGCGGACCGGAGCGGCGGGCGCCGCGATAGACGGCTCTGTGCCCAGCACCTCGCCGATGCGCCCGGCGCTCACGGCGGCGCGCGGCACCATGACGGCCATGAACGTGGCCATCATCACCGCCATGAGGATCTGGGCGAGATAGGCGAGGAACGCCGTGAGCGCGCCGATCGGCATGCCCTCTTGAACGCGGAACGAGCCGAACCAGATCACGGCGACGCTCGACAGGTTGAGGATCAGCATGACGATGGGGAACATCGTCGTCATCCAGCGCCCGGCGTTGAGCGCCGCCTCCATGACGTCGCCGTTGACGCGCTCGAAGCGCTCGGTCTCGATGTCCTCGCGCACGAAGGCGCGCACAACGCGGATGCCCGTGAGCTGCTCGCGCAGCACCCGGTTCACGGCGTCGATGCGCCTCTGCATCTTCCGGAACCACGGCACCATGCGGCTCACGACGGCCCCGACGCAGATCAGCAGCACCGGAACCGCGACGGCGATGATCCACGACAGCTCGGCGTCCTGCTGGATCGCGAGGATGACACCACCGACCGCCGTGATCGGCGCGGAGACCATCATGGTGCAGCTCATCAGCACGAGCATCTGGATCTGCTGCACGTCGTTGGTCGAGCGCGTGATGAGGCTCGGCGCTCCGAAGAGCTGCACCTCGCGCTCGCTGAACTGCCCGACGCGGGTGAACACGCTTCCCCGCAGATCGCGCCCGAGGCTCATCGCCGCGCGGGCTCCGAAGTAGACCGCGGTGATCGAGCACGCGACCTGCGCGAGCGTCACGAGCAGCATCCACGCGCCGATGCGCATGATGTAGCCGGTGTCGCCCTTCGCGACGCCGTTGTCGATGATGTCGGCGTTGAGCGTCGGCAGGTAGAGGGCCGCGAGCGACTGGGCGAGCTGGAACACCAGCACCCCCACGAGCAGCTTCCAATGCGGGCCGAGGTGGCGCCGCAGCAGGGCGATCAGCATTGCGCTTCTTTCCGTGTGGGGGTGGCGGATGCCGGGCCCTCGGGTGCGGCGGCCGCGGGTGCCTCGCCGGCGGGTGCCTCACCCGCGGGAGCCTCGCCTGCGATGCCGTGCACCGCCAGGTCGACAAGCTCATCGAGCCCGATCGGCATGGATGCCTGGAACACCTCGATCGACGAGGCGAATGCCAGCAGGCGCAGGAAGGGTGCCACGCGCTCGGCGGGAATGCGCAGCCGGTCGAGCTCGGGCTGCACCAGCTCTGTGACGATGCTCGCGTAGTCGCTGCTCGACGACGGCCGACGCTCGGGCGGCCCGCTGCGGCCGAGGGCGGCCATCATCGTGAACATGCCGCGGAAGCGATCCTGCAGGGCGGAGACCACCTGGCGCACCGTGAAGTCGAGCGACACGCTCGGGTCGATGCGGCGCAGCTGCTCGCGCAGCGGCTCGGGGTCGAGGTACTTCGTGACCGCCGCCTCGATGACGGCGTCCTTGTCGCCGAAGGCCCGGAACACGGTGCCCTCGGCGACGCCGGCTGCCTCGGCGATCTGCTTCGAGGTGACCGCCACGCCGTGTGCCATCACGAGCGGGATCGCGGCGTCGACGATCTGGGCGCGGCGGTCCTCAGGGCTCATCGCGGGGGCACGGCGCGCGGGGGGCGCGTCAGCCGAGGCATCCGTTCTGGTCACTCGCTCACTTTAGTGAGTGAGCGCTCACTCGGCAAGAGGCGCGGGGCTGAACGCCGCGGCGACAATAGATGCCTCTTGCCTTCGCACCACCCCCACGCGGCGACAATAGATGCCGCACGCCAGGCCGAGAAGCGGCATTTACTGTCGCCGCGCGAAAAAACGACACGGGATTCCGGCATCCACTGTCGCCGCACGAAAGAGCGAGACGCGATTCCCGCAGCTAGTGTCGTCGCGCGATGGAAGGGAGGTCGCGCTACACGTACGCGGCGAAGATGCGGGAGATCTCGGCCACCTCGTCGGGCGAGGGATGCCATGCGGACGCCGCTTCGGCGTTGGCGACGATCTGCTCAGGCTTGGTCGCTCCCGCGATCACCGAGGTGAGCCCCGGCTGCGCGAGCAGCCACCCGAAGGTCGCCTGAAGCATGGTAATGCCGCGGGCGTCGGCGAACGCCTGGTATTCGTCGATCAGGTCCCACGGGGCATCGTCGAGGATGTGCTTGCGCTGCTGCATGATGCGGCTGTCGGCAGGCCCGCCCGCACGGCTGAACTTGCCAGTGAAGAGCCCGTTCTGCAGCGGGAAGTACGGCAGGAAGCCGAGCCCGTACTGGTTGACGGCCGGCAGCACCTCGCGCTCGGCCTCGCGCACGAGCAGGTTGTAGTGGTTCTGCGCCGAGATGAACCGAGGGTGGCCGTGCAGCACCGCCTGGTACTCGGCATCGGCGATCTGCCAGCCCGAGAGGTTCGAGTGCCCGATGTAGCGCACCTTCCCCTCGCTGATGAGGTCGTCGAGCACCGCGAGGGTCTCTTCGATCGGCGTCGCCGGGTCGGGCCGGTGCAGCTGGTAGAGGTCGATCCAGTCGGTCTTCAGCCGCGCGAGCGACGCCTCGACAGCACGGCGCACATAGCGCCGAGACCCGCGAGCGCCCCAGTCGGGGCCGTTCCGGCCCTCCATGTCCATGCCGAACTTGGTCGCGAGCACGATCTGGTCGCGCCTGCCGGCGAGTGCGGTGCCCATGAGCGTCTCTGAGAGACCCTTCTCGCCGCCGCCGTAGATGTCGGCCGTGTCGAACAGCGTCACCCCGGCGTCGATGGCGGCGTCGATCACCGCATTCGTGCCCTCCTGCGTCTCGGTCGCCGTTCCTGGACGCCCGAAGTTGTTGCAGCCGAGGCCCACCGTCGAGACGACGAGGCCGGACGTGCCGAGGGTGCGGTATTCGATTTCTGCCATGGCTCGAGCCTATGAGCGCACGCGGGTGCGTTGCTTATCGGGATGCCTGGAAGGCGGCATCCGTCGCCTTCAGCACGCGCGTGATGTTGCCGCCCGCCAGCGCCGCCAGCTCGTCGGCGCTCCAGCCGCGGGCGGCGAGCTCGGCCAGCAGCTTCGGGTAGTCGCCGACGCCTTCGAGGCCCTCGGGGAACTGCGGTGCGCCGTCGAAGTCGCCGCCGAGGCCGATGTGATCGATGCCCGCCACGGCGCGCGCGTGCTCGACGTGGTCTGCCACATCCGAGACCGTGACCCGCGGAGCCTCGCCCTGGCGGCCGCGTTCGATCCACTCCTTGTATGCGGTCGAGACGAAGCCCGGCACGAAGGTGATCATCACGACGCCGCCGTTGGCCGGCATCCGCTCGAGCACGTCGTCAGGCACGTTGCGCACATGATCGGTGACGGCCCGGCACGAGCTGTGGCTGAAGATCACAGGGGCGGATGCCACGTCGAGCGCATCGTGCATCGTGGTGGCCGCCACGTGCGACAGGTCGACGAGCATGCCGAGGCGGTTCAGCTCGCGCACGAGCTCGCGGCCGCGATCAGAGAGGCCGCCGTGCTGCGGGTCGTCGGTCGCGGAATCCGCGAACTCGGTGGTCAGCCAGTGCGTGAGGGTGAGGTAGCGCACGCCGAGCCGCGCGTACTCGCGCAGCACCGCGAGCGAGCCGTCGAGCTGGTGGCTGCCCTCCGCCCCCATGAAGCTCGCGATCGTGCCGGCCTGTCGCGCGCGGGCCAGGTCGTCGGCCGTGCGGGCGAGGGTGAAGTGCTGCGGGAAGCGCGCAGCGAGCCGGTGGACGAAGTCGATCTGCTCGAGCGTCTCGCGCACGGCGACGGCGCCCTCGCGGCGGTCCTCGACATAGACCGACCAGAACTGGCCGCCCACTCCCCCCGCCTTGAGGCGCGGCACGTCGGTGTCGAAGGAGTCGCCGAGGTCGTGGTCGAGGCCCTCGACCGAGTAGTCGCGCTGGTCCCTGACCTCCCACGCCCAGTCGTTGTGACCGTCGATGATCGGATGCTTCGCGAGTGCGTCTCGGACGAGGTCCTGCGGATCGGCCATGCCTCTATCCTCGCGTGCGTTGCGCGGATCTCCCCCAGCACAGGGCCGCGCGCCCGCGCCTTCTCAACCGATGTCCGATTCCCGCGAGCCGGTGTCGGCGGCGGCGGTTACTGTCGAGCCATGACCACCGCGATTCCCCTCTTCCTGGCGCGCACCGATTCCCCCATCGGCCGCCTCGAGCTGACCAGCGACGGCGACGCCGTCACCTCGCTGTCGATCGCCCGCGACGGGCGCCTTCCCCTCGAGACGCTGCCCGAGAACCCGAACGCCGTGCTCGACGAGGCCGTGCGGCAGCTCGCCGAGTACTTCGCGGGCACGCGCACCGCGTTCGACGTTCCCCTGCACCTGCGCGGCACCGACTTCCAGAAGTCCGTGTGGGCGATCCTCGCACGACTGCCGTTCGGCGAGTTCACGTCCTACGGCGAGATCGGCCACGAGCTCGGGCTGGTGACCGCGGGCCGGGCTGTGGGCGGCGCCGTCGGGGCCAACCCGGTTCCGCTGCTCATCGGCTGTCACCGGGTGCTGTCCTCCTCCGGCCGGGTGACCGGCTACAGCGGCGGCGACGGCATTCCGACCAAACTCTGGCTGCTTGCCCACGAGGGCATCACGCTCGCCGCATGAGCGCCTATCGCGACGCGGTCGAGGGCGCCGACGGGAAGCTGCGCTGCGCCTGGTCGGTCTCGAGCCCCGAATACATCGCCTACCACGACGACGAGTGGGGCCACCCGCTGAAAGACGAGCGACGCCTCTTCGAGAAGATCTGCCTCGAGGGGTTCCAGGCCGGCCTGTCGTGGATCACGATCCTGCGGCGCCGCGAAGGGTTCCGGGCCGCGTTCGACGGCTTCGACCCGGCCGTCGTCGCCGAATACGGCGAGGCCGACGTCGAGCGCCTGCTCGCCGACACCCGTATTATCCGGCATCGCGGCAAGATCGAGGCGACCATCAGCAATGCGCGCGCGGTGCTCGCCCTCGACCGACCCCTCGTCGAGCTCGTCTGGTCGTTCGCGCCCGAGGCCGGGTCGCGCCCGAGGCCCGCGTCGTTCCTCGACGTGCCTGCGGTCACGCCCGAGAGCACGGCGCTCAGCAAAGAGCTGCGCAAGCGCGGCTTCAAGTTCGTCGGCCCGACCACGATGTATGCGCTGATGCAATCGGCCGGGCTGGTCGACGACCACGTCGAGGGCTGCTGGCGCGCCGGTTCGTGAGACGAGTCGGGCCGAAGCGCACCCCTAGGCATGTCGCGGTCTCACCACCCGCTGCATGTCATCGCTGCTGCCCGACCGCAGAGCGAGACGAGGGAGAGCACCGGGCGGTGACCGACTCATGCGTGCGCCTCGGCCCAACCGAGATTGAGCATATCTCATTTGAAGCTTCGGGCAATGGGCTGTGAGATCCCGGGCGCGGCGACGCGGCGACGCGGTGCGCGAGCGGCCCGGCTCAGGCCGCGCGCGTCACGAGCGTGACGGACGGCCGGCTCTCCTGCTGGATGCCCGGCTCGAGCTGGAACCCGTGCGCGGCGCCCCATTCGACGAGCTCGGCCAGCGAGCGCGGCGTGCCGTCGCTCAGCGCGTAGGCCCGCGCGAGCGCGCCCTTCGCGTGCTTGTTGAAGTGGTTGAGTGCGCGGCGGCGGCCGTCCGGTCCTTCCGCGACGACGTCGAGCCGCACCGCGTGCGGCACGGGGCCGAGCGCGGCGTAGCCCTGCGAGCGGGCGTCGAGCACGAGACCCTGCTCACCGGCCAGCGCCGCGGCCGCGGCATCCGCCCACAGCGCCTTGAGCCGCACGCCGGGAAGACGGGAGTCGTGCGAGAGGCGGTAGTCGGGAATCCCGTCCAGCGCGCCGACCGGGCCGAGGACCGCCGAGTGGATGACCACGTGTCGGCCGAGGCGCTCGCGCGCCGTCTCGGGCAGCGACCCGGCGTCGAGCGCGTCGTAGAGCACGCCGGTGTAGCGATCGACCGCGGGGAGCAGTTCGGATTCCTCGAGCACCCGGTTCTTCGCGACCTCGTGATGCTGCTTCACCCCGAGCTTGAGCGCGGCCACCGCGGCGTCGTGGTCCTCTGCGAGGGCAGCGACCGCGTCGAGGGTGGCGCGGCGGGCATCCGTCAGCATCGGGTAACGCAGCTTCGACAGGGTGAGCCGGGTGCCGGGCGCGCCGCCGGGGCGCTTCGTCTCGGAGGGGGGAAGCAGAAGGAGCACGGGAGTCCTGCGAGGAAGGGGTCTCGATGCGGTCGCAGAGCGACCTACTCGACCAGCGTGGGAAACGCGGAAGTCCCGCCCCGACGAGCGGGACGGGACTTCCGTGAGAGAGACAGGTTGAGCGGCTAGACCAGCTCGGCGCGCGACGCGACGATCGTGACGATGTCGGCCGCGACCGAGAAGAAACCGCCCTCGGCGTTCGCCGTGATGCGCTCACCGCCCGGCAGCGTCAGGCGCACCTGGCCGCTCGCGAGCAGGCCGAGCACCGGCTCGCGACCGGGCAGCACGCCGATCTCGCCGTCGGTCGTCTTGGCGACGACCATGGCCGCCTCGCCCGACCAGACCTTGTGGTCTGCGGCGACCACGCTGACGTTGAGCAGCTTCGCCATGGCCTACGCGTTCTCCTTCTGGATCTGCGCCCACTTCTCCTCGACGTCGGAGATGGCGCCGACGTTGAAGAACGCCTGAACGGCGACGTGGTCGAAGTCGCCGCGGGCGATCGCGTCGAACGACTCGATGGTGTCCTTGATCGGAACCGTCGAGCCCTCGACACCCGTGAACTTCTTCGCCATGTAGGTGTTCTGCGAGAGGAACTGCTGGATGCGGCGAGCACGCTCGACCGTGATCTTGTCCTCTTCGGAGAGCTCGTCGACACCGAGGATCGCGATGATCTCCTGCAGCTCCTTGTTCTTCTGCAGGATCTGCTTCACGGTGGTGGCCACGCGGTAGTGGTCCTCGCCGATGTAGCGCGGGTCGAGGATGCGCGAGGTCGAGGCCAGCGGGTCGACCGCGGGGTACAGACCCTGCGAGGCGATCTCACGCGAGAGCTCGGTCGTCGCGTCGAGGTGCGCGAAGGTGGTCGCCGGGGCCGGGTCGGTGTAGTCGTCGGCCGGCACGTAGATCGCCTGCAGCGAGGTGATCGAGTGGCCGCGCGTCGAGGTGATGCGCTCCTGAAGAACACCCATCTCGTCGGCGAGGTTCGGCTGGTAGCCCACCGCGGAGGGCATGCGGCCGAGCAGCGTCGACACCTCGGAGCCCGCCTGCGTGAAGCGGAAGATGTTGTCGATGAAGAGCAGCACGTCCTGCTTCTGCACGTCGCGGAAGTACTCGGCCATGGTCAGCGCCGAGAGGGCGACGCGCAGACGCGTCCCCGGCGGCTCGTCCATCTGGCCGAACACGAGAGCTGTCTTGTCGAAGACGCCGGCCTCGTCCATCTCGTGGATCAGGTCGTTGCCCTCACGGGTGCGCTCGCCGACGCCGGCGAACACCGACACACCGCCGTGGTCCTGGGCGACGCGCTGGATCATCTCCTGAATGAGGACGGTCTTGCCGACACCGGCGCCGCCGAACAGGCCGATCTTGCCGCCCTGCACGTACGGCGTCAGAAGGTCGATGACCTTGATGCCGGTCTCGAACATCGTGGTCTTCGACTCGAGCTGGTCGAACGACGGCGCCTTGCGGTGGATCGGCCAGCGCTCGGTGATCTCGATCTTCTCGCCGGGCTCGGCGTTGAGGATCTCGCCGGTCACGTCGAAGACGCGGCCCTTGGTCACGTCGCCGACGGGCACCGAGATCGGGGCGCCGGTGTCGCGCACCTCCTGGCCGCGGACGATGCCGTCGGTCGGCTTCAGCGAGATGGCGCGCACGAGGTCGTCACCGAGGTGCTGAGCGACCTCGAGCGTGATCTCGTGCGCCTCCTCCTCGTCGCCCGAGAAGCTGATGGTGGTCTTGAGCGCGTTGTACACCTCGGGGATCGCGTCGTGCGGGAACTCGATGTCCACGACGGGACCGGTGACGCGCGCAACGCGGCCGACGCCGGGCGCGACCTGTGCGCCCGTGCCGGGGGTCTCGGCGGTGATGGTCATTGTTGTCTCTCTCTGTCTCTCGAACAGGCTTCTGTGGTCAGGACGCGAGCGCGTCGGCACCGCCGACGATCTCGGAGATCTGCTGCGTGATCTCGGCCTGACGCGCGTTGTTGGCGAGGCGCGTGTAGTTGGTGATCAGCTTGTCCGCGTTGTCGGATGCCGACTTCATCGCCTTCTGCGTCGCGGCGTGCTTGGACGCCGCGGACTGGAGCAGCGCGTAGAACACGCGGCTCTCGACGTAGGCGGGCAGCAGCCGGTCGAGCACGGTCTCGGCGTCGGGCTCGAACTCGTACAGCGGAGCCACGCCGTCGACGTCGGGAAGGGAGTCGTCCTCGAGCTTGCCCTCGACCTGCAGGGGCAGCAGGCGGCGCACCCGCGGGGTCTGCGTGATCGAGCTCACGAACTGGTTGAACACGCCGTGGATCTCGTTCACCCCGCCCTCGGACTCGTCACGCGTGAACAGCTCGATGAGCTTGTCGCTGATCTCCTTCGCGAGCTCGAACGACGGCTGGTCGGTCTCGCCCGTCCAGCTCTCGAGGTACTCCCGACGGCGGAACGCGAAGTACCCGACGGCCTTGCGGCCGACGAGGTACCACACGACCTCTTTGCCCTGCTCTTTGAGCAGCGTCTCGAGCTGCAGCGCCTGGCGGATCACCTGCGAGTTGAACGCGCCCGCGAGGCCGCGGTCTGAGGTGTAGACCACGATCAGCGCCCTCTTGATCTCCTTGGGCTCCGTCGTCAGGAAGTGCTCGACGTTCGAGCGGTGGGCGACGAGCGCGACCGCCTTCGAGATCTCCTGCGTGTAGGGGCCCGCCTCGTTCACGCGAGCGAGCGCCTTGGCGATGCGGCTCGCACTGATGAGCTCCATCGCGCGGGTGATCTTCTTCGTCGTCTGCGCGGACCGGATCTTCGACCGGTAGATGCGAAGCTGAGCGCCCATGACTAGCGGTTCCCGGCGATCTTCTCCTGCTCGACAGCCTCGGCGTCGAGCGCCTCGTGCTGCTCCGTGCCGGGAGCGGCCAGGGGCTGGCCCTTGCCGGTCTGGAACTCGAGCTTGAACTTGTCGATCTCGGACGAGATCTCGGCCACCGTGTCGTCGGAGAGCTGGCCCGACTCGCGCAGCGTGTCGAGCACCTTCGTGTTGCGGCGCAGGTGATCGAGCAGCTCGCTCTCGAAGCGGAGGATGTCCTCGACCTCGATGTCGTCGAGCTTGCCGTTCGTGCCGGCCCAGATCGAGACGACCTGCTCCTCGACGGGGTACGGCGAGTACTGCGGCTGGCGCAGCAGCTCGGTCAGACGCGCACCGCGCTCGAGCTGGCGGCGCGAGGCCGCGTCGAGGTCGGACGCGAACATCGCGAACGCCTGCAGCGAGCGGTACTGCGCGAGCTCGAGCTTCAGCGTGCCGGAGACCTTCTTGATGTGCTTCAGCTGCGCGTCGCCGCCGACACGCGAGACCGAGATGCCGACGTCGACCGCCGGGCGCTGGTTCGCGTTGAACAGGTCGGACTGCAGGAAGATCTGGCCGTCGGTGATCGAGATCACGTTGGTGGGGATGTACGCCGAGACGTCGTTCGCCTTGGTCTCGATGATCGGAAGGCCGGTCATCGAGCCGTGGCCGAGCTCGTCGGACAGCTTCGCGCAGCGCTCGAGCAGACGCGAGTGCAGGTAGAAGACGTCACCCGGGTATGCCTCGCGTCCCGGCGGGCGGCGCAGCAGCAGCGACACGGCGCGGTAGGCCTCTGCCTGCTTGGTCAGGTCATCGAAGATGATCAGAACGTGCTTGCCGCCGTACATCCAGTGCTGGCCGATCGCCGAGCCGGTGTAGGGCGCGAGGTACTTGAAGCCGGCCGGGTCGGAGGCGGGGGCCGCGACGATGGTCGTGTACTCCATCGCGCCGGCCTCCTCGAGGGCGCCCTTCACCGAGGCGATGGTCGAGCCCTTCTGGCCGATCGCGACGTAGATGCAGCGCACCTGCTTGTCGGGGTCGCCCGACTCCCAGTTGGCCTTCTGGTTGATGATCGTGTCGATCGCGATCGCGGTCTTGCCGGTCTGGCGGTCGCCGATGATGAGCTGGCGCTGGCCGCGGCCGATCGGGATCATGGCGTCGATCGCCTTGATGCCGGTCTGCATCGGCTCGTGCACCGACTTGCGCTGCATGACGCCGGGGGCCTGCAGCTCGAGGGCACGGCGGCCCTCGGTCGCGATCTCGCCGAGGCCGTCGATCGGGTTGCCGAGCGGGTCGACGACGCGGCCGAGGTAGCCGTCGCCGACGGCGACCGAGAGGACCTCGCCCGTGCGGGTCACTTCCTGGCCCTCTTCGATGCCGGCGAACTCGCCGAGCACGACGACGCCGATCTCGTTCTCGTCGAGGTTCAGCGCGAGGCCGAGGGTGCCGTCCGCGAAGCGGACCAGCTCGTTCGCCATGACGCCCGGGAGGCCCTCGACGTGGGCGATGCCGTCAGCGGCGTCGAGCACGTGGCCGACCTCGGTGGCGGTCGCCTTGCTGGGCTCGTACGACGTGACGAAGTCCTTCAGCGCGTCCCGGATCTCGTCGGGGCTGATGGAGATGTCTGCCATGTTGTTCCTTTTGTAAGCGAGGCGGCTGGCCTCAGCGGTGAAGACCGGTGTTATGCGAGCTGGAGCCGCACGTCGGAAAGACGCGTGGCGATGCTCGAGTCGATGACGTCGTCGCCGACCCGCACGCGCAGGCCGCCGATGAGCTCGGGATCGATGACGGTGTTGAAGGCGATCGCCTTGTCGTAGCGCTTCGAGAGCACGCCGCGAAGGCGGTCCAGCTGAGCGGCCGTGAGGGGCTGCGCGCTGGTGACGGTCGCGAGCACGGCCTGCTTCTGGTCGGCGACCGTCTGCTGCGCCCAGCGCAGCGACTCGCGGATGCCGCGGCCGCGCGGGTCCGCGACGAGCTGACGCACGATCGCGACGGTCTGTGCGGAGACCTTCGTCTGAAGCAGGCGCTCGACCACGCCGACCTTCGCGGCCGGGTCGGCGAGCTTGCTGCGCAGGGCCAGCTCGAGCTGTGCGTCGCTCGCGACGGCCCGGCCGACCTCGAACAGCTCGTCGCTGATCGAGACGGATGCGGGCGCCGACTGTGCGATCGCACGGACGCCGGCCTCTTCGAGCCCGTCGATGATGTCGGCCGGCTCTGACCAGCGCTGCCGGGCGGCGGTCGTCAGCGCGGCGAGCGCAGCGCCCGACACCTTCCCCGCGAAGGCGCGCTGCACGAGCGCGGCCTTCTCAGCGGGGTCGGCCGCAGGGTCGGCGACGGCGCCGCGCAGCTGCGCCGACGAGCCCAGCAGGCGCGCCAGCGAGAACAGCTCTTCTGCGACGCCGAGGTCGGCCGCGCCGCCCTGCTGCACGAGAGTCTCGCGCACAGCGGTCAGCGCGTCGCGGGTGGCACTGCCCATCAGGCCTGCGCCCCCGCCTTGCCCTCGCTCGCCTCGAGCTCGGCCAGGAAGCGGTCGACGATGCCCGCCGCCTTCGCGTCGTCCTTCAGCGTTTCGCCGATGACGCCGGAAGCCAGGTCGATCGCGAGCGTGCCGACCTCGCTGCGCAGCTGGGTCGCGGCCTGCTTGCGCTCGGCCTCGATCTGCGCCTGGGCGGCCTGGGTGACGCGGGCGGCCTCGATGGCCGCCTGCTCCTTCTGCTCGGCGACGATCCGCTTGCCCTCTTCGCGGGCCTGCTCCTTGATGGAGGCCGCCTCGCTGCGGGCATCCGCCAGCTGCGCCGTGTACTGCTCGAGCAGCGCCTCGGCCTTGTTCTGGGCCTCGTCGGCCTTGGCGATGTTGCCCTCGATGGCCGCGGCACGGTCGTCGAGCAGCTTCGTGAAGCTCGGGATGAACTTCCACACGAAGAACACGACCACGACGACGAAGCACAGCGCCGCCCAGATGAGGTCGGACCACTCGGGGATGAGCGGGTTCGTGCTTGCCTCTGCCGCAGCTACGACTGCGTGAACCATCACGCCTCCTTATTGCTCGGTGCGGGCAGGACTAGTTGGTGAAGATGAAGTACGTCGCGATACCGATGAACGCGAGCGCCTCGGTGAACGCGATACCGATCCACATCAGCACCTGCAGGCGCGAGGCGAGCTCGGGCTGGCGGGCGACACCCTCGATCGTCTTGCCGACGACGATGCCCACGCCGATGGCCGGGCCGATGGCCGCGAGGCCGTAACCGACGGTGGCGATGTTGCCGGAGATAGCAGCGATGTCCACTGTGTGTGTTTTCCTTCCGTGATCAGGACGGCGGATGCCGGCCCGGTTAGTGCTCGTCCGCCACTGCCAACTGGATGTAGACAGTGGTGAGGATTGCGAAGACGTATGCCTGCAGCAGCGCGACCAGCACCTCGAAGAGCTGGAACGCGAAGCCGAAGGCGAGGGTGCCGAGGCCGAAGGCCTTGAACGCGACCGGACCCTCGATGAAGAAGAAGGTCGTCGCGGTGAAGAACAGCACGAGCAGCAGGTGGCCGACGATCATGTTCATCAGCAGTCGCAGCGTCAGCGTGACGGGGCGCACGATGAAGGTCGAGATGAACTCGATCGGGGTCACGATGATGTACAGCGGCCACGGCACGCCGGCGGGGAAGAGCGAGTTCTTGAAGAAGTGGCCCGTTCCCTTGCGGACGCCGGCGTAGATGAACGCCACGTAGGAGACCGCGGCGAGCAGCAGCGGCACGCCGATCACGGAGGAGCCTGCGATGTTCATGAACGGGATGACGCCCGTGATGTTCATGAACAGCACGAAGAAGAAGATCGCGGCGATCAGCGGGAAGAACCGCCGGCCGTCCTTCTTGCCGAGCAGGTCTTCGACGACGCCGACGCGGATGAAGTCGAGCCCCATCTCGACGACCGACTGGAAGCGCGTGGGCACGAGCTTCATCGATCGCGTGCCGACCCAGAAGAGGACGATGAGCACGATCGTGGCGACGACGCGGATCAGCATCACGCGGTTCATCTCGAACACCGTGCCCGCGAAGAGCACCGGACCGGGGAAGAACTCGTCGATGGAAGGGCCGTGGAACTGACCGTCGTTGGTCGAGGCGGAAACCAACAGGTTCACAGCGTTACTGAACAGCGCTATCTCCTGATTCAGGCACCGAGCGCCCGATGAAAGGCGACGATGGAGTTATACAGCCGAGCCCTGCGCGGTGTGCGCCGCGGAGCAGGCAAGAGGATCGGATTCACTCTACAAGACATTCGGCACGCCTTCGAATCAATCGGCTGTCAAACGGCGCGGATGTCTCGCACTTTCCCTCGCGTGCCCCTATTCTTTCTCGCCCGATCCGGACGCGTCTCGCGGGCCGGGCTCGACCGCGAGAGGAATCCGGCTGCGCATCACGACGACGACGTCGACGACCAGCGACCCGATCACGCCCGCGATGATCGAGAGGAAGAGGACGTACGGGTTCACCCACGGCTGGTGGCGCAGCAGGACGGCGATCACGAGGAAGACGATGAACTTGAGGATCCAGCCGCCGAGCACGATCGCGAAGAAGATGCCGGCGAACAGCTCGCCGCCCGCGTATCGATTGGCGTACAGGATGCTGGCCGCCGTGATGCCGAGGAAGACGAGGCCCATCGCCGCGCCGATCAGCGCGCTGCCGACGCCCACTCCCCCGGCGACGAGCGCGCCGATCACGACGGCGATCACCGCAATGCCGGCGACGATGATCGCATCCCACTTGAGGGCGGTGCGCATCACGCGGTTGACCGCGAGCTGAGGGCGCGGTGTGGTCATGAGGCCTCCTTGCGGGCGCGGTCGGGGTCGTCGGGGCGGGGAGCCGGCATCAGCACGGGGCTGCTGGGCGGGGCATCCGTCAGGCTCGCCTCTGGGTCGATGCCGTGCGCCTCGGCCGCCATGACGGTGCGGCGGCGGCCGAGCGGCGCCAGCGTGACCACCGTGCACACGACCAGGCCGACGATGACGAAGGCGATCGCCACCCACACGGGCACGACGGGCGAGAACGAGAACAGCAGCATGCCGATCGAGATGACCGCCGTCCACGCGTAGAAGATCAGCACGGCGTGGAAGTGCGAGTGCCCCATGTCGAGCAGGCGGTGGTGCAGGTGCTTGCGGTCGGCCGCCATCGGCGAGCGCCCCGCGTTCACGCGCCGCACGACCGCGAGGCCGAAGTCAAGGAACGGCACGATGAGCACCGCGAGCGGCAGCACGATCGGCAGGAACGCCGACAGCAGGTGCGCGCGGCCGACGACGTGCTGCAGCGTCGACGGGTCGAACTGGCCCGTCACGGCGACGGCGCTCGCAGACATCAGCAGGCCGATCAGCAGCGCGCCCGCATCGCCCATGAACATGCGCGCGGGGTGCCAGTTGAGCGGCAGGAACCCGACGCAGGCGCCGATCAGGATGGCGGTGATGACGGAGGCCAGCGAGAAGTAGTTCATCGGGCTCGTGCGCACCGTGATGGAGTACGTGTACACGAGGAACACGCAGTTGGCGATGAGCGCGACGCCGACGACGAGCCCGTCGAGCCCGTCGATGAAGTTGATGGCGTTCATCGTGAGCACGATCACGATGACGGTGATGATGACGCTCGTCAGCGGCGACCAGACGGTGAGGCCGCCGATCGGCAGGGACAGGATCTGCACCCCCGACCACGCCACGAGGCCGGCGGCCACCATCTGGCCCGCGAGCTTCGTCATCCAGTCGAGGTCGACGAGGTCGTCGACGACGCCGATCACGACGATCAGCAGGCTGCCGCCGAGGATGCCGAGCACGGGCTTCGGGTCGTTGAAGACGATCTGCAGCAGGGGGAACCGCCCTGCGAACAGCCAGGCCGCGCCGAAGGCGATCAGCACGCCGAGGAACATCGCCACCCCGCCGAGCCGCGGCGTCGGGCGCGTGTGCACGTCGCGCTCGCGGATCGCCGGGTGCAGCTTGAAGCGCAGCGCGAAGCGGTAGACCGCCCACGACAGCCCGAAGGTCACGAGCGCGGTGAACAGACCGAGCAGCGCGAGGAGGGTCATGAGGCGTCAGGCCTCCGGGTCGGAGCCCGCCGCGGCCTCTGCGTCGTCGGCGGACGCGGCGAGCTGCTCGGGCGTCTCGAGCTTGTCGCCGATCACGGAGCGCAGCTGGTCGGCCGAGACGACGCCCTGGCGCAGGATGCGCACGCCGCGCCCGTCGGCGAGACCGGTGACGTCGACGATGGTCGACGACTCGCTCGCCCCGGTCTCGGTGACGCCGTCGTAGGCGGCACCCGCGAGGCCCGCGTCGAGGTACACCGCGATCGCGTCGCCGAGCATCTCTTCTGCGGCGGCGGCGGTCTTGGCGGCCGGCAGGCCGGTCTTGTTCGCGCTCGACACCGCGAGCGGGCCCGTCTCGCCGAGCAGCTCGAGGGTGAGCTTGTGGTCGGGCATGCGCAGGGCGACCGTGCCGTGCGTCTCGCCGAGATCCCAGATGAGCGAGGGCTGCGCGTTGAAGACGATCGTGAGACCGCCGGGCCAGAATGCCTCGGCGAGCTGTCGCGCCTGGTCAGGCACCGACGCGGCGAGCGCGTCGAGGGTCTTGAGGTCGGGGATCAGCACCGGCGGCGGCGACTGGCGCCCGCGGCCCTTGGCATCGAGCAGCCGCTGCACCGCGGCCGCGTTGAAGGCGTCGGCTGCGACCCCGTAGACCGTGTCGGTAGGGATCACGGCGAGCTCACCGCGGCCGAGCGCCTGGCGGGCGAGGCGCGTGCCGGTGAGCAGCTCGTCGGGGTCGGAGCAGTCGTAGATCGAGGGCATGACAGCCGAAGTCTATCTGCGGCCGGCTGGCGACCGGCTCTGCGTCCCCGCGTCCGGCAGAACTCGTTGAGGGGGTCAGGGCCGCAGGGCCGTCGTCGCGCGGTCGCGGCCGGTGAGGTCGGGGTGCGTGGATGCCGCGCGCCAGCCGTCGGCCGCGAGCAGGCTCCTGATCGCCTCGCCCTGCAGCTCGCCGTGCTCGATCACGAGCAGGGCGCCGGGGTGCGCGAGCCGCAGCGCCGTGCGCGACAGGGCCCGCACGAGATCGAGACCGTCGGGGCCGCCGTAGAGCGCCATGGCCGGGTCGAAGAGCCGCACCTCGGGGTCACGCGGAATCGCGTCCGTCGGCACGTACGGCGGGTTCGAGATCACGACGTCGACGCGGCCGTCGAGCTCGGCGAGCAGCGCCGGGTCTGCCAGGTCGCCTTCGACGAGCGTCGCGTTGGCGGCACCGGATGCCGCGAAGTTGCGCCGGGTCCACGGCAGCGCCTCCGCCGACTTCTCGACGCCGAGCACCCGCGCGTGCGGCACCTCGACGGCGAGCGACAGGGCGATCGCCCCGCTGCCGGTGCCGAGGTCGACGGCGATCGGCTCGGGCGAGGCCGCCTGCCGCAGCGCGTCGATGGCGAACTGCGCGACGTGCTCGGTCTCTGGGCGCGGCACGAAGACGCCGGGGCCGACCGCGAGCTCGAGCGACCGGAAGGCGGCCGAGCCCGTGATGTGCTGCAGGGGCTCGCGCGCGGCGCGTCGGGCGGCCAGTTCGCGCACCCGGCTCGCGACGGATTCCTCGGCCGGGGCATCCGCCAGCGCCATCGCCTGCACCCGCCCGCGCGACGCGTCCGTCACAAATCCGATCAGCAGGGCCGCGTCGATGCCCGGCGTGGGCACGCCTGCGGCGGAAAGCTGCTGGGTGACCTCATCGAGCAGGCCGCGGATCGTAACGCGCGTCGTGTTCATAACCCTCGCAACAATAGGCTTCCGCTATGGCCGAGATTCTTTCTGACATCACCAAGGCGGTGGGCGGAACGCCCCTCGTCACGCTGAACCGCGTCACCGACGACGCAGCCGCCACCGTGCTCGCGAAGCTCGAGTTCTTCAACCCCGCCTCCAGCGTCAAGGACCGCATCGCCGTCGCGATCGTCGACGCCGCCGAGGCCGACGGCGCCCTCACCGAGGGCGGCACGATCGTCGAGGCGACGAGCGGCAACACCGGCATCGGGCTCGCGATGGTCGGCGCCGCCCGCGGCTACAAGACGATCCTCGTCATGCCCGACACGATGAGCGTCGAGCGCCGCCTGATCCTGCGCGCGTTCGGCGCCGAGGTCGTGCTCACCCCGGGCGCCGAGGGCATCAAGGCGTCGATCGCCAAGGTGCAGGAGATCGTCGCGTCGACCGAAGGGGCGATCTGGGCGCGCCAGTTCGAGAACCAGGCGAACCCCACGATCCACTACAACACCACCGGCCCCGAGATCTGGGACGCGACCGGCGGCAAGGTCGACATCTTCGTCGCCGGCATCGGCACGGGCGGCACGATCACCGGCGCGGGGCGCTTCCTTAAAGAGCAGAACCCCGACATCCGCATCGTCGCGGTCGAGCCGGCCGAGACCGAGGTGCTGCGCGGTGGCGCCCACGGGCCGCACAAGATCCAGGGCATCGGCGCGGGCTTCGTGCCAGAGGTGCTCGACACCGACGTCTACGACGAGGTCTTCCCCGTTCCGAGCGACGACGCCATCGCGACCGCGCGCCGGCTCGCCGCGGAAGAGGGCGTGTTCGCCGGCATCTCCTCGGGTGCCGCGGTGTTCGCCGCCGTGCAGCTCGCGAAGCGCCCCGAGAACGCCGGCAAGACGATCGTCGCCGTCGTGCCCGACACCGGCGAGCGCTACTTCTCGACCGCGCTGTACAAGCACCTCGCCGAGGCCGACGCCTAAGTGCCCGCGCACCCCCTGCGCGCACTGCGCGAGGACATCGCCGCGGTGAAGCGCCGCGACCCGGCCGCCCGCTCGGCGGTCGAGATCGTCCTCGCGTATTCCGGCATGCATGCCGTCTGGGCGTACCGCATCGCACACCGGTGGTGGCGCTCCCCCGGGCTCAGCGTGGCCGCGCGACTGCTCTCGCAGCTCGCGCGGTCGCTGACCGGGGTCGAGATCCACCCCGGTGCGACGATCGGCCGCCGGCTCGTGATCGACCACGGCATGGGCGTCGTCATCGGCGAGACGGCCGTCGTCGGCGACGACGTGCTGATCTACCACGGCGTCACCCTGGGCGGGAATCGCCGAGGCAGCAGCAGCAAGCGCCACCCGACGATCGGCGACGACGTCGTGCTGGGCGCCGGTGCGAAGCTCATCGGCGACATCTCCGTCGGCTCGCACAGCCAGGTCGGCGCGAACGCGGTGGTCACGCACGACTTCCCCGAGCATTCGGTGCTCACGGGCGTGCCGGCGATCAACCGCAACGCGCGCGTCTGACGCCGCGCCGAGAGCGGTTGCGCTGCTCGGATCTGCTTCGCGCTGCTCGGATCCGGGGCGCGCGGAGAGGATCCGAGCAGCGCAACCGGGTGCCGGCGGCGCGGCTGGCGCGGGGCGCGCCCCGCGCGCGGCGATGTGACAAAACCTGTTTAGTTACCTACCGTCGAGGCTCGTGCATGTGCTCAGACGCGACGGCGGGCCAGAGACCACCTACAACGCGCGCCCGGGCATCGGCTCGGTCTCGCCGTCGGCCTTCCGCGTTCACGCGCCGGCCGGCGACGGCGTGGTCGAGTTCGAGGTGCCGGCGGATGCCGCGGGCCGCACCGTCTCGTCGGAAGACGAGCTGCGCTACGACTGGTTCCCCGCGGCAGGCGGCACACTCGAGACCCGGTGGGACGCGACCGCGTTCGCGCTCGACGTCGAGTTCGACGACGGCACCCGGCTCAGCGACACCGCCGCTCGCGATCAGCACGGCAACGTCGTCACGCCCGATGCCCAGGCAGCGGCGAAGACCCTGTACGTCGACCAGTGGAACCGCCGCACCGTCTCGTTGGCCGGGCGCCGAGGGGCAGGCATCCGCCGCATCATCGCCCAGCTGCGCCGGTCGTCCGCGGCCGACCTCACCGGCTGGCTCGACGCCGTGCGCGTCGCGCCGGCACCCGCCCCGGCACGCGAGCCGCTCGAGCACGTGGACACGCGTCGCGGCACGCAGTCGAGCGACCGATTCTCGCGCGGCAACACGGCGCCGCTCGTCGCGGTGCCGCACGGCGGCGTCTTCGGCCTGCCGATGACCGACGCCGCGGCAGGCAACTGGCCGTATTCGTACCACCAGCACAACCGCGACGACGGCCGCCCCGCGCTGCAGGCGTTCGCGACCTCGCACCTGCCGAGCCCGTGGATCGGCGACCGCGGGGTGTTCCAGCTGATGCCGAGCCCCCTCGAGCACCCGTCGGTCGACCGCTCCGAGCGCGCGCTCGGCTTCGACCACGGGGACGAGACGGCCCGGCCGCACCTCTACGAGGTGGCGCTCGACGGCGGGGTCACGGCCCGGCTGACGGCGGGCGGCTTCGCCCTCGGGCTGCGGTTCACGAGCGCGGGCCCGTGGCTGTCGGTGATCGTCGACCACCTCGGCGCGGCGGTCGCCTGCGAGAGCACGGCGACCGAGGCCGGAATCGCGGTCGACGTCGAGCTCGACGACGGCCCGGGGCGGCCGCGGCACTTCGTCCACGTCGAGCTGCCGCCCGGGGGCGACGCGCACCTCGAGTTCGAGGGCGACCGGGTGCGAGGGCATGTGGCGTATGCCGCGGAGCCCGGCGCGCCGCTCGACGTGCTCGTCGGCATCTCGACCATCGACGCCGCCCAGGCACGCGCGAACCTCGCGGCGGCCGGCCGATTCGACCGGATGCTGCAGGCCGCGGCCGAGCGCTGGCGCGCCAAGCTCGCGACGCTCGAGCTCGACGGGGCCACGGACGACCAGCAGCGGTCGATCTTCGGCGACCTGTACCGCCTGTTCCTGTACCCGAACGCGTATGCCGAGCCGGAGCCGGGGTCGGGTGAGCTGCGCTACCGCAGCCCCGTCGACGGCGAGGTGCGCCGCGGCCGCTTCAGCGCGAACAACGGCTTCTGGGACACCTACCGCACCTGCTGGCCGGCCCTCGCGCTGCTCACCCCGGGAACCGCCGGGCAGCTCGCCCAGGGCTTCGTGCAGCATGCCGACGACAGCGGCTGGACGAGCCGGTGGAGCGCGCCCGGCCCCGTCGACTCGATGACGGGGACGACCAGCGACACGGTCTTCGCCGACCTGGCCGCGAGCGGCGTCGACGGCTTCGACGTGGCGGGCGCGTATCGCTCGGCGCTCGTGAACGCCACCGTGCCCGCGCCGCGGCCGGAGGTCGGCCGCAAGGGCCTCGTGCCCGGCGTCTGGCGCGGCTACATCGACACCGAGACCCACGAGGGTCTGTCGTGGACGCTCGACAACGCGATCAACGACTGGTCGGCGTCCGTCCTCGCGCGGCTGCTCGCCGAACATGAGGCGGATGCCGCGCGCCGCGCGCGCCTCGAGGCCGAGGCCGAGTACCTCGGGCGCCGCAGCCTCGGATACCGTGCCGTGTTCAATGCCGAAGTGGGGACGTTCCTCGGGCGCACCCGGAGCGGCGAGTGGCGTATGCCGGCCGGGGAATACGACCCCGACGTGTGGGGCCACGACTACACCGAGACGAACGGCTGGGGCACCGCGTACACGGCGCCGCACGACGGCCGCGGACTCGCCGAGCTGCACGGCGGAGAGAGCGCCCTCGGGGCATCCCTCGACCGCTTCTTCGCCCGCCCCGAGCGCGCTGAGGCCGCGAGCTGCGGGTCGTACGGCTTCGTGATCCACGAGCAGACCGAGGCGCGCGACGTGCGCATGGGCATGCTCGGCCTCTCGAACCAGCCCGCCCACCACATCCCGTTCTTCTACCTGCACGCCGGGCGTCACGACGACGCGCACCGCGTCGTCACACAGGCGCGCGACCGGCTGTTCGTGGGCTCCGACTTCGGGCAGGGATTCCCCGGCGACGAGGACAACGGAGAGATGTCGGGCTGGCACCTGTTCGCGAGCCTCGGCCTCTATCCGCTCACGCCGGCGAGCGACACCTTCGTGCTCACTCCCCCGCTGCTGCCGCGGGTCGTGGTGCGCCCCGAGGGCGGCGGCGAGCTCGTCATCACGGCGACGAACGCCGGCGCCCCGCACATCGCTCGCGTGCGTTGGAACGGCACGGAGTGGAACGACGTGTCGATCTCGCGGCGGATGCTGCGCGAGGGCGGCCTGCTGGAGTTCGAGCTCTCCGACGCGCCCACCGGGTGGGCGGCCGAGTCGCGACCGGTGTCGGCGTCGCTGCTGCACGGCCTCGCGACTCCCCCGCAAGATCTGCTCGCGCGCGTCGCCGGCGGCCCCGCCGACGACCTCGGCGCGTCCCCGGCAGCGCTCGCACCAGGAGACCGGATCGAGCTCCCCCTAGCCCCCTCTTCGGTCTTTCCCATTCCCCCGAAGTGTGAGTTCGGGTCGCCCGGAACGCCCTCCGGCAGCCCGAACTCACACTTCGGGGAAGTACGGGCGGGGGGCCTGTACACCGTGACGCTGAGCCAGCCGGCGCTCGCAGGGTGGGTGCTCGAGGGAGTGTCGCGCGACGGGGCCGTGCGCGAGCTCGACCGACGCGAGAGCGAGCCCTTCGAGCGGCCCGGGCAGCTGCGCCCATTCCGGCTCGCTGCCGGTCAGGCATCCGATCTCATCGCCGTTCGCTTCGTCGCCGAGACGCCGCTCACGCTGCTCCAGCTCGAGCTGCTCGACTGAAAGTCGTTGACTATACCGGTTTAGTTCTCCATCCTCCCCAACAGGGGGCACACCGACCCGCCCCCTCTCAAGGAGGAGACATGACGAAGAAGCCGGCCGCACCGCGGCGCCACCGCACCGCGTTCTCAGCAGGCGTCGCCGCCACCGCGGCGGTGCTCGCCGCACTGCTGGCGCCGGGGGCCGCGAACGCCGCGCCCGTGAACGGCAACGCCGTGCATGCGAAGCACGGCCCCGTCAACGTGGCATACGTCGAGGTCAACGACAACGAGCTGGCGAACGTCGGCCGCTACACGCTCGACGACGGTGCGCCCGCCTTCGATGTCGCGGTGATCTTCGCCGCGAACATCAACTACGACGGCGAGAAGGCGCAGCTGTACTTCAACGACCAGGTGCAGCAGACGCTCGACGACGCGGCGATGCAGATCCGCCCGCTGCAGAAGAAGGGCATCAAGGTCACTCTGTCGATCCTCGGCAACCACCAGGGCGCCGGCCTCGCGAACTTCCCGACGCAGCAGGCGGCCGCGGACTTCGCCCAGCAGGTGGCCGCGGCGGTGCACGCCTATCACCTGGACGGCGTCGATCTCGACGACGAGTACTCGGACTACGGCGTGAACGGCACGCCCGAGCCGAACGCGCAGTCGGCGGGCTGGCTGATCTCGGCCCTGCGGAAGGATCTGCCGAACAAGATCATCTCGCTCTATGACATCGGGCCGGCCGGGGACTCGCTCGCCGCGGCCGACCCGTCGGTGAACGCGAAGCTGAGCTATGCGTGGAACCCGTGGTACTCGAGCTACGAGGCCCCCGTCGTGCCCGGGCTGCCGAAGTCGCGCATCTCGCCGGCAGCGGTCGACCTGCAGAGCACGCCGGTCTCGCTCGCCTCGTCGTTCGCGGCGCAGACCGTGAGCGACGGCTACGGCGTCTTCATGACGTACGACCTGCGGGCGGGCGACGAGAGCGCCTACGTCTCGGCGATCACCGAGAAGCTCTACGGTCAGGCATCCGTCTACCGCTGAGCGCGGCGCGCCAGTCGTCACAAAAGCGGCTCACCGAGCGTGGTGGGCCGCTTTTGTGACGACCGGGCGGGATGCTTCCGCCGCGGGTCGTCGAAAACGCGGCCGCGCTCACGGAATGGGCCGCTTTCGTGACGACCGGGACGGTGGCGGCGAAGAGGTCACGACCGGGACGTCGCGGCGAAGAGGTCACGCCCGGGGCGGGGGCGCCGTGCTCTCGCGCACCGAGAGCTGCGGCGCAGGCCCGGGCCGGCTCGGCACGGGTGCGGTCGCATCCAGAGCATCGAGCAGCGTGCGCACGGCCACCTCGCCGAGCTCGACGGTGTCGCGCGTCAGCGTCGTGATCGAAGGACGCACGAGACGCACCATGAGCGAGTCGTCGAACGAGGCGATCGACAGCGACCCGGGCACGGCGATGCCCATCTCGTGCGCGACCCGCAGCCCGGCGAGAGCCATCACGTCGTTGTCGTAGACGATCGCGGTCGGCCGCTCGGGCAGCGAGAGCAGGCGGCGCGTCTCGGAGGCCGCGGCCTCTGCGCTGTAATCGGTCGGCGTGCTGGTGGCCGACTCGAGCGAGAACTGGCCGACGAACGACTGCAGCACCTCGCTGCGCAGCAGGGTGTGCTCGAACTCGGCGGTGCCCGCGACATGCGCGAGGCGCCGGTGACCGAGCGCGGCGAGATAGCCGAACAGCGTGCGCGCCGCCTCGGAGTCGTCGACCCACACCGTGGGAACGGAGGTGTCCCGCGAGGGGTGGCTGCCGATCAGCACGCCGGGCAGCCCGAGCTCGTCGAGAAGGGCCAGCCGCGGGTCGTTCGCGCGCGGGTCGACGACGATGACGCCGTCGACGCGATGCGCGTGCCACCACTCGCGATAGGTCTCGACCTCTTCCTCGAGGCTCGAGACGACGAGCATGTGCAGCGCCGTGTGCGCGGGCGAGAGGCCGAGCTGGATGCCGGAGAGGAGCTCGGGGAAGAACGTCTCGGTGCCGAGGATGCGCGCGGGCCGGTTCAGCACGAAGCCGATCACGCCGGCCCGCGACTGCCCGAGTGCCTGGGCCGCGCTGTTGGGCCGCCAGTTGAGCTCCTGCGCGATGGCGAGGATGCGCTGGCGGGTCTCTGCGCTGACGCCGGGCCGGTCGTTGAGCGCGAACGAGACCGCCCCCTTCGAGACGCCCGCGCGCCGCGCGATGTCGCCGATGGTGGCGCGCCGTGGCTGGGGAGGCATTTTTCTCCGCAAAGTTGACTAAATCGGTTTAGTTCTTCAAGCTACCGTAACAGCGGGGGTCCGGCGGCAAGTTGCTAAGACTTTTCTAGACCGATTTAGTTCCCCGTGACCATGCCACAAAGGAGTTGCAAGCAGATGCGCAGAACACGCCTCATCGCGGCGGCGGCCCTCGCCGGGGTCGCGGCACTCGGAATCACCGCGTGCTCGTCCGGCGGAAGCGGCTCGGGCTCGAGCCAGTCCGACTCGGGCAAGATCACCGGCAACATCACGCTGCAGACGTGGTCGCTCACCCCGACCTACACCGACTACCTCAACGGGGTCATCTCGGCCTTCGAGAAGAAGCACCCGGGCGCCAAGGTGAAGCTGCTCGATCAGCCGGGTGACGGCTACTCCGACAAGGTGCTGTCGCAGGCATCCACCAACTCGCTGCCCGATGTCGTCAACCTTCCGCCCGACTTCGCGCTGCCGCTCGCGCAGCAGGGCTACCTCGAGGACCTCAGCACGCACACCGACCTCGACAAGACCTACGTCAAGAGCGCGGTCGACGCGTACCACTTCAACGGCGTCGACGGCTACTACGGCTTCCCCTGGTACCTCGGCACCGACCTCGACTACTGGAACAAGAAGCAGCTCGACGGCTGCGGCCTCGACTCGAGCAACCCGCCGAAGACGACCGACGAGCTGTTCGCGCAGGCCAAGACCATGCACGACAACTGCCCCGACACCTACCTGATGAGCCGCATGCCCGGCATCGGCGACTTCACGGTCGAGGGCATCAAGGTGCTCAACAAGGACGGCACCAAGTTCGTCTTCGACACCAAGAAGGCCGAGGCCCTCGTCGACACCTACGCGAACGCCTACAAGAGCGGCTACATGCCGCCGACCGTGCTGAACGGCGACTACCTCGGCAACTCGACGCTGTTCACGCAGGGCAAGGTCGCCTGGACGACCGGCGGCTCGACGTCGTACAACGATTTCGTCAAGAACAACCCGAGCCTCAAGGACAACGTCGCCGTCACCGCCGCGCTCAGCGTGCCGCCGGTGTACGTACAGGGGCTCAGCGTCGCCAAGGACAGCAAGCACCTCGCCACCGCGATCGCGTTCGCCGAGTTCCTGACGGATGCCACCAACCAGAACGCCTTCGGCCACGCGGCCAATGTGTTCCCGTCGACGCTCGCCTCGGCGAACGACCCGTACTACTCGAAGGACGACGGCACCGTCTCGGGCAAGGCCCGCGTCATCGGCTATGCCGAGCTCAAGAAGTCGAAGGTGCTGCAGCCCTATGTGGTCAACAGCGCCATGAGCGACTACTTCAACCAGCAGCTCGCGCTGGCCATCAAGGGCCAGATCTCGTCGCACGAGGCGCTGTCGAAGGCCGAAGACAAGATGAACCAGCTGCTCGAGCAGCAGCAGTAGACCCAGGGGTGGGGGAAGACCGCGGGCGGCGCGCATCGGCGCCGCCCGCGGCATCCACTCATCGCCGCCCGCGCAGCACACGCGCACCGCAACACCTCGAATGCAACACACGCCACAACACGTAAGGAGGGCGCGATGAGGGCGAACCGCTGGTTCTCGCCGTGGATCATGGTCGCGCCGGCACTGATCTGGCTTCTGGCCTTCTCGGTCTGGCCGTCGCTCAACACGATCCGCATGTCGTTCACGAACGCCAAGCCGCTCGGCCACAACGAGCACTGGGTCGGCCTGCAGAACTTCATCGAGATCTTCCACGACGACCAGGTGCTCGGCGCGCTGATCAACAGCGGCATCTACATGCTCGTCTGCCTGCCGCTGCTGACGATCCTGCCGCTGCTCATCGCCGTGCTCGTCGAGAAGAAGCTGCGGTTCATCTCGTTCTTCCGCACGGCGTTCTACACCCCGGTCATCGCCTCGGCCGTCGTCGTCGGCCTCATCTGGACCTGGCTGCTCGACGACCGCGGCCTCGTGAACAACGTGGCACAGGCGCTGCACGTCATCCAGGGCCCGATCCCGTTCCTCACCGACCGCTGGCTCGTGATCTTCAGCGCGATCAGCCTCACGGTGTGGAAGGGCCTCGGCTACTACATGATCATCTACCTCGCCGCCCTCGGGAACATCGGCCGCGACCTGCACGAGGCGGCGGCGATGGACGGCGCCGGCGCCGTGCGGCGGTTCTGGAGCGTCACGGTCCCCAACGTGCGCGGCACGATGACGCTGATCGCGATCCTCGTGTGCGTCTCGGCGCTGCGCGTGTTCTCCGAGCTCTACATCCTCACCGGCGGTCACGGCGGCCCCGGCGGCCAGGACATCTCGCTCGTCATGCTGATCCAGCAGTACGCGCGGGGCTTCTACGGCAACCTCGGCTACGCCTCGGCGCTCAGCATCCTGCTGTTCCTCATCACGCTGATCCCGATGCTTGTGCTCGCGCGCATCAACAACAGGGCGGAGCAATCATGACGACGACAACGACGACGGATGCCGCAGCCCAGCAGCCCCTCACGCGCGCGGCGAAGCGCCGCCGGCACCGCACCTTCGGCGAGGCGTCGATGACCGAGAAGGTCGTGCGCTACGTGCTGCTGATCTTCGTGCTGTTCATCACGCTCGGCCCGTTCCTGTGGGAGCTCTCGACCTCGCTCAAGGGCCCCGACGAAGACATCTACACGACGAATCCGCAGTTCATCCCGAGCGAGCCGACCCTCGCGAACTACCTGCACGTCATCCAAGCGATCCCGGTGTTCGGCTACATCGGCAACTCGCTGATCGTGGCGGCACTGGCCGTCGGCGGCAACGTGATCTTCTCGACGCTCGCCGGTTTCGCCATCGCGCGCCTCAGGTGGCGCGGGCGCCGCATCGTGCTGGGCCTGTTCCTCGCGACCCTCGTGCTGCCCGGTGAGGCGACGATCATCTCGCAGTTCGTGACGGTGCGCAGCCTCGGCCTCGCCGACAGCCTGCTCGGCGTCGCCCTGCCCGGCATGATCGCGGCCCTCAACGTGCTGCTCATGTACAACGCCTTCCGCCAGGTGCCCGACGAGATCGACCAGGCCGGCGTGATGGACGGCGCGACCTCGTGGCAGCGGCTGTGGTTCATCGCGCTCCCCGCGGTCCGCGGCACGATCGCCGTGATCGCGATCTTCTCGTTCATCGGCGCGTGGGACGACTTCCTGTGGCCGCTCATCGTGCTGACCACGCCCGAGAAGTTCACCCTCACGATCGGCCTGCAGTACCTCTCCGGTACCTTCGCCAACGACCAGCGCATGATCGCCGCCGGCACGATGATCGCCTTCATCCCCATCGCGATCGTGTTCTCCGTCTTGCAGCGCTTCTTCTTCAAGGGCGTCGAAGAGGGCGGAGTGAAGGGCTAACGCATGAGATTCGGTGTCAACTACACGCCCAGCGCCGGCTGGTTCCATTCCTGGCTCGAATTCGATGCGGATGCCGCGCGCCGCGACCTCGACGGCATCGCCTCGCTCGGCGTCGACCACGTGCGGGTGTTCCCCCTGTGGGGAGTCGTGCAGCCGAACCGCGGCCTCATCCGCCGCGCCGCGCTCGACGACATCGGCGCGCTGATCGACGTCGCCGGCGAGTTCGGCCTCGACGTCAACGTCGACGCGATCCAGGGGCACCTGTCGAGCTTCGACTTCCTGCCCGCGTGGCTCGCCACGTGGCACCGCCGCAACATGTTCACGGACCCCGAGGCGATCGACGGCGAGCTGCACTATGTGCGCGCCCTCGCCGAACTCCTCGCGAGCCGCCCGAACGTCCTCGGCCTGACGCTCGGCAACGAGCTGAACCAGTTCGCGGCCGCGCCCCACCCCGACCCGCACCCGGTGAGCGCCGGCGACGCGCACGCGTGGCTCGCTCGGCTGACGGCGGCGGCGCGCGAGTCGGCGCCCGGGCTCGTCACGCACTCGATGTACGACGCCGGCTGGTACGACGACACGCAGCCGTTCGGGCCCGAGCACGCGGCGGCGCACGGCGATGCGACCGTGGTGCACTCGTGGGTGTTCAACGGCGCAGCGCAGCGCTACGGCGCACTCGCTCCCGGCTCGGTGCGTCACGCGGAATACCTCTCGCTGCTCGCCGCCGCCTGGAACGAGGACGCGGCGCGCCCCGTCTGGCTGCAAGAGGTCGGCGCGCCGACCAATGTGGTGCCGGTGGCCGACGCGCCCGAGTTCCTCGAGGCGACCGTGCGGCACGCGGCATCCGTCGCCCGCATGTGGGGCATCACGTGGTGGTGCTCGCACGACGTCTCACGCGAGCTCGCCGACTTCCCCGAGCTCGAGTACGACCTCGGTCTCTTCGACAACGACCGGCGCATCAAGCCGACCGGCCGGCGCTTCGCCGAGCTGGTGCGCGAGCTGCGCACCGCTCCCCCGGCCGCCCCTGCGCCCATCGCGCTCCTTCTCGACGACACGGCGGAGGGCTACCGCGCCAGCTGCGCCCCCGGCGGAGAATTCTTCGAGGCGTGGCTGCGTGCCGCGGAGGCCGAGGGGCGCGGGCCGCAGATCCTGCTCGCCTCCCGCGCCGCAGACGAGGCATCCCTCGCCGCCCGCGGCATCACCCGCGTGCTCGCGGACTGCGCCGAGCTGCCGCGCTGAGTCGCGGGCCACCATCACAAACAGAGAGCTGTCATGCACGACGACATCCCCTTGACCGTAGGCCGCGCGACCCGGGTGCTCAGCGAGCGCATCAAGCCCGCCATCCACGCGCGCCGCACCCCGCTCACCGTCGAATGGCACGAGCTGCCCGGCGAGCCGATCGCCCCCGCCGAGGGTCTCGCGCTCGACTACGCGCCCTACCAGATCGGCACCCCGTGGGGCGCCGCCTGGGGCACCACGTGGTTCCGCCTGACCGGCGCGATTCCGGCCGAGTGGGCGGGCGAGCGCGTCGAGGCCGTCGTCGACCTCGGCTTCGACGTGAACATGACCGGCTTCCAGTGCGAGGGCCTGGTCTACCTGCCGGACGGCACCCCGCTGAAGTCGCTGAACCCGCGCAATCAGTGGGTGAAGGTGACGGATGCCGCACGCGGCGGCGACCCCGTCGAGATGTTCATCGAAGCGGCCTCGAACCCCGTGCTGCTCGACTACCACCCCTTCCTTCCGACGCAGGAGGGCGACATCCAGACCTCATCGCCGCGGCCGCTGTACACGACGCGCCACATGGACCTCGCCGTCTTCGACGAAGAGGTGCACGAGCTCGCCCTCGACGTCGAGGTGCTGCTCGAGCTGCAGGCCGAGCTGCCCGAGACCTCGCCGCGGCGCATGAAGATCCTGCAGGCGCTCGACGACGCGCTCGACGTGCTCGACCTGCAGCGCATCTCGGCCACGGCGGCCGACGCACGGGCGAAGCTCGCCCCCGAGCTCGAGCGGCCCGCCGAGGCATCCGCCCATGAGATCGCGGCGATCGGCCACGCGCACATCGACTCCGCGTGGCTGTGGCCGCTGCGCGAGACGATCCGCAAGGTCGCGCGCACGACGTCGTCGATGACGACGCTCATCGACGAGGAGCCCGAGTTCCGCTACGGCATGTCGAGCGCGCAGCAGTACAAGTGGATCAAGCAGCACCGGCCAGAGGTCTATGCGCGCGTCAAGGCCGCCGTCGAGGCCGGGCGCTTCCTGCCGCTCGGCGGCATGTGGGTCGAGTCCGACACGGTCATGCCGACGGGTGAGGCGATCGCGCGCCAGTTCCTCTACGGCCAGTCGTTCTTCCGGAGCGAGTTCGGAGTGACCTCGCGCGGGGTGTGGCTGCCCGACAGCTTCGGCTACTCGCCGCAACTGCCCCAGCTGATGCGCCGGGCCGGCTTCGAGTGGTTCTTCACGCAGAAGATCTCGTGGAACCAGGTCAACCGGTTCCCGCACCACACCTTCGACTGGGAGGGCATCGACGGCTCGCGCGTCTTCAGCCACTTCCCCCCGATGGACACCTACAACTCGCAGCTCTCGGGCTCAGAGCTCGCCCGCGCGACGCGGCAGTTCAAGGAGTCGCGGCGCGCGTCGTCGTCGCTCGCACCCGTCGGCTGGGGCGACGGCGGCGGCGGCACGACCCGCGAGATGACGGGCAAGGCGCGCCGCACCGCCGACCTCGAGGGCAGCGCCCGCGTGCGCTGGGAGCACCCGGATGCCTTCTTCGAGCGCGCCAAGGCCGAGCTGCCGAACCCGCCCGTGTGGGTCGGCGAGCTCTACCTCGAGCTGCACCGCGCCACGCTCACGAGCCAGCACAAGACCAAGCAGGGCAACCGCCGCGGCGAGCACCTGCTGATCGAGGCCGAGCTGTGGGCGGCCACCGCAGCGGTGCGCGCGGGGTTCGAGTACCCCCACGACGAACTCGACGAGCTGTGGGAACTGCTGCTCCTGCACCAGTTCCACGACATCCTGCCCGGCACCTCGATCGCCTGGGTGCACCGCGAGGCGGTCGCCAACTACGCGCGCATCGCCGCGGGCGCCGAGGCGGTGATCGGCCGGGCGCTGGACGCGCTGGCCGGTGAGGGCGACGAGACGCTGCTGTTCAACGCGGCGCCGTTCGCGCGCGGGGGCGCCCCGGCGCTCGGCGCGGCGCCGGCCGTCGACGCGGGTGCGGCTGCGGGTGCCGCCTCTGATGCCCCGGCGCCGGGGCAGGCCGCCGGGTCGAGCCGGTCGACGGCATCCCCGGCCCCCGTGAGGGCCCGCGTCACCGTCGCGCGCGACGAACGCGGCATCGTGCTGCGCAACGAGCTGGTCGAGATCGTCGTCTCCGCCGAGGGTCTCGTGACCTCTGCCGTCGACCTCGCGACGGGCCGCGACGCGATCGCGCCGGGCGGCGAGGCGAACCTGCTGCAGCTGCACCAGGACTTCCCGAACATGTGGGACGCGTGGGACGTCGACCGCTACTACCGCAACCGCGTCGAAGACCTGCGCGCGGTCGCCGCGCTCTCGGTCGCCGAGGACGAGAACGGCGTGCACGTCACGATCGACCGCACGTTCTCGGCGTCGTCGGTGCGCCAGGTGCTCACCCTCGGCCCCGGCTCGCGCGTGCTGCGCATCGACCAGTCGACCGACTGGCACGAGACCGAGAAGTTCTTGAAGGTCGCGTTCCCGCTCGACGTGCGCGCCGAGCACACCGCCGCCGAGACGCAGTACGGCTACTACAAGCGCGTCACCCACACGAACACCAGCTGGGAGGCGGCGAAGTTCGAGACCTCGATGCACCGCTTCGTGCTCGCCGAGGAGCCGGGATTCGGCGTCGCGCTCGTCACCGACTCGACCTACGGCTACGACGTCACGCGCGATGCGGAAGACGCCGAGGTGACCACGACGCTGCGCCTGTCGCTGCTGCGCGCGCCGCGCTTCCCCGACCCAGAGACCGACCAGGGGCCGCAGACGCACGCCTACGGTCTGGTCATCGGCACCGACGCGCTCGGGGCGACCGAGGCGGGCATCGCGCTCAACACCGCGACGCGGCGGCGGGCCGGCTCGGGCTCGGGTGCCGTGGCTCCCCTCGCGGAGGTCTCCGGCGAGGGCATCCTGATCTCGTCGATCAAGCTCGCGCACGACCGCTCGGGCGACCTCATCGTGCGCGTCTACGAGGCTCAGGGCCGGCGCGCCCGCGGCGTCGTTCGCGTGGCCGAGCCGTTCGGTGCGGGGCGCGTGGTCTCGCTGATCGAGGACGAGCTGGCGGATGCCGCACGCGGCGGCTCGTCGGTCGAGGTGACGCTGACCCCCTTCGAGGTCCGCACCCTGCGCTTCACCCGCGGGTAGCCGGGGCTGGCGCTCGCGAGACGACCCCCGATGCTGCTCTGCCTCGGCATTCGCGCATCGGGGGTCGTCTCGCGTGGCGCAGGCTATGCCTTGTCGTGCAGGGTGACGTGGTAGCCATCGGGGTCGGCGAAGGTGAAGGTGCGGCCGAACGGGCCGTCGATGGGCCCCAAGACGATGGTGTGGCCGTCGGCGACGAGCGCGTCGTGGATCGCCTGCACCTCGGTGGCGTGCAGCCAGAGCGCCGTGCCGATGCCGGGCTGCGCCACGGAATCGAGGTCGGTGCCCGGCACCAGATCGCGCAGCGCGAAGGCGATGGGCGACGTTGCGAAGACCACCGCGTGCGGCGGCCCCGCGGGCGATCGGACGAGGCCGAGGTACTGCTCGTAGAACGCCTGCGAGGCGGCGAGATCGCGGACCTGGAGCGAGATGAAGTCGGGGCCGGTTGCGGGCATGAGATGCTTCTTCCTGTCATGTCAGTTGTCTGACATGGGCAACCATATGTCAGAATGCTGACATGAGTCAAGACGGCACAGGCGTCGACCTCGAGACGTCACTCGGCTACCTGCTGAAAGAGGCGTCGAGCGCGCTGCGCACGGCGATGGAGGCCGTGCTGCGCCCGCTCGGCATGACCGTGACGCACTACTCGTGCCTCGAGCTGCTGGCGCAGCGACCGGGCCTGTCCAACTCCGAGCTCGCGAGGGGAACCTTCGTGACCCGGCAGTCCATGAACGTGCTGCTGCAGGCGCTCGAGCGCGACGGCTTCGTCACCCGCCCCGCCGAGGCGCGCGTCGGGAAGGCGCTGCCCGCACAGCTCACGCCACGCGGCCGGCGCAGCCTCGAGAAGGCGAGCGCGGCCGTCCGCTCCGTCGAGGTGAGGATGCTGGGCGGCATGTCGCAGCAGGAGCAGGCCGAGGCGTTCCGCCTGCTGCGCGGCATGGTCGACTCGCTGCGGAGCGCCGAGGGGGACGCGACGCGGGGCTAAGGCCATCCGCCCCGTCAGGGCGTCGTGGCCGGCTGCGCCACCTGTGGACGTCGCGGGTGAATCGGGCCGAGACCCTGCGCGCTATGCGTCGGCCGAGTCGCCGATCGCCGCGAGCCGCGCCTCTTCGTCGGCCTGGATCGCCGAGTCGATGACCGGGTCGAGCGCGCCGTTCAGCACCTGGTCGAGGTTGTAGGCCTTGAAACCGGTGCGGTGGTCGGCGATGCGGTTCTCGGGGAAGTTGTAGGTGCGGATCCGCTCGGAGCGATCCATGGAGCGCACCTGCGATTTGCGGGCGTCGGATGCCGCGGCATCCAGCTCCTCCTGCTGCTTCGCGAGCAGGCGCGCGCGCAGCACGCGCATGGCGGCCTCGCGGTTCTGGATCTGCGACTTCTCGTTCTGCATCGAGACGACGATGCCCGTCGGAAGGTGCGTGATGCGCACCGCCGAGTCGGTCGTGTTCACCGACTGGCCGCCGGGGCCCGACGAGCGGAACACGTCGACGCGGATGTCGTTCGCCGCGATCTCGATCTCTTCGGGCTCGTCGACCTCGGGGAAGACGAGAACGCCGGCCGTCGAGGTCTGGATGCGCCCCTGCGACTCGGTCGCTGGCACGCGCTGCACGCGGTGCACCCCGCCCTCGTACTTGAGGTGCGCCCAGACGCCCTCGGCCGGGTCGGTGGCGTTCGACTTGATCGCGACCTGCACGTTCGTGTAGCCGCCGAGGTCGGTCTGATCGGCCTCGAGGATCTCGGACTTCCAGCCCTTCGAGTCGGCATAGTGCACGTACATGCGCAGCAGATCGGCCGCGAACAGCGCCGCCTCTTCCCCACCGGCGCCGCCCTTGATCTCGAGGATCACGTCGCGGCCGTCGTCGGGGTCGCGCGGGATCAGCAGACGCCGGAGCTTCTCTTGCGCGGCGGTCTGCTTCTCTTCAAGCCCGGGGATCTCCTCGGCGAAGGCCTCGTCCTCACGGGCGAGCTCCCGTGCGGCATCCAGATCGTCGCCCGCCTGCTGCCAGTCCTCGTAGGCCTTCTTGATCTGCGATAGCTCGGCGTAGCGGCGGTTGACCTTCTTCGCACGCGCCGCGTCGGCATGCAGGGCGGGGTCGGCGAGCTGCTGCTCGAGATCGCCGAACTCGTCGAGTAGCCCTGAGACGGACTCGAACATCAGCGGTGGTTGTTCTCGTTGCCGTGCGAGTGCCCGCCACTGCCCGAAGTCGGGATCGACTTCTGCATCTGCACGAGGAACTCCACGTTCGACGAGGTCTCCTTCAGCTTGCCGAGCACGACCTCGAGCGCCTGCTGCTGGTCGAGGCCCGCGAGGGCGCGACGCAGCTTCCAGGTGATCTTGACCTCGTCGGGCGAGAGCAGCATCTCTTCGCGGCGGGTGGACGACGCGTTGACGTCGACGGCCGGGAAGATGCGCTTGTCGGCGAGCTGGCGCGAGAGGCGCAGCTCGCTGTTGCCGGTGCCCTTGAACTCCTCGAAGATGACCTCGTCCATCTTGGAGCCGGTCTCGACGAGGGCGGTCGCGAGGATCGTGAGCGAGCCGCCGTGCTCGATGTTGCGCGCGGCACCGAAGAAGCGCTTGGGCGGGTAGAGAGCCGAGGCGTCGACGCCGCCCGAGAGGATGCGACCGGATGCCGGCGCCGAGACGTTGTAGGCACGGCCGAGGCGTGTGATCGAGTCGAGCAGCACGACGACGTCGTGGCCCAGCTCGACCAGGCGCTTCGCGCGCTCGATGGCGAGCTCTGCGACCGTGGTGTGGTCCTCGGCGGGGCGGTCGAAGGTCGAGGCGATGACCTCGCCCTTCACCGTGCGCTGCATGTCGGTGACCTCTTCGGGACGCTCGTCGACGAGCACGACCATGAGGTGGACCTCGGGGTTGTTCGTCGTGATCGCGTTCGCGATCTGCTGCAGCACGATCGTCTTGCCGGCCTTGGGCGGCGCGACGATGAGGCCGCGCTGGCCCTTCCCGATCGGGGCGACCAGGTCGATGATGCGCTGGGTCAGCTTCTCGGGAACCGTCTCGAGGCGCAGGCGCTCCTGCGGGTAGAGCGGCGTGAGCTTGCCGAACTCGACGCGGGTCTGGGCCTCTTCGACCGTCTGGCCGTTGATCGAGTCGACGCGCACGAGCGCGTTGTACTTCTGCCGCGAGTTGCCGTTGTCGTTCTCGCGCGGCTGGCGGATCGCGCCGACGACCGCGTCGCCCTTGCGCAGGCCGTACTTCTTGACCTGACCGAGCGAGACGTACACGTCGCTCGCGCCGGCGAGGTAGCCCGTGGTGCGCACGAAGGCGTAGTTGTCGAGGACGTCGAGGATGCCCGCGACCGGGATCAGCACGTCGTCTTCGGTCAGCTCGATCTCGGCGTCGTCGCCGGCCCCGCCGCCGCGGCGCTTGCGGTCGCGGTAGCGGCTGCGACGGCCGCCCTCGCCCTGCTCACCGTCCTGCTTGTTCTGGCCGTTGCCGCTCTGGCCGCTCTGGCCCTGACCGCCCTGCTCGGGCTTGTCGCCCTCCTTGGCGGGCTGCTCGCCGCCCTGGCCCTGCTGGCCGTTGTTGCCCTGGCCGTTGTTGCCCTGGCCGTTGTTCTCGCGGTCGGCGCGGTTGCGGTTGCGGTTGCGGCGGTTGCGACGGCTGCGGCCGCCCTCGCCCTCGCCGGTCTGCTGGCCGCTGTCGTCGTTGGACTCGCCGGATGCCTCGCCATCGCTGCGCTCACCCTGCTGCGCAGCCTGGCGCTGCTCGGCCACCGCGTCGAGGGCGGACATGAGGGACTCGACGCCGGTCTGGCCGGCGTTCACGTGCCCGGATGCCGCCGTGACGGTGCCGCCGGTGGAGGCACGGCGCGAGCGGCGGTTGCGGCCGCCCGTCGGCTGCTCGGCGGGCGCCTCGGCTGCGGCTGCCTCGGCCGAGACGGGCGAGTCGGCGGCCGGCAGGTCGAGGGGAAGCTCGGTGTCGGCGGGTGCCTCGGCCGGCGTGACCGCCGGCGCCTCAGGCGAAGCCGCCGCGCTGGTCGACTCAGGCGCAGCCTGAGGGGAGGCCTGGTCAGCGGCCTCGGCGGCGGGCGCCTCGGCGGGGACGACGGGAGCATTGGTCGAGGCATCTGTCTCGATGGCCTCGACAACGTCATCTGAGGCGGCGCCGCGCGCAGCCTCGATGGCCGCGATGAGCTCGCCCTTGCGGAGCTTGGCCCCGCCGGCGATGCCGAGCTGGGTGGCGAGAGCCTGGAGCTGCGGGACGCGCAGCGAGTTGAGGTCAGCGGTTTCGACGCTGATCAGATCAGTCACTTCTCAGGGATTCCTATCTCCGAAGGGCGCATGAGGGCCACATCGGGAGTGCGCTCGCAACATCAATGGTGCGCGGCGGACCGTTCCGCCGCAGGTTGGTACTCGGGTTGGATCAAACCGGTTGCGAGGCGTACGTGCTTCTGATTCACCCGCAGATTCCGAGTCCGCGGCGAACCGGGACTTCGGTGGGTGATGCCCCTCATACTAACACTCGCGGGCGGGCCGCCTTGCGCCCCAGAGCGGGTGGCGGTGCCGGCCACTCCGAGGCGGCGAGGCGATGCGCGCCGGGGTTTGCGTCCGCCGCCGACAGCTGCGGCCCCGACAGTCGGCGCAACTGTCGGCGCGGGACGCAAAAGGGCCGCACGGCCGCCGGTGAGGCGCGCGCCCCGCTACGCGACCGTCGCGCCCTTGAAGTCGACCGCCAGCATCAGGGGCTGCCACTCCACCGGCGACTGCGCGGCGACGAGCTCGGCGGCCCGCAGGCGGTCGGCCGGCCGCTCGCAGAGCACCAGCACGCTCGGCCCGGCGCCCGAGACGACGGCAGGGAACCCGGCGGCCCGCAGCAGACCGACCAGCGCGCTCGTATCGGGCATGGCCGCGGCACGGTAGTTCTGGTGCAGCTTGTCCTCGGTGGCCGACAGCAGCAGCTCGGGGCTCTGGATCAGCGCCGCGATCAGCAGCGCCGAGCGGGACACGTTGAACACCGCGTCCTCGTGCGGCACCTGCGCCGGCTGCAGCGAGCGCGCGAGCTTGGTCGGCACGGTGTGCGCCGGCACGAACACCACCGGCGAGACGCCCCGGTGCACGTTGAGCTTCTTGTGCTGCGGGCCGCCCGGCTCGACCCAGGCGATCGTGAGGCCGCCGAACAAGGCGGGCGCGACATTGTCGGGATGCCCCTCGAGCTCGGTCGCGATCGCGAGCAGCTCGGAGGAATCGAACTCGACGAGCCCGGCGAGCAGGCCCTTCGCCGCCATGATGCCGCCGACGATCGCGGCACCCGATGAACCGAGCCCCCGCCCGTGCGGAATCGCGTTGCGCGCGACGATGTCGAGCCCCGGAACCAGCGCCCCCTTTCGGCCGAGGACGTCGAGGATGACGGAGGCGACCAGGTTCGTGGCATCCGTGGGCACCGAGCCGTCGGAGCCCACGCCGTGCACCTCGACGCGCACACCGGGCACAGCCGAGACCGTCACCTCGAGCTCGTCGTAGAGCGAGAGCGCCAGCCCGAGGGTGTCGAAGCCGGGCCCGAGGTTGGCGGTCGTCGCGGGCACGCGCACGTGCACGCTGCGCCCCACGGGAATCGCCGAGGAACCGCCGGCGGCTACAGCCGCCGGCCCGGGCATCGGACCGGAATCCGGGCCCGCCGACATCATGCAGGTGCCCCGACGGATGCCTTCTCCAGCCCGATCGCGCCGGCGACCGCACTCGCCGACACCTCGACGACGGTCGGCTGCACCTCAGAGCCGTCGGCCTGGCGCAGCGCCCACTGCGGGTCCTTGAGGCCGTGGCCCGTGACGGTGATCGTCACGACCGAGCCCTCGGGGATCGCCCCGGCGGCGTGCCGCTCGAGCAGCCCGGCCACGCCGATGGCGCTCGCCGGCTCGACGAACACGCCGACCTCGGCCGCGAGCAGCTTCTGCGCGGCGAGGATCGTCTCGTCGTCGATCGCCCCGAAGTAGCCCTGCGTCCTGTCGCGGGCCTCGAGCGCGAGGCTCCACGAGGCGGGGTTGCCGATGCGGATCGCCGAGGCGATCGTGTCGGGGTCCTTCACGGGGTGGCCGAGCACGATGGGCGCCGAGCCCGCCGCCTGGAAGCCGAACATGCGCGGCAGCTTGGTGGCGGCGCCGCGCTCGAGCTCCTCGACGAAGCCGCGAGTGTAGGCGGTGTAGTTGCCGGCGTTGCCGACGGGGATGAAGTGGAAGTCGGGGGCGTCGCCGAGGCGCTCGACGATCTCGAACGCGGCGGTCTTCTGCCCCTCGATGCGATCGTTGTTGACGGAGTTGACGAGGTGCACCGGGTATTCCGCGGCGAGCTCACGCGCGACATCCAGGCAGTCGTCGAAGTTGCCCGTGAGCTGCACGATCTCGGCGTTGTGCACGATCGCCTGGCTCAGCTTGCCGAGCGCGATCTTCCCCTCGGGGATCAGCACGACGGCCTTGATGCCGGCGTGCGCGGCGTAGGCGGCGGCCGACGCCGAGGTGTTGCCCGTGGAGGCGCAGATGACGGCCTTGGCCCCGGCCTCGACGGCCTTCGAGATCGCCATCGTCATGCCGCGGTCCTTGAAGGAGCCCGTCGGGTTCATGCCCTCGTACTTGATGTACACGCGGGCGGCCGTGCGGCGCGAGAGCGAGGGGGCCTCGATGAGCGGGGTGCCGCCCTCCCCCAGGGTGACGATCGGCGTGGCATCCGTCACATCGAGGCGGTCGCGGTACTCGTGCAGGACTCCCTGCCACTGGTGGGCCACTTGCTTTACGCTCCTTCGATCCGCAGCACGTGGGCGATCGAGGTGACCGCCGCGCTGGCGCGCAGCGCCTCGACGGTCGCCGCGAGCGACGCCTCGAGGGCTGCATGGGTTCCGATGACCAGGGTAGCCGTCGGGGTCTCGCCGCCCGCTGTGCCTGGGGCCGCCGACGACTGCACGACGGTCTCGATCGACGCGCCGTTCTCGGCGAACAGGCGGGCGATCTCGGCGAGCACGCCGGGCTGGTCGGCGACGTGCAGCGTCACGTGGTAGCGCGTGACGGCCGCCGAGACGGGCAGCACGGGCAGCTCGGCGTGCGTCGATTCCGCGACGCCCGGCCCGCCCGCGACGTGGCGGCGCGCGGCCGACACGACGTCGCCGAGCACGGCCGAGGCGGTCTGGATGCCGCCCGCTCCGGCGCCGTAGAACATGAGGTCGCCCGCGGCTTCCGCCTGCACGAAGACCGCGTTGTGCGCGCCGTGAACAGCGGCGAGCGGATGCCTGCGCGGCACGAGCGCAGGGTAGACGCGTGCCGACACCGCGGCCTCGCCCGTTTCGGGCACGGCGATGCGCTCGCAGATGGCGAGCAGCTTCACGGCGTAGCCCATGTCGCGGGCCAGATCGACCTGCTCTTTCGTGATGTCTTCGATGCCCTCGCGGTACACGGCTTCGAGCGGCACGTCGGTGTGGAACGCGAGGCTCGCGAGCAGCGCGGCCTTCGCCGCGGCGTCGTAGCCGCCGATGTCGGCGGTCGGGTCGGCCTCTGCGTAGCCGAGCTCGGTCGCCACGGCGAGCGCCTCGCCCAGCTCGTCGCCGTCGACATCCATGCGGTCGAGGACGTAGTTCGTCGTGCCGTTGACGATGCCGAGGATGCGGGTGACCCGATCGCCCGCGAGGCTGTCGCGCAGCGGCCGGATGATGGGGATCGCGCCGCCGACGGCCGCCTCGTAGTAGAGCTGCGCGCCGACCTGGCCCGCCAAGTCGAACAGCTCGGTGCCGTGGGTGGCGAGCAACTGCTTGTTGCCGGTCACCACGTCGGCGCCCGAGTTCAGCGCTTTCAGAATCAGCTCGCGCGCCGGTGAGATGCCGCCCATCAGCTCGACGACGATGTCGGCGCCGAGGATCAGCTGCTCGGCATCGGTCGTGAACAGCTCGCGCGGCAGGCTCGCGTCGCGGGGCTTGTCGAGGTCGCGCACGGCGATGCCGGCGAGCTCGATGCGCGCGCCGACGCGGCTCGACAGCTCATCGCCGTTCTCGAGCAGCAGTCGGGCGACCTGCGAGCCGACCGTGCCGCCGCCGAGCAGGGCGATCCTGAGGGTGCGGTATTCGATCAAAGGACTACCCCTGCGTCGTGAGAGAGAAGGTCTTCCTCGGTCTCGCTGCGCACGATCACGCGGGCCTCGCCGTCGCGCACGGCGACGACGGCCGGCCGGGGAAGGTAGTTGTAGCGGCTCGACAGAGAGAAGCAGTACGCGCCGGTGGCCGGCACGACCAGCAGGTCGCCGGGGCGCACGTCGCCGGGCAGGTAGTCGGCGTCGACCACGATGTCACCGGACTCGCAGTGCTTGCCCGCGATGCGCACGAGCGCGGGCGGGGCATCCGATCGCCTCGACGCGAGCCGCACGCTGAACTGCGCCTGGTAGAGCGCGTAGCGCGCGTTGTCGCTCATGCCCCCGTCGACGCTCGCGTACAGGCGGGTCGCGGTGCCGCCGGTCTCGGCGTCGACCTCGACGGGCTTCGTGGTGCCGAGCTCGTAGAGCGTGACGCCCGGGGTGCCGATGATGGCGCGGCCGGGCTCGAAGGCGAGGTGAGGCACGGGGATGTCGAGCGCGGCGCAGTGCGCGGCGACCGACTCGACGATGGGCTTCGCGAGCTCCCACGCGTCGGTCGCGTCGTCGCCCGTGTTGTAGGCGATGCCGAAGCCGCCGCCGAGGTTCAGCTCGGGCACCGGGCCGCCCGCGAGCAGCCGCGCGTGCACCTCGAGCAGGCGCCGCGCCGATTCGGCGATGCCGGCCGAGCCGAAGACCTGGGTGCCGTTGTGGCAGTGCAGCCCGACGAACTCGAGCGAGGCATGCGAGCGGATGTCTGCGACCAGGCCCTCGACCTCGCCGAGCGAGACGCCGAACTTCTGGTCCTCATGGGCGGTCGCGAGGTAGGCGTGGGTCTCGGCGTGCACGCCCGACTTCACGCGCAGTCGCACCCGCTGGCGGCGGCCGTGGCGCTCGGCGGCTGCGGCGACGCGCTCGATCTCCTGCTCGGAGTCGAGCACGATCGTGCCGAGGCCGACCTCGACGGCGCGGTCGATCTCTGCGAGGGACTTGTTGTTGCCGTGCAGCCCGAGCCGGGCCGGGTCGACGCCGGCCGCGAGGGCGACCGCGAGCTCGCCACCGCTGCAGGTGTCGAGGTTCAGCCCCGCCTCGGTGACCCACCGCGCGACCTCGGTCGACAGGAACGCCTTGCCGGCGTAGTAGACCGTGACGGTCGTGCCCACGGCGGCGGCCGCGGCGGCGAAGGCGTCGTGGATGCGGGCGGCTCTGGCGCGGGCATCCGCCTCGTCGATGACGTAGAGGGGCGAGCCGAACCGCGCCTTGAGCTGCGTGACCGGCACTCCCCCGACGCTGACGACCCCGTCGCCCTCGCGGCGGGCGCTTGCCGGCCAGATCGCGGCGGGCAGCTCGTTCGCGTCGTCAGGAACGGTCAGCCAGCTCGGCGCCAGGGGGTTGGTGACCACAGGTGTCCTCGGTGCTCGGTGGGGATTGCGCGCCAGTTTACCGGGCGGCGACGGATGCCCCGGAACCGTGCCGAAACGTTCCGAAACGGGACTCAGCGACGGCATTCACCCCTCTGCGCACTTTCCGGTGGCGGCCTCAGGGGCGCCAACCCTTCAGGAGAAGCGCCTCGCGGGTCATCCGCTCGACATCGGCGGCGGTGTGGTGCCTGCGCACGCGGATCACCGTCCAGCCGGCGAGCACGAGCCGGTTGTAGCGGTCGACGTCGATGCCCGACCAGCGGTGCCGGTGCCATCGCTCGCCCTCGTACTCGACCAGCACTTTCCACCGGCGATAGACGAGGTCGCCGATCGCGATGAGCTTCCCATCGGGCCCGTGGATCCGCTCGTTGCGCGCCGGCTCCGGCAGCCCCGCCCGCACGATCACGAGCCGCGCCCAGGTCTCGCGCGGCGACCACACGTTCTCTCTGAGCTGCGGAAGCGCCTCGCGCAGCGTGCGAACCCCGCGCCCCGCGCCGTGCGCGGCGAGCGCCCGCTCGAGATGGCGGCGCGTCGTGAGCATCACCGGCTTGTCCGACAGCATCCGGTCGCCCGCGGCAATGAGCTCGTCGACGGTGAGGAACCGCGCCAGCTCGCACCACAGCTCGGCCGCGACGCGCACCGGGCGGTCGAAGAGCAGTGTCGTCTCGGCGTTCTGCGCGGTGTGCCCGACGACGAACCTTCCGCGAGGAGCGAAAGCCGTCGGCGCGGTGACATGGACCACGAGCTGCTCGAGGCGGCCGGGCAGGGGCACGCCGAGGATGCGGGCGGCTGTCGGCCCGCTGAAGAACCATCCGCGAGGCATCCGCGCCTGGTAGGCGTCGCAGAGAATCGCGAACTGTGCGTCCGGGTCGGCGTTCTCGAGGAGGGCTCGCGGCACCCGCACGCCGCGGAAGGGGTTCGCGAGGTCACGCGCCCTGAGCCGGTCGCGTGAGACGCCCGACTCGTCGGCCTGGGCGACGGTGAACGGCGCAGCTTCAAGATGCGTGGGCAGGGGCTCGGGGTGGCGCATGGCCGCGAGTCTGCCGACGCGTCGCGGTGCTCGTTCGTGGCCAAGGGCCGTTCTGGGGAGAATCGCGCGCCGACCTCGTCTGTGAGGGGCAAGTCGTGCGCTCGATCCGTCTTCCCGGCGCCACCGAGGAGTGCCGAAACGGGCCTTTGGCGCGGCGGTTTCAGGTGGTGAGTGCAACACCGGACTTGATGTATTCGTCGAGTTTCTCTGCTGGG
>NZ_BAABBX010000003.1:0-75007 GCF_039538245.1 Gryllotalpicola kribbensis
CGGCCTGCGGAAGGCGCTCGGCGCGCCGCCCGGGGCGATCAGGAACCAGTTCCTCGTCGAGGCCGCCATCCTCGGACTCACCGGCGGCATCGTCGGGGCCGGCCTCGGCGTCCTCGCCGCTCTCACCCTGCCCGCCGCCATCGGCTCGACGATCGTCATCAGCGGCGCCGCGGTCGGACTCTCTCTCGTCGTCGCGATCGGCATCGGCCTGGTCTTCGGCGTCTACCCCGCCACCCGCGCCGCCCGGCTCGCCCCGATCGACGCGCTGCGCACCGAATAAGTCGAACACGTACGGAATCAAGGAGAAGAACATGACCCGGAAAACCCCCTTTGCCATCGGCGCCGCGCTCGCCGCGGCTGCCGTGCTGACGCTCGCGGGCTGCAGCTCCAACTCGACCTCCTCCGGAACCTCGTCGAAGTCCGACTCCGGCTCCACCGCCCAGCAGGGAGGGTCCGGCGGGCAGCGCGGGGGTGTCTCGGGCGAGATAGCCGCGATCGACGGAACGACACTCCAGGTGCAGGACAGCTCCTCGCAGACGGCGGTGAGCTACAGCTCGAGCACCAGCATCCTCACGAACGCTACCGCCTCGCTCTCCGACGTCACGGTCGGCTCGTGCATCACGGCCTCGTCGATGCCCAGCACGTCGAGTTCGAGTTCTTCATCGTCGAGCTCGGCAGCGGGCATCACCTCGGTCAGCATCACCGCCGCGGTCGACGGCAGCTGCACCACTGGGTTCGGCGGCGGCGGTGCACCGAGCGGTGGCGGCTCGGGCTCCGCGTCCCGCCCGAGCGATATGCCGAGCGGCATGCCCTCAGCGGCGAAGGGCTCGGGCCCATCCGGGAACTTCACGGCACCGACCAGCGGCGAGGTCACCGCGGTCAGCGGCGACACGATCACCGTCAGGGTGACGAACCCGCAGACGAAGAAGACCTCGACCAAGAAGGTCACCGTCACCTCGTCCACCACCTACACCAAGCAGCAGACCACCTCGAGCTCCGCGCTCGTCGTCGGCCAGTGCGCTGCCGTGCAGGGCAAGGCGGACGACTCGGGCACGGTCAGCGCGACGTCGATCACCGTGAGCGCGCCGGACTCGGACGGCAGTTGCGCCTCGGGCTTCGGCGGTGCCGGTGGCCCTGGCGGCCAGGGCGGCCCCGGTGGCAGCGGCAACGACAGCTCGGACGGAGGCAGCACGAATGGCTGAGTCCCGGGAACTTCGCCGGCGTCGCGCTCGGCGCCGCAAGCGCATCGTCATCGGCACGGCCGTCGGCGTCGTGCTCGCTGTGGCCGCGGGCGGAACCGCCTATGCGCAACTCGCCGGCAGCGGCCCCGGCTACCGCACGGCGACGGCCGCGAAGGCCGATGTCGTGCAGACCTCGACACTGAGCGGCACCGTCGCCTCGGCGTCCGAGACCGAGCAGTCCTTCCAGGTCGCAGGCACCGTCTCGGCGGTGAAGGTGAAGGTCGGCCAGACCGTGAAAGCGGGCGCGACCCTCGCGACGCTCGACACGGACTCGCTCGAGGACGCGATCACGAGCGCCGAGCAGGCGGTCACCACGGCGGAGCAGACGCTGGAATCCGACGAGGACTCGCAGACCTCGACGTCGAGCACCTCGTCTTCGTCGAGCACCTCGTCTTCGTCGAGCAACTCGGCCGCGGCGACCGCCTCGTCAGAATCGTCCGCGTCGAGCGCCGAGAAGATCGTCACGACCGCCTCTGTGACGACCGCGGCGAGCACCTCGTCGAGCTCGACGTCGCTCGCCACGCAGATCGCGGCGGTCCAGGCGGCGCAGAAGGCGCTGATCGCGGACTACGACGAGCTGACGGGTGCCGTCACCAACACGCAGACCGAGATCAGTGCCGTCCAGACGACGCTGAACGCGCTGCTCGACACGGATGCCTCGACCAGTGCGTGCGCCGCCTTCGCCGAAGACACGGCCGACTCCGCCGACGACCTCACACAGGCGCAGAACGACCTCGCGAGCTGCCAGGCGGCGGTTGCGACCGCGCTCACGGGCGGCGGAACGCCGGCCGACGGGTTGTCGGCCGGCACCGACGTCGCCACCGGAATCTCCGACCTCGGCACGACGCTCACGAACCTGAAGGGCCTCGGCTCGCAGCTCACCTCCGACGAGACGGCGCTCACCACCGCCGTGACGGCGCTGCAGGACGCCGCGAGCTCCGCGGCGGAGCCGTCGAGCGGCAGCGCCGGCTCCGGCGGCTCGAGCAGCTCCGGCAGCGCAGGTTCCGGCAGCAGCCAGGCGCCGACGACCGGCGGCTCTGACTCGGGGGCAGCGTCGGGTTCCGGCTCCGCCGGCTCGGGAAGCTCGACGACGGGCTCGGGCTCTGGCGCAGCCACCGGCACCGGCCAGGCCTCGACCGCGGCATCCGCCGAGCAGATCGTCGCCGACGAGGCCGCGGTCACCAGCGCGAAGGCGCAGCTCGCCGTCGCGCAGGAGAACCTCACCATGGCCACGCTCACGACGCCGATCGGCGGAACGGTCGCATCCGTGTCACTGAGCGCGGGCGAGAGCGTCACCGCGAGCTCCAGCACTGAGACGATCACGGTCGTCGGCGACAACGGCTGGGTCGTCGACACGAGCGTCGGGGTGACGGGCATCGGGGCGCTGAAAGTGGGGCAGCAGGCATCCGCCACCGTCTCAGGTGTGAGCGCAAAGCTCACGGGCGCCGTCAGCTCGATCGGTGTCCTCAACACTGCGAGTGACTCAAGCACGCCGAGCTACGACGTGAAGATCAAGCTCGACGACACGGATGCTGCGCTGCTCAACGGTGCCTCGGCGAACCTCGACGTCAGCATCACGACCGCGAAGGACGTGCTGAGCGTTCCGAGCTCGGCGGTGCACGTCGCCTCGGGTGATAAGTACACCGTCTACGTCGTGAAGAACGGCAAGCTCGTCACCACGAGTGTCGAGGTCGGCGCAGTCGGGTCCGACCGCACCCAGATCACCTCGGGGCTCGCCGCAGGCGATCAGGTCGAGTTGGCCGATCTGTCCTCCACGACGAGCAGCGACAGCACCTCGAGCTCGAGCAGCAGCCGCCTCGGCGGCAGCACGAGCGGCGGCTTCGGCCCGTCTGGCGGGTCGGGTGGCGCCGGTGGCCCGGACAGTGGGCCGCCCGGGCAGTGAGCCGCTCCGGCGCCGTCGGCCTACTCGTGCACCCACACCTCGGTGCCGACCTGCGCGAACTTGTAGACGGTCAGGGCGTCGGCGATGCGCATGTTCACGCAGCCGTGGCTCATGCGCGCGCCGGGGCCGAAGTTGTTGTGCCAGTAGGTGCCGTGGAAGCCCTGGTCTCCGTCGAAGTACGAGATCCACGGCACGTTCTTCGTGCAGTAGTCGAACTGCGGGTGCTTCCCGTCGCAGTTGCCCATGTCCTGCGTGGGCAGCTGGGTGTAGACGGTGTAGTGGCCGTCGCGGGTGTCGTGACCGGGCTTTCCGATCGCGATCGGGTAGGTCGCGATCAGCTTCTCCTGCCCGGCCTTCGGGCCCTCGTACAGGTAGGTCATGCCGGCGCTCTTGTCGACCTCGAGGCGGCGGAAGACGGTGGTCGTCGTGTACTTCTGCACCTCGCCCTGGAGCGAGAACTTGAGGTTCGAGTTCGTGAGGTCTGTTGCGATCTGCGCGGCGACGCCGTCGGTCGAGCTGATGCCAAAGCCGTCGTGGCCCTGCTGGACGACGCGCAGCGTCTTGCCGGCCGAGTTGGTGACGACCGTGGCGTTCTGCGCCGACTTGTTGACCTTTGCGGGCAGGTCGGCCACGGCCGCGTTGATGGCCGCCTGCTTCGGCGTGACCGAGAACTCGCCCGTCGTCGGGTCGGCCTTGATCTCCATCCACGAGGCGACGGTGGCGAGCGACACCGCTGCGGCACGCGTGCCCTGCAGATAGAACCCGGCCGAGTCGGCCTGGGCGTTGAGCTTGTCGGCGAACGCCTGGGCCTTCGCGGTCGTGGCGGCGGCGTCGACCTCGGTCTGCTTCGGGTGCAGCGTCACCGAGGACGCCGTGGCGGGTGCTGCGCCGAGCCCGAGGGCGGTGCCTGTGGGGGAGCCGAGTGCGTCGGTCAGGCTGGTCGCGAGCGCCGCGACGTCGACGCCGCGGCCGGGCTCGGCCGCGGTGGCGGTGAACTTCCCGGACTTGGTGTCGAACACGACGCCGGCGTCGGTCGCATCGGAGAAGAGCTGCGGCGCCGCCTGCCTCAGCGCCGGAAGGGCCACGGCCGGGTCGATCGTGACCTTGCCGGCGGAGGGCTGCGGATTCCACGCCGTGACGTTCCACAGGGGGTGCTCGCTGTGCGCATCGGCGGCGAGCGACGTCGCGTCGACGGTCGCGCCGAGCTGAGCGGCGGTGAGCGTCGCATCGCCGATGTGGATCGTGAGGTCGGCGAGGCGGTCTTCGATGGCCTGGCGAGCGCCGCCCGGGGTGGTGAGGCCGACCGAGGCGCCGGCGACGGTCACGCCGGGGGCGATGAGGAGGAGGGAGGCGGCCACGGCGGCCGCGGCGACGAACCCGCCGGGGATGCCGAACCAGAGGCCGAGGTGCTTCTTGCGCGGCGGGTGCTCGACCGAGATCCAGGTCGGCTGGGAGCCGGCGGTGGCCGAGGCGTCGAGCGTCGCAGTCCGGGCGGTTGCGCCCACGGCCGCGTTCTCGGCACCGGTCACGTTCTCGGTCATGCTGTCTTTCCCCCTGTCGGCGTTGCTGCCACGTTAATCGACATACGCTCACAAGAGGCTACGACGAGGTAGCCGCATCTCTGCTGTCATCTTCGGACACGAAGCTGCAACGAAACCGCTACCCGGCGCCGCTCGGCGGGTGCGCGAGCAGCTCGGCCCGGTCCATGAGATATCCCGAGAGCTCTGCAAGGGCCTCGGGCTGGGTGGCGCTCCAGCGCACGAACGCCACGCCCTCGCGCATGACGAGCGGGCCGGATTCGCCGGTGCGCTGCAGCCGGTCGACGTCGACCGGCACGGCGTTGAAGTTCACGGTCTCGCCGGCCGGGAACCCGCCGCGCAGCGCCGCGGCCTGCAGTTCGCGCCGCTCGGCGACCGCGAGCGCGACGACGGAGCGGCGAGCCGGCTGCTCGGCGCGCACCACGTCGCCGGAGCCCGCGAGCGCGGCAGCGTGAGACAGGGCGAGGGCGCGGATTCCGGCGATCGTCTCGCCCGCGGCATCCGCGCCCTCGATCATGAATCCGATGCTAGATCGTCACACGTGCTGGCCCTCGTGCGCGCCTTCCGCGACCTCTTCGATCAGCTTGGCCGAGAACGCCGGGATGTCGTCGGGCTTGCGGCTCGTGACGAAGCCCTTGTCGACGTGCACCTCCTCGTCGACCCAGGTGGCACCGGCGTTGCGCAGGTCGGTCTGAAGGCTCGGCCACGAGGTCAGCGTGCGGCCGTCGACGACGCCCGCCTCGATGAGGGTCCACGGTGCATGGCAGATAGCCGCGACCGGCTTGTGCGCCGCGAAGAACGCCTTGGCGAACTCGACGGACGCCTGATCGGTGCGCAGCGCGTCGGCGTTCACGACGCCGCCCGGCAGCACGAGGGCGTCGTAGTCGTCGGGGGATGCCTGGCCGATCGGCACCTCGACCGAGAACTCGTCGCCCTTGTCGACGTGATTGAAGCCCTGCACGGTGTCGGGCTTCGGTGAGATGAGCACCGCCGTCGCGCCCGCTTCTTCGACCGCCTGCCGCGGGCCGGTGTACTCCACCTGCTCGACGCCGTCGGTCATCAGGAATGCGATCTTCTTTCCATTCAACTGAGCCATGCCTGGGCCATACCCGGCAGGCGGTGGGCGCAATCCGAAGCCGTCGGCGAGTGCGCGCACAGAGTACGCGGGATCTCGCCCGCGCCAAGCCCCTGCCCGCGGCGAAACGCGCTCCGTAGCGTCGCCTGCTCCGATGAACGAGGGGAAGAGACGATGTTCTTTCACAAGCAAGAGCTGCAGCATGCGGCCAGCCCGACGAAGCCGGACGCCGTGTATGCCCGCAAGCTGCAGGAGGTGCTGGGCGGCCAGTACGGCGAGATCACGGCGGCGCTGCAGTACCAGTTCCAGGCATGGAACATGCACATTCCGGGCAAGTGGCGGGATCTCGTGTTCGGGATCGGCGCAGAGGAGCTCGGCCATGTCGAGATGCTGGCGACGATGATCGCGCAGCTGCTCGAGAAGGCCCCGCTCGGGATCACGAACGATGCCGTGCAGGACGACCCTACGGTGGCCGCGGTCGTCGGCGGCACCGACATCCAGCAGGCGATCGTCGCCGGCGCGGGCGCCCGTGCGGTCGACAGCATGGGGAATCCGTGGTCGGGTTCGTACCTGACCGCGAGCGGCAATCTGCTCGCGGACTTCACCGCGAATGCGAACGCCGAGATGCAGGGGCGCGTCCAGGTGGCACGCCTGTACCACATGACCGACGACGCGGGCGTGCGCGATCTGCTGAGCTTCCTGATCGCCCGCGACACGATGCATCAGAACATGTGGATCGCGGCGGCCGCCGAGCTGCGCGACGAGGGGCTGGAGGGCCTTCCGGTGCCGAACAAGTTCCCCGAAGGTCAGCAGGACCAGGCGGTGGCGTACGAGTACATCAATTTCTCCGACGGGGCGAGTGCCGGCGACGGGCGCTGGGCCTCCGGCGCATCGCCCGATGGGAAGGGCGAGTTCAGCTATCGTGAGGCGCCCGAGCAGGGCGTTCCGATGCCGCCGCCGACCCGGCCCGACGCACGCTACTTCGGCACCACCGACCTGCCCAACACCGTCGAGGAGGTCGCCGCGGTCGCGCAGGACAAGCTCGACATGGAGTGACGCGTCAAGATCGACACGTGACCACCTCGCTGCTGATGCTCGCCGACACCCACGTTCCGAAACGGGCCCGCGAGCTGCCGGCCGAGGTGTGGGACGCTGTCGATCGCGCCGACGTCGTGGTGCACGCGGGGGACTGGGTCTCGGCTGAACTGCTCGATCAGCTGAGCGACCGAGCCCGCGTGCTGCACGGCGTGTACGGCAACAACGACGGCGCCGAGCTGCGCGCGCGACTGCCCGAGATCGCCCGCTGGGAGGTCGAGGGTCTGCGCTTCGCCGCGATCCACGAGACCGGTGCGGCAGCCGGCCGCGAGCGCCGCATGGACGAGCTCTTCCCCGACGCCGACGTGCTCGTCTTCGGGCACAGCCACATCCCGTGGGACACGACGACGCCCGGCGGGCTGCGCCTGCTCAACCCGGGCTCGCCCACGGACCGCCGCCGTCAGCCCTACTGCAGCTACCAGTGGATGAGGGTCGACGACGGCGCTGTGCGCGACGTCGAGCTCGTACTGCTCAACCGCGCCGGCCGCGCCGCAGGCTGACCAGCGCGCCCACGGCCGCGGCGCCGATCAGCCACGGTGCTGCCGCGCGCACGGGGTCGCGCTCGAAGCGGGCGCCCATCGCCTCAACGCGGTCGCCGGCGATGAGCAGCAGCCAGTGCGCCGCGCGGCCCTCGCTGAAGTTGTCATAGGCGAAGCGACGGATGACTCCCGAGACGCCGCGCAGGGGAGAGGTCGTGCCGAACACCGGCGTCAGCTGCCGGTGCTCGATGGAGCGCTCGCGGTCATCGCCTCCGGCCTGCCGCTCGGGCACGTCCCAGTGCGCGCCGCTCGCCGCGGGGTCGAAGCGCTCACGCGGAGAGGAGGGGCGGTCGGCCGGGTCGCTGTCCGCGCCCCAGCCGGGAATGCGCGAGCGCAACGCCTCAGCGTCGAACGGCGGGCGCTCGGTTCCTGCGGTGTACGGGTCCATGAGATCTCCTAGCTTCCCGACGGCACGAGCAGTGCCTTGATGATGCCGTCTTCTTTCCCGGAGAACATGCGGTAGCCGTCGGCGACCTCATCGAGCGGGATGCGGTGCGTGACGATGTCGCTCGGCGTGAGGAATCCGCTCTTGATGTGCTCGAGCAGCCTCGGCCACTGCCGCTTCACCGGGCACTGGTTCATGCGCAGCGTGAGCCCCTTGTTCATGGCGTCGCCGAACTTCACGGCGCTGAACATCGGCCCGTAGGCGCCGAGCACCGACACTGTGCCACCCTTGCGCACGCCGTCGATCGCCCAGTTGAGCGCAACGGGCGACCCGCCCTGCAGCTTGAGCTTGGTCGCCGTGACGTGCTGCAGCCGGTTGCCGTCGGCCTCGGCACCGACCGCGTCGATCACGACATCGGCGCCGAGCCCGTCGGTCGCGTTCTTCAGTTCGACGATGATGTCGCGATAGTGCTCGTAGTTGCGGGTCTCGGCGAAGGCGAACGCGCGCGCCTTCTCGAGCCGGTAGTCGAGCCGGTCGACGACGATCACGCGCCCGGCGCCCATCAGCCAGGCCGAGCGCGCGGCGAACAGCCCGACGGGCCCCGCGCCGAGCACGACGACGGTGTCGCCCGGCGTGATGTCGCCGAGCTGCGCGCCGAAGTAGCCGGTGGCGAGGGCATCCGTCATCAGCAGGGCGTCGGCGTCGTCGAGCCAGTCCGGAATGACGCTGGGGCCGACATCGGCGAACGGCACGCGCACGTACTCGGCTTGCCCGCCGTCGTAGCCGCCGCAGGTGTGCGAGTAGCCGTAGATGCCCCCGACCGCTGTGGCGTTCGGGTTGACGTTGTGGCAGTTCGAGTACAGCCCGCGGGCGCAGAAATAGCAGGAGCCGCAGTACACGTTGAACGGCACCATCACGCGGTCGCCGACTGCGAGGTTCTGAACGGATGCCCCGACCTCGACGACCTCGCCGATGAACTCGTGGCCGAACGTGGTGCCCACCCGGGTGTCGGGCATCATGCCGTGATACAAGTGCAGGTCGGAACCGCAGATGGAGGCGAGCGTGACCCGCACGATCGCGTCGTTCGGGTGCTCGATCACCGGCTCGGGCTTCTCTTCCACGCCGACCTGATACGGCCCGCGATACACCATCGCCTTCATCGCCTGGCTCCCTTCTTCCCCTGTTTCGCGGACTTCGCGAAGAGCCACCAGAGCGGAACCGCCACCGCGGCGACCAGCATCAGACGGCTCATCGCCTGACGGCTGCCGCCCCGCCAGCCGCCGCCCACGCTCGCGTCCGCGTCGGGGAAGGGCTCGAAGAGGTTGCCGCTCGTGCCCGTGGCGCGTCCGCGCGTGAACTGGGTGCGCTGCGTGAGCTGGGCGAGCTCGGCCTCGGTGAGCCCCGGCGCGAGCCGGTGCATCGGGATGAACATCGTGCCGGCCAGGTTCGCCGTCGTCTCGCGCGGGTGCTTCGCCGCCGCGCGGAGGATCGCCTTGCCCGCGGAGCCCACCGGGTAGACGGGCGGCATCGCGCGCAGCCTATGGTCCGAGCGGTTGGCCGAGTGCCGGTAGGCCGGCGTGTCGGTCGTTGCTGGGATCACGGTGCTCACATGGATGTGCCGGTGCTTCTCGAGCGCCAGCTCGCTCCGAACGGCGGCCGACAGGGCGCGGATCGACGCCTTGGTGGCGCTGTAGACCGCGGCATACGGCTGCGGCACCTCGCCGAGCACGGACGAGACGTTGACGATCGTGCCGCGACCTGCCGGCTTCATGGCACGCAGGGCGGCGCGTGTGCCGAGAGCGGTGCCGATGGCGTTGACCTCGAAGATGCGGCGGATCTCGTCCGGCGTCATGCGATCGAGCGGGCCGTAGCCGTCGACGCCCGCGTTGTTGACCCAGACGTCGATCCGGCCGAAGTGCGCGAAGGCGGTGTCGACGACCGCTTGCAGCTCTGCCTCGGCGCTGATGTCCGCAGCCACGGCGACGGCGGCCGCGGCGCCCTTGCGCCGACACTCGGCGGCGACGTCGTCGAGCACCCGGCCGCGCCTGCTCACCAGCACGAGGCGCGCGTGTCTGCGGGCGAAGCGGAGCGCCGCGTCGCGCCCGATCCCGCTCGATGCCCCCGTGATCACGACGACCTGCTCTCTAGCCATGGCGGGGCTGTACCCGGCTCGCACGGGATGCACGCAGCCCGTAGGGGCTCAGCGGGGCGCGTCGAGGCCAGGCGGCCGGTGGCGCGGCTGGGTCGGCGGCGGCCCGGGGCGGGGGAGCCGGGGAATCGGCGCCGTCACCGATTGCTGCCCCACGCTCAGGGCCTGCCCGCAGTGCGTGACGGTGAGCGGTGGGCCCTCCAGCACTCGGTAGCTCGCCTGCCCCGGTCGGATGTCGACGAGCAGCAGCCGGCCGCACAGGCGCGCGCGGAAGCGCAGCCGGTGCATCCGCTCGGGAAGGCGGGGCGCGAACGCGGGCGCGCCTTCCCCGAGCCGGAGCCCGCCGAACCCGGCGGCGAGTGCCGTCCACAGGCCGGCGGCGGCGGCCAGATGGATGCCGCCCTGCGTGTCGCCGTGCAGGTCGGCGAGGTCCATCTGGGCGACCTCGCGCACGTACTCCGCGGCGAGGTCCACGTGCCCGAGCTCCGCGGCGAGCACGGCCTGCGTCGCGGCCGACAGCGAGGAATCCCTCACCGTGATCGCCTCGTAGTAGGCGAAGTCGCGCTCGCGCTGCGCGGCCGTGAAGACGCCAGGGCGGCGCACGAGCGCGAGGGCGAGATCTGCCTGCTTCGCCACCTCGTGCCGATAGAGCTGCACGTAGGGGTGGTGCTCCATGAGCGGGTACGCGTCGGCCGTCATCTCATCGAACGGCCAGCGCTTCTTCCCTGTGAATCCGGCGGACTGCGCGTGCACCCGCTTCCGCTCGTCGAAGGGCAGGGCGATCGCGTGCGCGGTCGCCTCCCACCGCGCGAGCTCGTCGGCGGTGATGGCAAGGCGCGCGGCGGCCTCACGGTGACGCCGCGCGAACTGCGCGGCGGCGAGCAGGTTCTGCTGCGCCATGAGGTTCGTGTAGAGGTTGTCGTCGCCGAGCGCGGAGTACTCGTCGGGCCCGGTGACGCCGTCGAGGTGCGCGACGCCCTCGTCGTCGGTGCGCACGAGAGACTGCCACAGCCGGGCGGTCTGCACGAGCAGCTCGACGCCCTCGCGTGCCGCGAATTCCTCGTCGCCCGTCGCCCAGACATAGCGCAGCACCGCATCGGCGATGTCCGCGTTCAGGTGCAGCGCCGCCGTGCTCGCCGGCCAGTAACCCGAGCTCTCGTGCCCATCGATCGTGCGCCACGGGAACGCGGCACCGCGAAAGCCCAGTTCCCGGGCTCGCTGCTGCGCGAGCGGCAGCCCGCGATGCCGCCAGCGCAGTGCGCTCGCGGCGGCCTCGGGGCGCAGCACGGCGAGCACCGGCACGACGAAGCTGTCGAGGTCCCAGAAGGTGTGGCCTTGGTAGCCGGAGCCCGTGAGTCCCTTGGCGGGCGGCGGGAACGGGTCGGCGAACACCACCGACTGGAAGACGTGGAACAGCGCGAAGCGGATCGCCTGCTGCAGCCGCGGGTCGCCGTCGATCTCGACGTCGGCGGTGCGCCAGAACCCGTCGAGCACGGCTCGCTGCCGAGACAGCAGCTCGGCCCAGCCGAGGCGGCGCGCCGTCTCGACCTGAGCGCGCGCCGTCGCGACGAGTTCGGTGGTCTGGTGGTCCGCGCCGGTCGCATAGCCGATGAGCTTGGTCACCGTGAGAGCGCGGCCGGGCGTCAGGGCCGCCGTGATCGTCGTGCGGATGCCTGCGGCATCCGCTCGCGCCCGCATCTCAGCTCCTCCGCCGACGTCGTGATGCACCGCCGCAGCGACGGCCAGGCCGCTGTGCGCGGTGGCGTGAGATGCGGCGCCGCCCGCGTCGTCGGCTTCCGACCAGCTCGGGACGAGCGCGGCGATCGACTCGAGGCCGTCCTCGTTCTGCTGAGGGGTGTCTGCGGCCTCGAGCAGCGAGACGATCGTGGCGTCGTGCCGGCCGTCGAGGGCCTCGACCTCGAAGCGCACCGCGGCCAGGCCGCGCTCGCAGAGCGAGACCAGGCGAGTCGAGCGCACGCGCACGCGGGCCCCGGCTGGCGATTCCCACACCGTCTCGCGCGTCAGGGTGCCGTCGCGCAGCTCGAGCCGCTGCTCATGCGCGTGCACCGTGCCTGCGCCCAGGTCGAGCCGCTCCCCGTCGATGCTGAGCGCGATCACGGCTCCGTCCGGAGCGCCGGCGAGCGCCTGCCCGAACTTCGGGTAGCCGTAGGCCGGCTCCGCATAGGCGAGCGGGAAGCGCTCGAAGAATCCGTTCAGGCGGCAGGTGCCGCCGAGCGACGACGGCTTCTCGTCGAGGGTGCCGCGCCACCCGAGGAATCCGTTCGACAGTGCGAACAGCGACTCGAGCTGGGGAGCCCAGGCGGGCTCATGCCCCGACACGCCGACGGCCCAGTCCTCGACGGTGAGCGGCGCGCGCGAGCTCACTGTGCACCGTCAGGCCGAAGCCGGCCGAGCTCAGGCCGGCCGCCGAGAAGCTGCACCGTCGCGCTCGCCGCGGCGGCGGCGAGGCGCCCCGAGCGCTCCGGGCTCCAGCCGCGCCGAACGCCGGTGACGAGCCCGGCGAGGAAGGCGTCGCCGCCCCCGGTCACGTCGACGACGCGGCTGTCAGCGAACCGCAGGAAGGCGTCGTCGCCGTGCCAGGCGATGAGGTCGCCTGCGCCTGGCACGCCGATGGCGACGAGCTCCGGGCCGCGCCTGAGCAGCTCCGCGGCCGCGCGCCGCGCCGCGTCCAGGTCGCCGATCTCGCGCCCGGTCAGCAGCGCGGCCTCTGCGGCATCCGCGCGCACGACCTGCGCCCGGGTGAGCAGCTCATCGCGCGCGTCCCCCTCGATGGCGCCGTCGAGCACGATGCGCGCCTGCGCGCGGGTCGCGATCTCGGCGGCCGCGAGCAGGGCCTCGGCAGGCTGCTGCAGCTGGAGGCAGACGGTGTCGGCCGCCGTGATCGCGGCGGACGCGCGGTGCACGTCGTCCGCGGTGAGCAGCGCGTCGCCCGGCACGTGCTCGAGCAGACGCCGCGCGCCGCCCGAGTCGACCACGTCGACGAGCAGGGCGGTCGTGCCTCGCCGTGCCGCGCAGGCCACGCCGATGCCCTGTTCGACCGCCTCGTGCAGGGCGGACGCCCCGGCCGGATCGTCCCCTGCCACGGCGATCAGCTCGACGGCGTTGCCGAGCTGCCGCAAGCCGAGGGCATGGTTCGCGCCCTTGCCGCCGAGCAGCTCGCGGCGCTGCCGCACGGGGGAGCTGCCGCCGGCGTCCGGCACGGCGTCCACCTGCAGCACGAGGTCGCGCGCGAGCTGCCCGAGCACGGCGACGTGGCCCGGGTGACGTGTCTCCATGATCGGGCGATACCCGCACTCCGCGTCGTTCGCACGCCCGGCGTTTTCTTGACTCGATCAAGAAAAGCCGGAATGCTGGGCATGTGACGATCGCGGTGGACATCGAGCGGATGCTTCGCGATGCCGGCCTCAGAGTGACGCGCCCCCGGCTCGCCGTCTTCGACGCGGTGCACCGCAACCCGCACTCCGACACCGACACCCTGATCGCCGCGGCCCGCGCCGAGCTGCCCGAGGTGTCGCACCAGGCGGTCTACGACACGCTGCACACGCTCACCGAGGCGGGGCTCGTGCGGCGCATCCAGCCGCAGGGCTCGCTCGCGCGCTACGAGGCCCGCGTCGGCGACAACCATCACCACGCCGTGTGCCGCAGCTGCGGAGCCGTGCAGGACGTCGACTGCGCCGTGGGCGAGTCGCCCTGCCTCGAGCCCTCCGACGCGCACGGCTTCCGCATCGAGACGGCCGAGGTCGTCTACTGGGGGCTCTGCCCCGACTGCGCATCGACTTCTCTCTAGCCACAACCACCCACTCCTGGAAGGAACACCATGTCCGACCCTCACGAGCACGGCGTCTTCACGACCGACGGTGCACAGCAGCCGACGGCCCCGGTCGTCGACGAGCCCGGAACCGCCGGTGTCGGCGAGTCCATCGGCGCCGAGTGCCCGGTGCCCCACGGCCAGCGCGCGCCGCACCCCACCAGCGGCTCCGCGAACCACGGCTGGTGGCCCGACCGCCTGAACCTCAAGCTGCTCGCCAAGAACCAGCCGATCCTCAACCCCTACGGCGAGGAGTTCGACTACGCCGAGGCGTTCAAGACGCTCGATCTCGCCGCGGTCAAGGCCGACATCGCCGAGGTGCTCACCACCTCGCAGCCCTGGTGGCCGGCCGACTTCGGCAACTACGGCCCGCTGATCATCCGCATGGCGTGGCACAGCGCCGGCACCTACCGCGTGCAGGACGGCCGCGGCGGCGGCGGTACGGGGCAGCAGCGCTTCGCTCCGCTGAACTCGTGGCCCGACAACGTGAGCCTCGACAAGGCGCGTCGCCTGCTGTGGCCCGTGAAGAAGAAGTACGGCAAGAGCCTGTCGTGGGCCGACCTCATGATCCTCGCCGGCAACGTCGCCCTCGAGGAGATGGGCTTCAAGACCTTCGGCTTCGCCGGCGGCCGTGTCGACGCGTGGGAGCCCGATGACGACGTCTACTGGGGCCCCGAGACGACGTGGCTCGACGACCAGCGGTACCACGGCGACCGCGAGCTCGAGGACCCGCTCGCCGCGGTGCAGATGGGCCTGATCTACGTGAACCCCGAAGGGCCGAACGGGAACCCCGACCCGGTGGCATCCGCTCGCGACATCCGCGAGACGTTCAAGCGGATGGCGATGAACGACGAGGAGACCGTCGCGCTGATCGCCGGCGGCCACACCTTCGGCAAGACCCACGGCAACGCGCCCGCCGACGCGCCCGGCCCGAACCCCGAGGCCGCGCCGTTCGAGCAGCAGGGCCTCGGCTGGAAGAGCGACTACAAGTCGGGCGTCGGCATCGACGCGATCACCTCAGGCCTCGAGGTCACCTGGACGTACCACCCGACCCGCTGGGACAACGAGTTCTTCCACATCCTCTACGGCTACGAGTGGGAGCTGATGGAGTCGCCGGCCGGCGCCCACCAGTGGCGGCCGAAGAACAACGGCGGCGCCGACCTCGTGCCCGAGTCGTTCGGCGACGGCAAGCGCGAGCCGCGCATGCTGACCTCCGACCTGGCGCTGCGCTTCGACCCCGAGTACGACAAGATCTCGCGGCGCTTCAAGGACGACCAGGATGCCTTCGCCGATGCCTTCGCCCGCGCGTGGTTCAAGCTGACCCACCGCGACATGGGGCCGATCGCCCGGTACCTCGGGCCCGAGGTACCCAGCGAGGAGCTCATCTGGCAGGACCGCGTGCAGCGGCCTGAGGGCATCCTCACGGACGCCGACATCGCGTCGCTCAAGACCGCGATCGCCGAGTCGGGCCTCACGGTGCAGCAGCTCGTGACGACGGCGTGGGCATCCGCCTCGACGTTCCGCGGCAGCGACAAGCGCGGCGGCGCCAACGGCGCGCGCATCGCCCTCGAGCCGCAGAAGTCGTGGCAGGTGAACAACCCCGAGCAGCTCGCCCTGGTGCTCGCCAAGCTGCGCGAGATCAAGAACGCGTCGAGCGCGCCCGTTTCGCTCGCCGACCTGATCGTGCTCGCGGGCAATGTGGGCGTCGAGCAGGCGGCTCGTTCCGCGGGCTACGAGATCGAGGTCGGGTTCACCCAGGGTCGCGGCGACGCGACGCAGGAGCAGACCGACGTCGAGTCGTTCCGCTACCTCGAGCCCAAGCAGGACGGCTTCCGCAACTACTTCGGTGTCCAGTCCGTGCTTCCCGAGGAGCACGTCTTCGTCGACAAGGCGAACCTGCTCACCCTGTCGGCGCCCGAGGCGACGGTTCTCGTCGGCGGCCTGCGCGCCATCGGGGCCAACTGGGACGGCTCGAACATCGGCGTCTTCACCGATCGCCCCGGTCAGCTGACGAACGACTTCTTCGTCACGCTGCTCGACCTCGGCACCTCGTGGACGCCGCTCGACGAGGGCGGCCACGCCTACCGCGGGACCACGGCGTCGGGCAAGACGATCATCGGCTCGCGCATCGACCTGCTGTTCGGCGCGAACTCCGAGCTGCGCGCCGTCGCCGAGGCCTATGCCACCGACGACGCCGGCGAGCTGTTCGTGCGCGACTTCGCCGCCGCGTGGCAGAAGGTCATGGAGCTCGACCGCTTCGACGTCAAGAAGTAGCACTTACAACTAGTTCCCGTTCCGGACGGCGGCGCCCGCGGCTGCGGGCGCGCATGTCCGGAACGGGAACTAGTTCTGTCGGGGGGCTCTAGACGAACGGGTCGTCGCGGTCGACCGTGTTGCGCTGCACGCGCTCGCCGGTGGCGGGGTCGGTGTAGCCGCGGCTCGTCGTGACGGTGCGATTGCGCCGCGTGGCGATGAGGATGATGCCGAGGATGATCCCCACGGCGCCCGCCACCATCAGGATGTAGCCGACGATCGTCAAGTCCACCCAGGCCAGCTGCACGTGCACGGCGAACGCGAGGATCGCGCCGATCACGAAGAGGACGATTCCTGTTCCGAGACTCATGCGCTGCCGGTTCCCGCCCGCCATCGGATTCATGCGCGCGGGCTCGCAGATGAGCAGTTCGTTACGAGTCCTGACGGATGTCGCAGGCCGGGGTTAGCCTGCAGAAATGACGGACGCAGCGCCGACCGCAACGACGGCCGCACCGACCATTTCCACCCTTGGCGAGCTCCGTGCGAGCGGCCATCAGAGCAAACCCCTGCGCACCGAGCTGCGCGACAATCTGCTGGCCAAACTGCGCGCGGGCGAGAATCCGTGGCCGGGCCTGCACGGCTTCGAGGCCACCGTGATCCCGCAGCTCGAGCGCGCGCTCATCGCCGGCCACGACATCGTTCTGCTGGGCGAGCGCGGGCAGGGCAAGACGCGGCTGCTGCGCACCATCGGCGGCCTGCTCGACGAGTGGACGCCCGTGATCGCGGGCTCCGAGCTCGGCGAGCACCCGTACGAGCCCATCACGCACGAGTCGCAGCGCCGCGCCGCCGAGCTCGGCGACGCGCTGCCCGTGGCCTGGCGGCACCGCAGCGAGCGCTACGTCGAGAAGCTCGCCACGCCCGACACGAGCGTGGCCGACCTGATCGGCGACGTCGACCCGATGAAGGTGGCCGAGGGGCGCTCGCTCGGCGACCCCGAGACGATCCACTTCGGTCTCATTCCCCGCAGCCATCGCGGCATCGTGGCGATCAACGAGCTGCCCGACCTCGCCGAGCGCATCCAGGTGTCGATGCTCAACGTGATGGAGGAGCGCGACATCCAGATCCGCGGCTACGTGCTGCGCCTTCCGCTCGACGTGCTCGTCGTCGCCTCGGCCAACCCCGAGGACTACACGAACCGCGGCCGCATCATCACGCCCCTGAAGGACCGCTTCGGCGCCGAGATCCGCACCCACTACCCGCGTCGGCTCGACGCTGAGATGGCCGTCATCCGACAAGAGGCCGAACTGGTCGCCGACGTGCCCGACCACCTCATCGAGATCCTCGCCCGCTTCACCCGCGCGCTGCGCGAGTCGACCTCGGTCGATCAGCGCAGCGGCGTGAGCGCCCGGTTCGCGATCGCGGGCGCCGAGACGATCGCGGCATCCGCCCTGCATCGCGCAGCGGCACACGGCGAGACCGACGCCACCGCCCGTGTCGTCGATCTGCAGACCGCCGTCGACGTGCTGGGCGGCAAGATCGAGTTCGAGACCGGCGAAGAGGGGCGCGAGGGCGACGTGCTGACCCACCTGCTGCGCACGGCGACCGCAGACACGGTGCGCGAGCACTTCCGCGGCATCGACTTCGGGCCGCTTGTCGACGCGATCGAGACGGGGGCGATGGTCGTCACGGGCGAGGCGGTGACGGCGCGCGACTTCCTGGCGGGGCTGCCGCGGCTCGGGGAATCCGAGCTGTACGACGAGGTCGGCCGCCGACTCGGCGCGGGAAGCGAGGGCGAGCGCGCGGCGGTGATCGAGCTCGCGCTCGAGGGCCTGTACCTCGCCCGGAAGATCGGCAAGGACACCGACGGAAGTGAGACGGTCTATGGCTGAGTCGCACCGCGCCCGCTTCCAGCGCTACAGCGGCGGCGACCCTCTGGCGCCCCCGGTCGACATCGCCGAGGCGCTCGACAAGATCGGCGAGCAGGTGATGGCCGGCTACTCGGCCGAGCGCGCGATGCGCGAATACCTGCGCCGCGGCGGCGAGGGGCGCACGGGGCTCGATGACCTGGGGCGCCGCGTGTCCGAGCGGCGTCGCGAGCTGCTGCAGCGCCACAAGCTCGACGGCACGCTGAACGAGATCAGGCAGCTGCTCGACCGGGCGGTGCTCGAAGAGCGCAAGCAGCTCGCCCGCGATGTCGACCTCGACGACATCGAGCGCTCGTTCGCCGAGACGCGGCTCGAGAACCTGCCCGCGTCGACCTCGGCCGCCGTCAACGAGCTGCGCGACTACGAGTGGCGCTCGAGCCAGGCGCGCGCCGACTACGAGCAGATCAAGAACCTGCTCGGCCGTGAGCTGCTCGATCAGCGCTTCGGCGGCATGAAACAAGCGCTCGAGAACGTGACGGATGCCGACCGCGAGGCCGTCGGCGAGATGCTGAACGACCTCAACGAGCTGCTCGAGAAGCATGCGCGCGGCGAAGACACCGCGGCGGACTTCGCCGACTTCATGGCCAAGCACGGGGCGTTCTTCCCCGAGAACCCGCAGAACGTCGATGAACTCATCGACGCGCTCGCGGCGCGGTCGGCTGCGGCTCAGCGCATGCTCAACTCGATGACCGAGGAGCAGCGGCAGGAGCTCTTCGAGCTCTCGGCGCAGGCCTTCGGCTCGCCGCAGCTCATGCAGCAGCTCGCGCGGCTCGATCAGAGCCTGCAGGCGCTGCGCCCCGGTGAGGACTGGTCGGGCTCCGAGCGGTTCGACGGCGACCAGCCGCTGGGGCTCGGCGAGGGCGCGGGTGTCATGCAGGACCTCGCCGATCTCGACGAGCTCTCGGAACAGCTCTCCCAGTCGTACGAGGGCGCCCGCATGGACGACATCGATCTCGACAAGCTCGCCAGGCAGCTCGGCGACCAGGCCGCGGTCGACGCGCACACGCTGCGCGAGCTCGAGCGCGCGCTGCGGCGCGACGGCACCCTGCGGCGCGACTCGGCGGGTCGGCTGCAGCTGACGCCGAAGGCGATGAGGCAGCTCGGCAAGACCCTGCTCAAGGACATCGCGAAGCGGATGTCTGCGCGGCAGGGCCAGCGCGAGCTGCGCCAGGCCGGAGCGGCGGGCGACCTCTCCGGTGCGACCCGCCCGTGGGCGTTCGGCGACACCGAGCCGTGGGACATTCCGCGCACGGTGCTCAACGGCGTCCGCCGGCGCGCGGGCGAGCCGCCCGCACCCGGTTCGCGGCTCATCGGCATCGACGACATCGAGGTGGCCGAGACCGAGGCGCGCACCCAGGCCGCCGTCGCCCTGCTCGCCGACACGTCGTTCTCGATGGAGATCGACGGCCGGTGGGTGCCGATGAAGCGAACCGCGCTCGCGCTGCACACCCTCATCAAGAGCAGGTTCCGCGGCGACGAGCTGCAGCTGATCGGCTTCGGCCGGCACGCCGAGGTGATGGACATCGAGGAGCTCACGGCTCTCGAGGCGAGCTGGGCGAAGGGCACGAACCTGCACCACGCGCTGCTGCTCGCGAATCGGCACTTCCGCAAGCACCCGAGCGCCCAGCCCGTGCTGCTGATCGTGACCGACGGCGAGCCGACCTCGCACCTCGAGTCCGACGGCGAGGTGCGGTTCTCGTACCCGCCCCACCCGGTGACGATCGCCTACACGGTGCGCGAGCTCGAGAACTCGATGCGGCTCGGAGCCCAGATCACCTTCTTCCGCCTCGGCGACGACCCGAGCCTGGCCCGCTTCGTCGACAGCATGGCGGCGCGGGTCGACGGCAAGGTCGTCGCGCCCGAGAACGACGAGCTCGGGGCCGCGGTCGTCGACTCGTACCTCGGCTCTCGCGCGTGGCAGTCGCCGAGCGGCGGCGACTGGTCGAGCTGGGGCCGGGGTGGTCTCTGGGCCGACTGAGAACGCACTAGCGTCGATGGTGTGACCCGAGCGCAGCGCACCGCCCTGTTCGGCGCGGTGCTGCTCGCCTGCGGCGCGATCGCGCTGGCGACGGGGCTGCTTCCCCTGACGGATGCCGCGGCGCTCGGCATCCGCGTCTGGCCGATCCTCCTCTTCGTCATCGCGATCACCGTCGTCGCCGAGCTCGCCGCGGCCGCGGGGCTGTTCGACTGGGTAGCGGCGCTCGCCGCGCGCTGGGGGCGCGGCCGCGGCTGGCTGCTCTGGCTGCTCGTGGCCGCGATCGCGGTCGTCAGCACGGTGTTCCTGTCTCTCGACACGACCGCCGTGCTGCTCACCCCGATCGTCGTGGTGCTCGCGCGGCGCGTGGGGCTCAACCCGCTGCCCTTTGCGCTCACGACGGTGTGGATCGCGAACACCGGCTCACTGCTGCTACCCGTCTCGAACCTCACCAACCTGCTGGCGGAGCAGCATCTCGGCGGCATCGGGCCGGCGGCGTTCGCGGCGGCGGCGTGGCCGGCGCAGCTCGTCGGCGTGCTGGCTCCGCTGGCGTTCGTGGCCGTGCTGTTCCGGCGCGAGCTGTCGCGGCGCTATGACGAGCCGGGCCCCGTGCGGGTGGCCGACGCGCGCCTCACCTTGATCTCGGGAGTCGTGCTGGTGCTGCTGATCGGCGGCCTCGTCTCGGGCATCGCCGTCTGGATTCCCGCCTGCGCTGCCGCGCTCGTGCTGATCGGCGCCTTCGCCGTGCTGCGGCGCGACGAGCTGAGTGTGCAGCTGCTGCCGTGGCCGACGGTCGTGCTGGTGTGCGGCCTGTTCCTGGCGGTCGCGGCGCTGGATTCCGCCGGGCTGCGCACCCTGCTCGTGCACCTCGTGCCGGCCGGCGATGGGCTGCCGGCGCTTCTCGGCGTCGCCGCGATCGGCGGCGTCGCAGCCAACGTCACCAACAACCTGCCGGCCTACCTGGCCGTCGAGCCGGCCGTCCACGGCCTTCTGCCGGGTCTCGCGCTGCTCATCGGGGTGAACGCAGGCCCCCTCGTCACCCCGTGGGCCTCGCTCGCCACCCTGCTGTGGCACGAGCGCCTGCAGCGGCTCGACGTCGGGGTGCGCTGGGGGCGATTCGTGCTCTACGGCGCGGTTCTCGCGCCCGTCACCGTCGTGCTCGGGGTACTCGCGCTCTGGGCCGTCGCGGTCACGCCACGGTGACCTCGGTCGTGTGCCACCCCGTGGCGCCGTCGGGCAGCACGTCTGAGACGCCCGAGGTCTGCTGCACGCCGTCGGCGTTCGTGGCGCGCACCCGCAGCTGGTGATCGCCCGGTGTGGCGTTCCACCCCCAGCGCCACTGCACCCACGTGTCCGCATTGACGGCGCGCGCGAGCTCTGCCTCGTGCCAGGGTCCGTCGTCGACCTGCACCTCGACCTTCGAGATGCCGACGTGCTGCTGCCACGCGACCCCGGCGATCCACTGATGCCCGGCGGTAATGGTGCGCCCCGGCCGCGGCACGTCGATGCGCGAGGACTGCTTCACCGGCGCCTTCTCGGCCCACCCCTGCGTCACCCAGTAGCCCTGCTCGTCGGCGAAGCGCGTCACCTTGAGGTCGACGACCCACTTCGTGGCCGACACGTAGCCGTACAGTCCCGGCACCACGAGCCGCGCCGGGAATCCGCGTGCGAAGGGCAGCGGCTCGCCGTTCATGCCGATCGCGAGCAGCGCCGCGCGATCGGGGTCGGTCATCGCGTCGAGCGGCGTCGCCGCCGTGTAGCCGTCGAAGCTCTCGGAATAGACCATGTCGGCATCGCCCGTGACCCCGGCGCGCTCGAGCAGCAGCCGCACGGGGTAGCCGAGCCACTTGGCCGTGCTGATCAGGGGGCCGCCGACCTCGTTCGAGACGCAGGCGAGCGTGATGTAGTGCTCCTCCATCGGCAGCTCGTTCAGCTCGGCCCAGCTGAGCGTGAACGGGTGCTCGACCATGCCGTGAACGCGCAGCGACCACTGCTCGGGGTCGAGCTGGGGGATCACGAGCTCGACGTCGGTGCGATAGAACTTCGCGTTCGGTGTGATCACGGGCGTGATGCCGGGCACGTCGAGGGACGCGGCGGCGGGCACCGGCGGCGCGGATGCCGCAGGCCGCGGCAGCCGGAACGCGGCGCGCGCATTCGCCGCCGCGCTCGCGGCGCGGGTGGCGAGCTGGCCGCCAAGCGTCGCGACGAGGCCCAGGGCGGCTGCCCCCACCGACCACGACAGGAAGCTGCGGCGCGAAGGAGCCGTCTGCGCGCGCAGGGGTTCGGCAGGGGGCATCCGCCGCACCAGGAACGCAAGCGCCCACGCGCCGACGACGCCCGTGACGGCGGCCGGCAGCGCAGCGAGCGGCGTCGCGTCGGCGCGCGACAGCGCGGCGGCGACGCCGAGCGCCGCTCCGGCCAGCACGATCGCCCGGCCGAGCCATGGCCTGCGCACCTCGAGCACGCCCGCGAGCACGGCCAGCACCGCGATCACAACGGCCAGCACGACGAACAGGAACGCCTTGTCACCGTGGCCGAAGACCCTGATGACGGCCTCTTTCATGGCGCCCGGCGTCAGGTCGATCACGGCCGAGCCGACGACCACCAGGGGGCTGAAGGCGCGGGCGGCGATCGCGGCGACGAGGCCGCCGGCGCCGAGCCCGAGCAGCACGGCGGCCACTCCCGCCAACGCGGGCCGCCACTGCCGTCGCCCGCCGCTGCTGCTCACGCGATCACGCTAAGCCCGCGTGCTTTGAACCTCGTCCGAATCCTCGCCGACGAGCTGCTTGTAGACGACCCGCTCGTGGTACGTGTACCGCAGCAGGAAGCCGATCAGCAACAGGACGCCCTGCGTCAGAACGGTGTGATTGTGCAGGTGCAGCAGCTCGACGGCGGCCCAGAGCACGAAGGTGCGCACCGCCGACTCGATCGCGTTGAACCCGGCCGAATGGCCGAAGCGCCACCACAGCTTTCGAGCGCCCGCCCGCAGGTCGTGGTACAGGAAGTGCTCCTGGGCGATGAAGTTCCCGACGATCGTGATCACCGCCGCCGCGATCGCCGCCTCGAGATAGGTCCAGCCGGCCTTCTGCAGCGCCCACATGATCACGAGGTTCGCGACGCCGCCGATGAAGCCGATGAGCGCGAAGCCCGGCATCCGCCCGATGCGCAGCTCGACGATCTGGCGGGTCAGGCGCCACACCTGCTTGACGTCGGCCTTCGACTCGCCGCCGCCGCGCGGGGCGAGGATGGCGGGCACCTCGGCGAGCTTCATCTGCTTCCTGCACAGGATCTCGAGCAGGATCTTGAACCCGCGGGGCTTCAGCACCGAGAGGTCGATGGCATCGAGCCGCACGGCGAAGAAGCCCGACATGGGGTCGGTCGAGTTCCGCAGCTTGCGGGGGAAGAGCAGCTTCGTGATGCCGTTGCCGAAGTGCGAGAGGAAGACGCGCAGGCCGTCGGAGAGGCCCTCGGCCGAGCCGCCCTCGAGGAAGCGCGAGCCCGCGACGACCTCGGCGTCGCCTGCGAGCGCCGTGTCGATGAGCCCGGGCAGCATCTCGGGCGGGTGCTGCAGGTCGCCGTCCATGACGACCGCCCAGCGCCCGCTGGCGACGCGGAAGCCCTCGAGCACCGCGCCGCCGAGGCCGTCGACGGGAACCTCGCGGTGGATCAGCCTGACCGGGATCGAGTGGCGGGACGCCACCTGCTCGATGACCCGGGGCGTGTCGTCGGTGGAATCGTCGACGAAGACGATCTCGACCGCGCGCCGCCCGACGGCGGCTTCGGTACGGGTGACAAGTTCTTCGACGTTCAACGACTCGTTGAAGGTCGGCACGATGATGGTGACGTCCATGATTGCTCAGACGACGTTATCCCGCCTGGCGCTGAGAAAGCGCACAGGCGGCGCAAGACACGACTGATCGGAGGGCCGACGATGACGGATGTCGCACAGTCGCTCACCCTGCCCGACGGGCGCCGCGTGAGCTTCTTCGACACGGGCGGAAGCCCGCAGCGCGTTCTGGTCTGGCACTCGGGAACGCCCCACACGGGCCGCGTGATCGCGCCGGTGCGCGCCGCGGCCGCGCGCGCCGGAGTCCGCGTCGTCTCGGTCGCGCGTCCCGGTTACGGCGGGTCGACACGCCTGGTCGGCCGCAGCGTGGCGGATGCCGCACGCGACGTCGTCGCCGTGCTCGACGAGCTCGGCATCGAGCGGTTCGCCACGGTGGGCGCCTCGGGCGGGGGCCCGCACGCGCTGGCGCTCGCGGCGCTCACGGGGGAGCGGGCGGCGGGCGTCGCGACCTTCGCCGCGGTCGCGCCCTACCGCGCGAACGACCCTGACTGGTTCGCCGGCATGGCCGACCCGCGCGCGCTCCGCGCGGCGACAGAGGGGCTTTCGGCGCGGGCGCGCTTCGCCGAGACCGCGGAGTTCGACCCCGGCGTGTTCACCGACGCCGACTGGGTGGCGCTCCGGGCCGACTGGGCCGAGCTCGGCGCTGATGCGCAGGCCGGGGCAGCGCAGGCCGACGGCGGCGAGATCGACGACGACTGCGCGTACGTCTTCGACTGGGGCGCCGACCTCGCACGGCTCAGCGCCCACGTTCTGATCGTGCAGGGCGAGCAGGACCGCGTCATCCCGGCAGGCCATGCGACGCGCCTGCTGCGCACTCTGCCCGATGCCACCTCGTGGTGGCTCGCGGAAGACGGCCACGTCTCTGCGCTGCGCGCCCTGCCGCTCGCGATCGACTGGCTCGTCGAACACGGCCTGTAACCAGCTCTTCACACCGCCGGCGGGGATCCGTGGGATGCTGGCCACGTGGGGTACCTGGTTTACGGAAGCGGCGCGGAGTACGAAGTCGAGGACCGCGCCCTCGCCCACCTCAAGATCGCGATCGTCGCGAAGCTGCGGCTGCAGGAGTCGTTCTTGATCAACGTGACGGTGCCACCCGAGCGCGGTTCCGGCCGCATCAGCCTCTGGGTCTCGCCCGCGATTCCGCTCGAGTTCCGCTTCTCGGGCAGCAAGCCGCCCGAGCTCAACCGCGTCTGGATCGATGCGCTGACGCGCTCCTCGCACGGGGTGCGCGGCATGGTCGTCATGAGCGAGCACGAGGCCGCCGACTACCTCAAGGCCGCCGGCGGCGTCAGCGGCCCGTAGCAGCCCCGTCGCCGACCGCGGCCTCGGCGCCTTCCGGCGCGTGCCTGTCCAAGAACTCGTACACCGCGACGCGGTCGACGCCGGTGAAGGTGCCCGTCGGCATGGCGGCGAGCAGCGACGAGTTGAGGCGGGCGCTCGGCCAGGCGTTCTCCTTCCAGCGCGCGGCGAGCCGGGCATCCGGCGTGCGGCAGCAGTCCGGGTCGGGGCAGCCCGAGCTGAGCCGCACCGGGGTGTCGCGGCCACGGAACCACTTCGCGTACGCGAACTTCGTGCCGACCGAGACCGAGAAGTCCCCATTCGCCGCCGACTCGATCTTCGAGGTGCACCAGTACGAGCCGACGGGCTTGTCGGTGTACTGGTGGTACGGCGACAGGCGATCGTCGCGCTCGAAGACCTGCCGGGCACTCCAGTAGCGGCACACCTGCTGGCCCTCGACCGACCCGAGCGCGTCGGTCGGGAACAGCACGTCGTCGTTCTCGTACGCCTTCGAGATCGCGCCGGAGGAGTGCACCTTGAGGAAGTGGACCGGAATGCCGAGGTGCCTGGTCGCGAGGTTCGTGAAGCGGTGCGCCGCCGTCTCGTAGGAGACCGCGAAGGCGTCTCGCAGGTCCTCGACCGAGAGCTCGCGCGCCTTCTTCGCCGCATCGAGGAACTCGACCGCGCTGCTCTCGGGAATGAGCAGCGCGCCGGCCAGGTAGTTCGTCTCGACGCGCTGCCGCAGCAGCTCGCCGTAGTCGTGCGGCTCCGGGCGGCCGAGCACATGCGCCGCGAGGGCCTGCAGCAGCGCGGTGCGCGGGTCGGTGCCCGACTGCTTGATCGGCAGATAGATGCGGCCGTTCTCGCGGTCGGTCACGCTGCGCGTCGACGACGGCAGGTCGTGCACGTAGTGCAGGGTGAAGCCGAGATGCGCGGCCAGCTCGCCCGTCGCGCGCTGCGACAGCGGGCCGCCGCGGTGCCCGATGGCCGCCAACAGCTCGCGCGCCGCCCGCTCGAGGTCGGCGTAGTAGTTGTTGCGCGCACGCTGCTCGAGCCGGAGCTCGGTGTTGGCGCGCCGGGCCTCCTCCGGGGTCGCCGCGCGCTCCGTGTGCAACCGCTCGAGCTCACCGTGCAGCGCGAGGATCGTCTCGATCGCCTCGTCAGAGAGCGTCTTGCGCAGCGGCAGCGGCGCGAGCCCCAGTGAGGCGAACAACGGCCCGCGCTGCGCGCGCTCCAGCGCGATCTCGAGCCCGGCGCGCTTCGAGGGCGGCTCGCTCGACAGCAGGGCGTCGACCTCGACCCCTAACGCCTCTGCCAATCGGTTCACCTCGCCGAGCTTGAGCTCGCGCTTGCCGTTTTCGATGACCGAGAGCTGACTCGGGGCGCGGTCGATGGCCGCAGCGAGCGATTCGAGCGTGAGCCCGCGCTCGCCGCGGAGCTGGCGGATGCGTCGACCGATGGTGAGCGTGTCCATGCCTCTCATCATGAGCGCCGGCGAGGCATCCGCGGAGCTTCTATTGCGCAGAAAAAACGCGAAATTTCTGCATTCGGATGCCTTCACGGGCGTTTTCTCGCGGGTGAAGCTCGTCTCAGGCAGCACACCTACGTCGAAGGAGACGACATGTTCAACTCTGAGCTCGGGACGAGCGGAATCCGCCCCGGCGACCAGACCCAGACCGCGATCGACCTTGAGGCCGAGTGGGCGACCGACCCGCGCTGGTCCAACGTCACCCGCGACTACACCGCCGACGATGTCATCGCGTTGCGCGGCCCCGTCCGTGAGGAGAGCACCCTCGCCCTGCGCGGGGCTCAGCGCCTCTGGCAGCTCATCGAGAAGAGCGGCGAGGACCCGTCGTACTGGGTGGCGGCGCTCGGCGCCCTCACCGGGAACCAGGCGGTGCAGCAGGTGAAGGCCGGCCTCGACGCCATCTACCTCTCCGGGTGGCAGGTCGCCGCCGACGCCAACCTCGCCGGCCAGACCTACCCCGACCAGAGCCTCTACCCGGCCAACTCGGTGCCCGCGGTCGTGCGCCGCATCAACAACGCGCTGCTGCGCTCGGCGCAGATCGAGTTCAGCGAGACCGGTGAGGCGAGCCGCGAGTGGGCGGTGCCGATCGTCGCCGACGCCGAGGCCGGCTTCGGCGGCCCGCTGAACGCCTACGAGCTCATGCAGGCGATGATCCAGGCGGGCGCCGCGGGCGTCCACTGGGAGGACCAGCTCGCGAGCGAGAAGAAATGCGGCCACATGGGCGGCAAGGTGCTCGTGCCGACCTCGCAGCACATCCGCACGCTCAACGCCGCGCGACTGGCGGCCGATGTGGCCGGCGTGCCGTCGGTCATCATCGCGCGCACGGATGCCCTCGCGGCGACTCTCTTGACGAGCGACGTCGACGAGCGGGACCGCGAGTTCCTCACGGGCGCCCGCACGGCAGAGGGCTTCTACGAGGTCGAGAACGGCATCCGCCCCGTCATCGGGCGCGGGCTCGCCTACGCGCCGTACGCCGACCTGCTGTGGGTCGAGTCGAGCAAGCCCGACCTCGAGCTCGCGCGCACCTTCGCCGAGGCGATCCACGACATCTACCCCGACCAGAAGCTGGCGTACAACTGCTCGCCGAGCTTCAACTGGCGCGCACATCTCAGCGACGACCAGATCGCGGCGTTCCAGCGCGAGCTGTCGGCGATGGGCTACGCGTTCCAGTTCATCACCCTCGCCGGGTTCCACGCGCTCAACCACTCGATGTTCGATCTCGCGCTCGGCTACAGGGACCGGCAGATGTCGGCATACGTCGAGCTGCAGGAAGCGGAGTTCGCGGCCGAGAAGAACGGCTACACCGCCACCAAGCACCAGGCCGAAGTGGGCACCGGCTACTTCGACCGCATCGCGACGGCGCTCAACCCGACCGCCTCGACCCTCGCTCTCGTGGGCTCCACCGAGTCCGAGCAGTTCCACTGAGCCCCGTCATCGAACGGAGAAGATCATGACCAGCCACCTCGAATTCACCGGCGAGCAGGCCGAGCGACAGGGCGAGATCCTGACGCCGGAGGCGCTCGCCTTCCTCACCCAGCTGCACAAGGTGTTCGCGGGCCGCCGCTCCGAGCGGATCCGCGAACGCCGCATCCGCGTCGACGACATCGGCCGCGGCATCGACCCCGAGTTCCCGCCGGAGACGCGCCGGGTCCGCGAGGACCCCGACTGGCGCGTCGCGGGTGCGGGCCCCGGCCTTGAGGACCGCCGCGTCGAGATCACCGGGCCGGCATCCGATCGCAAGATGACGGTCAACGCGCTGAACTCGGGCGCCAGGGTGTGGCTCGCCGACGCCGAGGACGCGTCGTCGCCCACCTGGCCCAACGTCGTCGCCGTGCAGACGAACCTGTTCGACGCGATCCGCCGCCGGATCGACTTCACGACGCCGGAGGGCAAGGAATACCGGCTCGGCGAGACGACCCCGACGATCGTATTCCGCCCGCGCGGGTGGCACCTCAAAGAGAACCACCTCAGGTTCGTCGATCACCCGGGCGCCGCCGCGCCGGCATCCGCGTCGCTCGTCGACTTCGGCCTCTACGTGTTCCACAACGCGCGCGAGCTGATCGCCCGCGGCACGGGGCCCTACCTGTACCTGCCGAAGATCGAGAACCGCTTCGAGGCGCGGCTGTGGGACGACGTGTTCACCTTCACAGAGAACGCGCTCGGCCTCGAGCACGGCACGATCCGCGCGACGGTGCTGATCGAGACCATCACGGCGGCGTTCGAGCTGGAGGAGATCCTCTACGAGCTGCGCGACCACTGCGCGGGCCTCAATGCGGGTCGCTGGGACTACATCTTCAGCGTCATCAAGAACTTCCGCGACCGCGGGCCGGCCTTCGTGCTGCCCGACCGCGCGCAGGTGACCATGACGGTGCCGTTCATGCGGGCCTACACCGAGCTGCTCGTCGCGACCTGCCACAAGCGGGGCGCCTTCGCGATCGGGGGAATGAGCGCCTTCATTCCGAGCCGGAAGGACCCCGAGGCGAACGCGCGGGCCTTCGAGCAGGTCTCGGCTGACAAGGGGCGCGAGGCCGACGACGGCTTCGACGGCTCGTGGGTCGCCCACCCCGACCTCGTGCCGGTGGCGCGCGCCCAGTTCGACCGGGTGCTGGGGGAGAGGCCGAACCAGCTCGACCGCCTGCGCGAGGACGTGCACGTCGAGGCATCCCAATTGATCGATCTGCGGATTCCCGGGGCGACGGTCACAGACCAGGGGGTGCGCACCAACGTGTCGGTCGGGCTGCGCTACATCGAGAGCTGGCTGCGCGGGAACGGCGCGGCCGCGATCGACAACCTCATGGAGGATGCGGCGACGGCCGAGATCAGCCGCTCGCAGCTGTGGCAGTGGATCCGGCAGGGCGTCGTCACCGCCGAGGGAACGCCCGTGACGGCCGAGCTCGTCGAGAGCGTGCTCGACGACGTGCTCGCGGAGCTGCCCGCCTTCGACGGCGACCGCTACGCGGAGGCGGCGCGCGTGTTCGCCGACGTCACCCTGGGCAGCGAGTTCCCGCTGTTCCTCACGACCGGCGCATACGCCGACTACCTCGCGGGGGACGCCCGCACGGCGTCGGTGCCGGTCGCGGCGTAGTCGCGGCTACGCGGTCTTCATCACGTTGCCCGTGAAGCTCCTGACCCGCTGCAGCAGCTCGGCCCCACGACGGGCGATCAGCTGCGGCGGGTTCAGGTGCGGCGGCTGCCGGCGGATGAGCAGCGAGCAGGCCAGGTCCTCGCAGATGTACGTGCCGAGGGTGTTGCCGTTGCGGCCGGCCTCGCCCGCGCGCGGCGTCGAGAACAGCCGCACCTGTGTCGCCGGCTGCGGCGAGTGGCAGAACGAGCACATGGCGGCGATGCCGGCGCGCATCGACCCGCTCGCGGCGCGCACCACGATGCCGACCGGCCGCTCTTCGGTGTCATCCCAGTGCACGAGGTAGCCGAGCTGCGCGGCCTGCCCGTCGCGCCAGCCGAGGAACTCCCTGTCCTCCCAGATGGTCTCGTGCAGCCCCGGCATGGGCAGCCGCTCGAGCTGGTCTTCTGTCGCGTTCACGAACGCGCCGCGGATGTCTTCCTCGGTCAGAGGCCTCATGGTGTGCCAGCTTAACCACATGACCAATTCCACCGACGCCGCACCGTCGGGCCTGGGCGTCGAGCTCAACGCGCTCAACCCGATTCCCGAGTCCGAGCGCAAGGGCCGCCCGGCGACGCTGTTCTGGCCGTGGTTCGGGGCCAACGTGTCCGTGCTGGGGCTCAGCTACGGCGCCTTCCTGCTCGGCTTCGGCGTCTCGTTCTGGCAGGCGACCGTCGTCGGCATCATCGGCATCGTCGTCTCCTTCCTGTTCTGCGGCTTCATCTCGCTCGCAGGCAAGCGCGGCTCTGCGCCGACGATGGTGCTCTCGCGCGCTGCGTTCGGCGTCGACGGCAACCGCCTGTCGGCCGTGCTGTCGTGGGTGCTCACCGTGGGGTGGGAGACCATCCTCGTCGCGACCGCGGTGTTCTCGACCAGTGAGGTGTTCAAGCTGCTCGGCTGGGGTGGCGGCACGGGCACCCAGGTCGTCGCTCTGATCGTCGTCGTGCTGCTCGTCGTCGCCGCCGGCGTCTACGGCTTCGACCTGATCATGCGCCTGCAGGTCTGGATCACGGTCATCACCGGCGTGCTCACGGTCGTCTACTTCGTGCTCGTGCTGCCGCACATCGACTTCGGCGCGGTCGCCGCCCTGCCTGCCGGCTCGGCCGCGGCCGTCATCGGCGGCTTCGTGTTCATGATGACGGGCTTCGGCCTCGGCTGGGTGAACGCCGCCGCCGACTACTCGCGGTACCTGCCGCGGAAGGCATCCGGCCCCGGCATCGTGTTCTGGACCACCTTCGGCGGTGCGCTCGCGCCCGTCGTGCTGCTCGTCTTCGGCGTGCTGCTGGCGGGCTCGTCGCCCAAGCTCAACGAGGCGGTCGGCGCCTACTCGGTCGGCGGCCTCGCGACGATCGCGCCGACGTGGTTCCTGATCCCGTTCCTCATCGTGGCCGCGCTCGGCCTGATCGGCGGCGCCGCGCTCGACATCTACTCCTCAGGTCTCGCACTTCTGGCCGTGGGTGCGCGGATGCCCCGCTACGCCGCCGCCCTCGTCGACGGCGTGATCATGACGCTCGGCGCGATCTACATCGTCTTCTTCGCCCAGGACTTCAGCGGCCCGTTCCAGAACTTCCTGATCACCCTCGGGGTGCCGATCGCCGCGTGGGCGGGCGTGATGCTCGCGGACATCCTGCTGCGCCGCCGCGACTACGCCCAGGACGAGCTCTACGAGCCCCGCGGCCGCTACGGCCGCGTGAACTGGGTCGCGATCGGGCTCGTCGTCGTCGGCACCGCGGTCGGCTGGGGCCTCGTCGTCACCTTCCCCTGGATGGGCTACCTGCTCGGCGGCGCGAAGGCGAACTGGGGCGGCGCCAACCTCGGCGTGCTCGCCGCTCTGGTGATCGGGTTCGTGGGCACCATCGCGAATCCGCGCCGGGTCGCCACGCAGGAGGGACGCTGATGCGAGCGGATGCCTGGCTCGTCGTCGTCGACATGCAGAACGTCTTCGCGCAGGGCTCGCCGTGGGCGTCACCCGACTACGCGACCGCGAGTGCGGGCATCCGTCGCCTCATGCCCGCGTTCGGCGAGCGCGTGGTCTTCACGCGCTACGTCGCACCGGCGCAGCCGCGCGGCGCCTGGGTCGACTACTTCGAGCAGTGGCCCTTCGCGCTGGTGCCGCGCGAAGACCCGCTCTACGCCTTCACGCCCGAGATCGCGCCGGGCAGGCATCCGGTCGTCACGTGCGAGACATTCGGGAAATGGGGCCTCGAGCTCAAGGCCGCGCTGCACGGCGCGAGCGAGATCGTGCTCACGGGCGTCTCGACCGATTGCTGTGTCATCTCGACCGCGCTGCCCGCGGCCGACGACGGCGTGCACGTGATCGTGCCGACGGATGCCTGCGCGGGGGCGTCCGCCGCAGACCACCAGCGTGCGCTCGACGCGATGGCGCTCTACGCGCCCCTGATCGAGCTCGCGACCGTGGACGGCCTTCTCGGCTGAGCGGTCAGCCATGGCTTCAGCCAGCCGGTGACCAGCGGCAGCACGAACGGCACCATGATCGGGCAGAGGATCGCCGTCGAGATCAGGCAGCGCAGCCAGATCGGCAGCAGCCCGAAGCTCGGCCACAGCCACGAGATCACGTAGGTGAAGGCCGTGTTCACCGGGAAGAAGCCGCACCAGATGGCGATCGTCTGCTTCCACGGCGGGGGAGTCTGCGCTTCGCCGGCATGAGGTGCGTCGAACCACCCCTCGATGCCGGTGCGGCGCTCGGTGCGCTGGTGCACGACGAGGTCGCGGCCCCGCTCGAGCCACTCGGCGCGCTCGGCCGAGTTCTCCCAGGCGTCGAGACGCGCACGGTCGGCGAAGCGGTAGAGCATGTGCCAGTCCTCGCCGTCGGCGGTGCCGCGCACCCAGCCCGAGCCGAGGAAGCCGTCGTAGCGGTTGGCGAGGTTGACGCCGGCCTGCACCCAGCGCGTCGCCTCTGGGATGTTCTCGGGCTTGACGAGGCGGGTGATGCTGACGGTGATGGGTAGGTCGTCAGGGCTTGCGGTGCGCTCTTGTGGAGACATGCTTCGAGGCTAGGCGGCCTATGTTTCGAGATCGGGTCGCGCATAGGCTCTGAACGTGGACTTCCGGATCTTCATCGAGCCCCAGCAGGGCGCCTCCTACGAAACCCAGCTCAACGTGGCGCAGAAGGCCGAGGCGCTCGGCTATGACGCGCTCTTCCGCAGCGACCACTTCCTCGCGATGGCGGGCGACGGTCTTCCCGGTCCGACCGACTCGTGGGTCACCCTCGGCGCGCTCGCCCGCGAGACCTCGAAGATCCGCCTCGGCACGCTCGTGACCTCAGCGACGTTCCGCCACCCGGGGCTGCTCGCGGTGCAGGTGGCGCAGGTCGACGAGATGTCCGGCGGCCGCGTCGAGCTCGGTCTCGGCGCGGGCTGGTTCCAGCGCGAGCACGAGGCCTACGGCGTGCCGTTCCCCGCGAAGAAGTTCGGGCCGTTCGCCGAGCAGCTCGAGGTGATCACGGGCCTGTGGAACACCCCCGTCGGCGAGAGCTACTCGTTCTCGGGCGAGCACTACACGATCGTCGATTCGCCGGCACTGCCGAAACCGGTGCAGAGCCCCGTGCCGATCATCATCGGCGGCAGCGGCGCCAAGCGCACGCCCGAGCTCGCCGTCAGGTACGCGAGCGAGTACAACACCAACTTCACGGCGGATGCTGCGCTCAAGACCAACGTCGAGCGGGTGCGCGCCACGGCCGAGGCGGCGGGCCGCGACCCCGAGTCGCTCGTGTACTCGGTCGCGCGCACCCTCGCTGTTGGGCAGACCGAAGCCGAGGCATCCGCCCTCGCGCAGCGCATCGGCCGCGACCCTCAGGAGCTCGCCGAATCCGGCTGGTACGGCAGCCCGCAGCAGCTCGTCGACGCGATCGGCCGACTCAGCGAGTTCGGCATCAGCCGCGTCTACCTGCAGCTGTGGGACATCGCAGAGCTCGACCAGCTCGACCTCGTCGCCGCGGAGGTCATGCCGCACTTCGCGTAGCCTTGACCGTCGTGTTGAGAACGATGCTGGCGGCCAAGATCCATCGCGCGACGGTCACGCATGCGGACCTCCACTACGTCGGGTCGATCACCGTGGACGCAGACCTGCTCGACGCAGCAGGAATCCTGCCGGGCGAGCAGGTCTCGGTGGTCGACGTCACGAACGGCGCGCGGCTCGAGACCTACACGATCTCGGGGCAGCGGGGCAGCGGAGTCGTCGGCATCAACGGGGCGGCCGCGCACCTCGTGCACCCCGGCGACGTCGTCATTCTCATCGCCTACGGCCAGATGACGACGGAGGAGGCGCTGGCCTTCGAGCCGCGCATCGTGCACGTCGACGCCGACAATCGCATCATCGCCGTGGGGGACGACCCGGCGGCGGCGCTCGGCGAGGGCGTGCTCGCGCCGCCCTTCGCGCAGCGCTGAGCGGCGCCGTCAGCTGTCGAACCCGAGTCCCACCGCGTCGAGGGTCTTGAGCAGCAGGTTGCGGCGCCCCTCGTGGTGGTCGGCGCGGTTCATGGCCCAGCGGGTCGCCGCGATGCCGGCTGCCGCGAACGGCTCGGGCGGGAACGGTAACGGCTTGCGCCGCACCATCTCGAGCTCGGTGCGCTCGGTCTCGAGCCCGGCGAGCCGGTCGAGCAGCACCTCGGCGGCGAAGTGGGTCGCGCCGACGCCGAGGCCGGTGAAGCCGGCCGCCGTCGCGACCCGGCCGCCGAGATCGAGGCCGAAGAACGCGCAGAACTGGCTCGACGTGTCGATCGCCCCCGCCCAGCGGTGCGAGAACCGCAGACCCTCGAGCTGCGGGAACGTCGTGAAGAAGTGCGAGGCGAGGGTGCGGAAGGTCTCGTCGCGCTCCTCGTAGGACGCACGCACCTCGCGACCGAAGTGATACACCGCGTCGTAGCCGCCGAACAGGATGCGGTCGTCGGCGGTCAGCCGGTAGTAGTGGAACTGGTTCGCGAGATCCGCCATGCCCTGCCGCCCCCGCCAGCCGATCGAGGCGAGCTGCTGGGCCGACAGCGGCTCGGTCATGAGCACGTAGTCGTACACCGGCACGGTGTAGAGGCGGTAGCGCTTGAGCAGAGCGGGGAAGGCGTTGGTCGCGAGCACCACCTGGCCGGCTCGCACCCCGGCGCGAGCGGTGGTCAGCACGATCGCCCCGTTCTCGTCCCGCAGCGCATCGACGTGGGAGTTCTCGAACACCTCGACTCCGAGCGCTGCCGCGGCTCGGGCGAGTTCCTTCGCGAGCTTCGCGGGGTGCACGAGCGCGGTGTCCCTGTGCAGGCGGCCGCCGAGGTAGGTGGGCGAGTCGACTTCCGCGCGCACGGCTGCCCGGTCGAGGAATCCCTCGACCTCCGGCTCCAGCCACGCGAGCTGGTGCTCTTCGACCGCGACGTCGATCGAGCCGGTGCGCTCCCACTCGCAGTCGAGGCCGAGCTCGGCGACCGAGCGCGCGATCGCGTCGAGGTTCTCGAACCCGAGACGGGTGAGTGCGTCGAGCTCTTTCGGCCAGCGGTTCTCGCCGTTCACCTCGCCGTGCGTGAGGCTCGGCTCGCAGAACCCGCCGTTGCGGCCGGAGGCGGCCCAGCCGACGGTCTGCCCCTCGAGCAGAACGACGCGCGCCGCAGGGTTGCGCTGCTTCGCCTTGATGGCCGACCACAGGCCGAGGTAGCCGCCGCCCACGACCGCGAGGTCGGCCGACAGCCACGCAGTCAGCGTCGGGTACGCTGTGCCATCACCCGCGTCGTCGAGCCAGAACACCCGGTGCTCCGTGTTCTCGAGTGCGTGCGAGATCACCGTCGGCTCTGGGGCCTGACGTTCGAAGACGATGTCATTGCCCCGGCCGAACAATGGATTCCGCATGCCACCCGACCCTATTTGTCACGATTTCGTTGTCAAGCTCAGCTCGATGTATTGGAACCGTAACAAACGCATGATTAGGATGCCGTCACCATGACGACACCCGACGCCCCCCAGGCCGCCATCTCCCTCGACGGCGTGAGTCGCCGCTTCGGCGACGCGGTCGCCGTCGAGCGCATCGATCTCGAGCTCGCGGCAGGCGAGTTCTTCGCCCTGCTCGGCCCCTCGGGCTGCGGCAAGACCACGACCCTGCGCATGGTGGGCGGCTTCGAGCTGCCGACCACCGGCCGCATCAGGCTCGCCGGCAAAGACGTCACGAGCCTGCCGCCGCACAAGCGCGACGTGAACACGGTCTTCCAGAGCTACGCCCTCTTCCCGCACCTCTCCGTCATCGACAACGTGACCTTCGGCCTGCGCCGCAAGGCGGTGGCGAAGGCCGAGGCCGAGAAGCGCGCACACGAGTACCTCGACCTCGTCGGGCTCTCGGGTTTCGGCTCGCGCCGGCCCTCGCAGCTCTCGGGCGGCCAGCAGCAGCGCGTCGCCCTCGCCCGCGCGCTCGTCAACCACCCCAAGGTGCTGCTGCTCGACGAGCCGATGGGCGCCCTCGACGCCAAGATCCGCAAGAGCATGCAGCTCGAGCTGAAGCGCATCCAGCGCGAGGTCGGCATCACCTTCCTCTACGTCACGCACGACCAGTCCGAGGCCATGTCGATGGCCGACCGCCTCGCCGTCATGAACGCCGGCCACGTCGAGGACCTCGGCAGCCCGCAGCGCGTCTATGACCGACCCGTGACGCAGTTCGTCGCGGAGTTCCTGGGCACCTGCAACGTCATCCCGGTCGAGGCGGATGCCTCGGGCGCTCGGCTACCTGACGGGGGCGCCGTCGTCGCCGACGCGGGCGGAACCCCCTCCGGCGCGGGCTGGCGCGTGGGCATCCGCCCCGAGAAGATCCGCATCGACCCGCTCGGAACCCGGCCGTCCGGCCCGAACCGCACCACGGCGACCGTCACCGAGGTGACCTTCCTCGGCGCGAGCACCGAGGCGCGGCTCGTCACCGCCTGGGGCACCCTGCTGCAGGCCTACAAGCAGAACGCGGGCGGCGAGACGACGATCCGGCCCGGCGACGAGGTCGATGTGTCGTGGGATGCCTCGCAGAGCTTCTTCCTTCCCCCCACCGACCCCAGCCCGGCGCCCGAAGCCGAACCCGAATCCAAGGAGGTGGCCGCATGACCCGCGGCTCGTTCGACCCCGCCGTCACCCCCGCACTGCTGCGCGGCCTGACCGAGTCCCGGCTCAGCCGTCGCGCCGTGCTGCGCGGCGCGGGCGCCACCGCGGGGGCCGCGGCCGTCGCGTCGCTGCTCGCGGCCTGCGGCATCCAGGGCACGCAGAAGGCCTCGACGTCCTCGGGCGCCACCACGGACTGGACGAAGTACTGGGCAGACCACAAGAAGACCGGCACGCTGAACTTCGCGAACTGGCCCCTCTACATCGACCAGGACGACAGCGGGAAGAGCCAGTCGCTCACCGACTTCACGGCGAAGACCGGCATCAAGGTCAACTACAAAGAGGTCATCCAGGCGAACGACTCGTTCTATTCGAAGATCTCGCCGCTGCTGAAGGGCGATCAGTCGATCGGCTACGACCTCATCGTCATCACGAACGGGTGGGAGCTCACCGAGCTGCTCAGCAACGGCTGGCTCGTGCAGCTCGACCAGACCAAGATCCCCAATTTCAAGAAGTACGCCGACCGCTCCGTGCTCTCGCCGACGTACGACCCCGGTGCGGCGCACACGATGGTGTGGCAGACCGGCTTCACCGGCCTCGCCTACAACTCGAAACTCACCGGCGGCCCCATCACGAGCTTCAAGGACCTGATCGACCCCAAGTTCAAGGGCAAGATCGGCATGTTCTCCGACACGACCGAGCTCGGCAATGCCGCTCTGCTCGCGGTCGGAGCCGACCCCGCCAACGCCACCCAGGACGACTGGGGCAAGGCGAAGGACTGGCTTGAGCAGCTCAAGCCGAACATCGCCAAGTTCTACGACCAGGGCTACACCGACGCCCTGCAGAACGGCGACATCTGGATCAGCCAGGCCTGGTCGGGCGACATCTACCAGGTGCAGGCCGGCGGCCACGAGGAGATCAAGTTCGTGACGCCGAGCGAGGGTCAGATCATGTGGCACGACAACATGTGCATCCCGATCACGGCCGAGCACCCCGTCGACGCACTGACCTGGATGGACTACTACTACCAGCCGTCGGTGGCCGGCACCGTCGAGGACTACGTCAACTACGTCTGCCCCGTGCCGGAGGCGAAGGAGTACATCCTCACCACGCTCAAGGACCCCGACGTCGCGAACAGCCCCCTGGTGTTCCCGTCGGACGCGGTGCTCGCCAAGTCGCACGAGTACTACGTGTTCAAGGACCGCGCCGACTACGAGAAGTGGCAGGACGTGTTCAACCCGATCGTGCAGTCATGACGAACCGGCGCTTCTCGCGCTACGCCACGCCGTACCTGCTCAGCGGGGTGGGCTCGCTCTGGCTGATCGTGCTGTTCCTGATTCCGCTGATCAGCCAGCTGCTCGTCTCGCTGATGACGGGCAACCCCGACCAGGGCTACCAGCTCACCTGGAACTGGGGCGTCTACGGCGAGATCTTCTCGGGGTCGAGCGTTAACTACCTGCTGTTCCTCGGCCGCTCGCTGCTGTTCGGGGCGACCGCGACCTTCATCACGATCGTCGTCGCGTACCCGGTGGCGTACTTCCTTGCCTTCCGCGTGAGCGCCAGGTGGAAGAATCCCCTGCTGCTGCTCGTGATGCTGTCGTTCTTCGTGTCGTTCATCATCCGCACCAACATGTGGGTGTTCCTGCTCGGCGGTCAGGGGCCGGTGCTGTCGTTCCTGCGCAATCTGCACCTGATCGGCGCCGACTTCCACGTGCTCGGCACCCCCGGGGCCGTCATCGGCGGCATGGCCTACAACGACCTCGCCTTCATGGTGCTGCCCATCTATGTGGCCCTCGAGCGCATCGACCCCCGTCTGTTCGAGGCGGCTTCGGACCTCTACGGCAACCAGCGCGCCGTGTTCTTCAAGACGACGCTGCCCCTGTCGCGGTCCGGCATCTTCGCCGGCATCCTGCTCGTCTTCATCGACACGGTCGGCGACCCCGTCAACTCGTCGCTGCTCGGCGGCCAGAACACCTACACGCTCGGGCAGGCGATCCAGAACGTGTTCCTCACGCAGCAGGAGTACAACGTCGCGGCCGCCCTGTCGACCGTGATGATGATCGCGCTCGGCATCATCTTGTTCGCGTATGCCCGCGTGTTCGGCACCGACAACATCGAGGACCTCGTATGACGACGCTCGACCGCACGGTCCCGGGCGAGCTCGGGCTGCGGCAGCCGCGCGCGCGCCGCCGGCCGGTGCTGCCCATCATCTACTGGCTCGTCATCGCGATCACGCTCGTGCCGATCGCGGTCATGGTGGTCTACAGCTTCAACGTCGCCCCGAACCACCGCATCACCTACGTCTGGCACGGCTTCACGCTCGACTACTACGCCCACCTCGCCGACCTGTCGGGGCTGTGGCAGGCCTTCGTGCTGTCGATCGTCATCGCGATCGCGTCGGGCGCGATCTCGGTCGTGATCGGCACGCCGCTCGCGCTCGCGCTCGAGCGGCACCGCTTCTGGGGCCGGCGCGTGCTGACCGGCATCCTCTTCGTCGACATCGCCGCGCCCTCGATCGTCGTGGGCGCCGCGGCCCTGTCGTTCTTCCTGTCGATCGGCCTGAACACGGGCGTCACGACGATCCTGCTCGTGCACGTCACCTTCAACATCGCCTACGTCGTGGTGACGTTGCGCGCGCGCCTGTCGGGCATGGGCACGGCGCTCGAGCAGGCGGCCGCGGACCTCGGCGCGCCGCCCGTGTCGGCGTTCTTCCGGGTGACCCTGCCGCTGATGATGCCGGGCATCGTGGCATCCTTCATGCTCGCGCTCGCGATGTCGATCGACGACTACGTGATCACGTCGTTCGTCGCGGGCTCGGCGACGACCTTCCCGCTCTTCGTCTACGGCGTGAAGACGGGGCTGCCGCCGCAGGTGCTCTGCATGGGCACGATCATCTTCACGGTGGGCCTGCTGCTCGCCGTGCTCAACGGGGCACTCAACCGGCGCACCAAGCTCTGATCACCGCTGCAGGCGGCTCAGCTGGTGCTCGCGCAGCTCTTCGACGAGCTCGGGCTTGCCCTGCATGTAGCGCGCGCCCGACTGCGTTCCCCACAGGTAGAGGCCTGCGGCGAGCACCGCGAGGACGACGGAGTCCCACGGCGCGGGGATCAGCCCGAGGCCGCCGTAGTCGCCGACATACGACATCGCGTAGACGACGATGAGGTACACGACGAGCCACAGGCCGCCGACGACCTCGCCCACGCCGTGCTTCTGGATCACATAGTTGACCGCGTACCAGATCAGGCCGACGCCGACGATCGGCATCGTGAGCAACAGCTCGGACCACGGCACCCAGTAGATGACGAGCGCGCTCACGATGAACGCGAACGGGGCGATCACGGTCATTCCGGGCAGGCGGTCGGCCGCGTCTGCGATCTTCGCGCGCCGGAAGGCGACGAGCGAGACCGAGCCGATCGAGAACGTGAACGCGATCAGGGTGCCGGTGACGCCGATGATCTGGTGCCAGCTGGGCAGCGGCAGCAGGAACAGGATGCCGACGACGAAGTTCAGGAGGAGTGCGCGGCGCGGCACCCCTGAGCCCTCGTGCACCTTCGACAGCCAGCCGGGGAAGAAGCGGTTCTTCGACAGCCCGAACACGTTGCGCGCGTTCGACGCGGTGAACACGATCGCGGCGCCGGAGGGCGAGATCATCGAGTCGGCGATGAGGATCCAGTAGAGCCACGTCATTCCGAGCAGCATGGCCAGCTGCGCGAACGGCGAGTCGAAGTCGATGCCGCTCCAGCCGTGGCCGAGCAGGTGCTGCGGCACGCCGAAGATGAACGCGGTCTGCAGCAGCAGGTAGAGCACGATCGCGGCGAGGATCGTGGTGACGAGCGAGGCGGGGATGTTCCGGCGCGGGTTCTTCACCTCACCCGAGAGCTCGACGATGTTGCGGAAGCCGGTGTAGGCGAAGACCATGCCCGCCGTGGCGATCGTGCCGAGAGCGGCGCCGATGCCGTAGGGGGCGAAGCCGCCGCCTCGGTCGAAGTTGCTCGGGCCGCCCGCGCCGCCGTTGCCGGTGAAGCCGCTCGCGATCAGCATCGCGATCGTCAGCAGCGGGATGAAGATCTTGACGGCCGTCACGACGTTGTTGCTTCGCGCGAAGAACTGCACGCCGAAGTAGTTGATGACGACGAACACGGCCATGAGGGCGACCGCGATCACGATGCCGAGGAACGTGAGCTGGCTGTGCCGGAACAGGCCGGGGATGTAGGAGCTGGCGTACTGCACGACGCCCGCCGCTTCCGTGGGCGGGTTCGCGACATAGGTGACCCACATGCTCCAGCCGACGATGCTGGCGGCGAAGCGGCCGTTGGAGTACAGCGGGTAGCGCACGAGGCCGCCCGACTCGGGGTGCACCATGCCCAGCTCGGCGAACACCAGCGCGACGGCGAGCATCACGGCGCCGCCGATCACCCAGGCGATGAGGGATGCCGGGCCGGCGGTCTGTGCGGCATACATCGCCGAGAACAGCCACCCCGAGCCGATGACGCTGCCGATGCCGGTCGCGACGAGCGACCAGTAGCCGAGGCGCTGCTTGAGGTGGCTGTCTTCCGTGCGGGTGGATTCCTGCACCGCGGTGGGGTTCTCCATGCGGTCGCGGTACCCGGGCCGCCCGCTCGGAATGCGCGGGTGCAGGTCAGAGCGCGATTCGGCGCAGCAGCTCGTCGTGCAGCAGGCCGTTGCTCGCGAGCGACGAGCCGTGCCACGGCCCGGGCTCGCCCGTCACCGAGGTGAACCGGCCGCCGGCCTCCTCCACGATCAGTGACAGCGGTGCGAGGTCGTAGGCCTTCACCCCGAACTCGCCGACCACGTCGATGAGCCCCTCGGCGAGCAGCGTGTACGACCACAGGTCGCCGTAGGCGCGGTCGCGCCACACGGCGCGCGTCAGCGCGACCAGCTTCTCGAGGTACCCCGCCTCGTCCCACTGGGCGATCGATTGAAAGCTGATGGATGCCTCGTCGAGCGCACGCGTCGCAGAGACGTGCAGCTGCTCGGGCCCGCCGTGGCGGCCGGTGCGCTTCCACGCCCCCTCGCCCTTCGCCGCCCACCAGCGCTGGCGCAGTGCGGGCATGCTCGCGACGCCCGCGACGACCTCGCCGTCGACGGCGAGCGCGATGAGCGTGCCCCACACCGGCACGCCGCGCAGGTAGTTGGCGGTGCCGTCGATGGGGTCGATGATCCACTGCCGGTTCGACTCGCCCTCGACCCCGTACTCCTCGCCGAAGATCGCGTCGCCCGGGCGCTCGGCCGTGATGAGCTCGCGGATCGCGCGCTCGACCGCCTGATCGGCATCCGTCACGTGGGTGCGGTCGGCCTTGGTCGCCACCCGCAGGTCGTTGGCGCGGAAGCGGGCGGTCGAGATGGCGTCGGCCGCGTCGGCCAGGCGGTGTGCGAAATCGAGGTCGGCGGTCATCCTGCCAGCGTATCGGCGAGCGCGAGGGCGTCGAAGGGCGCGCGGCCGTCGGCGTCGTTGTCGAAGTAGACGTAGGCATCGCGCGGGCTCGCCCGACCCGTGGTCGTGAGTTCGCGAATGACGGATGCCCAGTGCTCGAGCTCTGCCGGAGAGTAGCCGCCGTGATAGAGCTCGCGGGGCCCGTGGAGTCTCACGTAGACGAGGCCGGCCGTGGCATCCGTGAATATCGGCCACTGCCCCGCGCCGTCGGACGCGACCAGCGCGACCCGGTGCTTGCGCAGGATCTCGGCGCACCGCGGGTCGCGGAAGCTCTCGTGCCGCGGCTCGAGCGCATGCTGCAGCCGCGTGCCGCCGTGCGTGCGGGGGAGTGCGGCGCAGAAGGTCTCGAGGTGCTCGGGCTCGAAGCGGCGGCGGCTCGGGAACTGCCACAGGATCGGGCCGAGCCGGTCGGCAAGGCGGGTGACGCCCGAGTCGAAGAAGCGGTCGAGCCCGGCCTGCAGTTTGTCGGGGCCGACCATGTGGGTGATGTAGCGGCCGCCCTTGACCGCGAAGCGGAAGCCGTGGGGCGTCTCATCGCGCCAGCGGTCGTAGGACTCGGGTTTCTGCAGCGAGTAGAACGAGCCGTTGAGCTCGACCGAGCCGAACTGCCGAGACAGGTACTCGAGCTCGCGGCGCTGCGCGAGGCCTTTCGGGTAGAAGTCGCCGCGCCAGGCCTTGTAGCGCCACCCCGAGGTGCCGATGAACAGCCGGCCGCCGGTCTCGCGATCGCGCAGAGTGGCCACGATTTTGGGACCGCCTTTCTCGTTTGCTAAGGTTGTCACTCGTGCGGTTCCCGCTTTTCGCGGGCCACACAGTGTTCAGACACACACAGTGTCGAGACACAATGCGCCTCTAGCTCAATCGGCAGAGCAACTGACTCTTAATCAGTGGGTTCAGGGTTCAAGTCCCTGGGGGCGCACCAGGAAGGCCCGGGGCTTCGGCTCCGGGCCTTTTCTCATTCCTGCCTCGTGCTCCCCGGCATTGTCAACCCGCCGGCGGCTCGGGTTCTCGCCGCGAGCCGTCGGGTACTCGGCAGGCATGAGCGAAGAGAACGCTACGGAGAACGTGACGCTGAGGCTCGGCGAGCTGAGCTTCGAGCTTCGCGACGGAGTGAGCGTCGGGAAGCTCGAAGAGGAGATCGTGAAGGCCGCCCGGAAGGGCGCGGATGTCGTCACGGTGCCGCTGCGCGGCGAGGGCGAGGTGGACGCGCTCGTGACCGCCGCGGTGCCGGTCGCCCTCGAGCGCCACGCGGCGCCCGGCACGCCGGCGGAAGGCGACGGGCGGGAGCCCGCGGTCGAGTGGGGCGGCATCGACCTGGCCTGCTGAGCCGCGCGCGCCGGGGGAGTGTCGCGCGCGGCGGACCGGGGAACGGTTCTGCTGACACGTATCCGTCGAGGAGAGGCAGGAGAGATGGCACGGGCGACCGCGAGCACGAGGAGCACCACCAGGGCGACGGGGGCCAAGAAGCCGACCCCGCGCGAGGGGGCCGCGCGCTCGAAGAAGGAGAACGCGGAGAACGGCTTCGTCGCGTCGGAGCGGCTGACCGGCGACCTGCAGCGGGTGCTGGTCGACCTGATCGAGCTGTCGCTGCAGGCGAAGCAGGCGCACTGGAACGTCGTCGGCAAGAACTTCCGCGACCTGCACCTGCAGCTCGACGAGATCACCGAGTCCGCTCGCGAGTTCAGCGATGTCGTCGCCGAGCGCCTGCGCGCGCTGCACGCGGCGGTCGACGGGCGCAGCGCGTTCGTCAGCGAGACCACCTCGCTGCCCCCGTACCCCAATGGCGAGGTGGCGACGAGTGACACCGTCGATCTGATCACCGTGCGACTCGAGGCCGTGGTCGGCACGATGCGCGACGTGCACGACGAGGTCGACGAAGAGGACCCGACGACGGCCGACATCCTGCACGAGATCATCTCGACCCTCGAGCAGTACGCCTGGATGGTCAGCGCCGAGAATCGCACCCCGTCGGTGTAGCCGCCGTCGGCGGCATCCGCTAGACCTTCGCATCCTGGCGCGGGATCACGAGCTGCTTCACGATGAGCAGCACCGACGCCGTGACCGGGATGGCGACGAGCGCGCCCAGGATGCCGAGCAGGGTGCCGCCGACCAGCGCTCCGATCACGACGAGGGCGCCGGGAACCGCGACGGCGCGGCTCATCACGCGCGGCGTGAGCACGTATGCCTCGACCTGCATATATACGAGGTAGACGGCCGCGAACACCACGGCCTGCACGGGGCCGCCGAAGAGCCCGACCGCCGTTCCGAGCACCCAGAAGATGACGGACCCGACGAGGGGCACCAGGGTGACGCCGAACGCGACGACCGCCATCAGCACGGGAAACGGCAGCCGCAGGATCAGGAACAGCAGGAACACGATCACCGCGTTGAAGAACGCCAGCACGACCATGCCGCCGAGATAGCTGCCGATCGCATCCGCGATCTGCGCGACCATGCCGGAGGCGGTCGCGCGGGTGCGCGCGGGCATGAGGCGCGTGAACGCCGTCTTCATGGCCGGCAGGGATGCCAGGAAGTAGAGGCTCAGCACCAGCACGACGACGAAGCCCGAGAGGGCGGTGCCCACCGTCACCGCGAGATGCACGAGGCCCCCGCCCAGGTCGGCGAGGCGGGCGGGGTCGGTCAAGACGCCCTCGGCCTCGGTGAGGGCCGAGTCGACCCCGCTGCCGAACGCCTGGGTCAGCCAGTCGTAGACATCGCTGCGGCGGAAGTCGCCGACCCTGGCGGGAAGATCATGGAGGAAGGCGTTCTCTTGCGAGAGCGTCGCGGGAACGATCAGCCACAGGGCCGCTGCGAGCAGCACCGCGAAGCCCGCGAAGACGATGACGATTCCCCACGCGCGCGCCAGGCCCGTGCGCTCGAGTCTGCCCACGACGGGGTCGAGCCCGAGTGCGGCGAACAGCGCGATCGCGATATAGGCGAGGATCTGCGACAGGCTCGAGATCGCAAGCCCGAGCACGAGCGCGGCGAGTCCGCCGAGCGTGAGCGTGAACCCCACGGCGAAGGGGTTGCTGAGGTTCGCCCAGAGCGTGCGCGGGCCGGGCTGCTGCGGCATCGTCACCTCCCGCGCTCAGAGTATGAGGGCGGGGGCGGCATGTCGATGGCCCGTCAGGCCGTGAGCCGGTCCTGGTCTTCGTTGCGGTACGTGGCAGAGACGAGGATCGGCTTGTGGTCGGAGATGCCGGCCGGCAGCGTCTTCACGCCGCTGATCTCGAGCCCCGTCGAGGTGGCGAAGTCGAAGTGCCCGCGGAAGTACTTGTAGCGGGCGTAGGTGGTCTCGTCGCTGCGTGAGAGCTCGTACCCCGACTGCACCATGCGGGCGCGCAGGTTCTTGTGGAACCAGGGGTAGTTGAAGTCGCCGACCATGAGCGCCGGCAGCCCGGGGCCGAGCTCGCGCAGCTTCGTGTGAGCGGCGTCGATCTGAGCGCGTCGCAGCGAGTTCACGGCCGTCAGCGGCGAGGCGTGGAACGAGGCGATGACGACCTCGCGGTCCTCTTCGGTGTCTTCGAGGCGGGTTCCGACCACCCGCTCGTCGGCCGGCGCCAGCAGGTGATCGTGCAGCGACTTCTTCAGCGCGAAGTTCTCGGTCGCGACCATCGTGAAGCGGTGCTCGCGGTAATAGAGCGCGAGCCCCAGGCGGTTGCGCAGCGTCGCGCCGGCCAGCTTCAGGTCGCCGATGCGCTCGGGCAGCCCCGTGCTGCCGCATTCCTGCAGGCACAGCACGTCGGGGTCGTGGCTCTCGACGAGAGGCACCAGTTCGCCCGCTGCGTGGTTCTCACGGAGGTTGTAGCTGATCACTCGCACGCCGCCAGATTACGTGGCCCAGCCGTCAGCCGCCCGGGATTGCGCCGGGCACGCCCCGTATGTCACCGAGTGTTAACGCCACACATCGGCGGCGACCCGGACGACCTCGCGCACCTTCGCCCACTGCTGCGCCTCGGTGAGCGCGTGCCCGTCCTGCGTCGACGCGAAGCCGCACTGCGTGCTGAGGGCGAGCTGATCGAGCGGCACGTGCCGCGCCGCCTCGTCGATGCGCGCCTTGACGACCTCGGGGCTCTCGAGCGCGCCGTCTTTGGAGGTGAGCAGGCCGAGCACCACCTGCTTCGGCCGACCCCCCGACGCCGCAGGCACGTGCCGCAGCGGCTCGAAGCCCCCCGCGCGCTCGCTGTCGTACTCGAGGAAATAGCCGTCGTAGTCCGTGCCCGCGAGCAGCTGCTCGGCCACCGGCTCGTAGTCGCCGGTCGAGATCCACGCCGAGCGGAAGTTGCCGCCGCACACGTGCGTCGTCACGACGAGGTCCTTCGGCCGACCGGCGAGCGCGTCGTTGATGAGGGCCGCGTAGCGCTCGGCGAGACCGTCGATGCGGATGCCTCTGGCCGCGGCCTTCTCGCGCTCTGCGCGCGAGCAGAGGTAGGTCCACGTCGTGTCGTCGAACTGCAGGTACCGGCATCCCGCGTCATAGAACGCGCGCACCGCGTCGCGGTAGGTGCGCGCAAGGTCGTCGAACAGCTCGTCGTGATCGACATAGGCGCCGCCGGCGAGCCCCTCGCGGTCGAGCCGGAAGTGCAGCACGGCGGGGGAGGGGATCGTCATCTTGGGCGTCACGCCCGCGGGGGCGTGGTCGCGCAGGAAGCGGAAGTGCTCGAGCATGGGGTGTTCGCGCGGGAAGCCGAGGCGGCCGTCGACGAAGAGCTGCCGGTTCGTCGTGCGCACGCCGCCGAGCTCGACGCCGCCTTCCGCCCCCGTGACCGTGACGCCGTCGAGGCCGGCGAAGAAGTCGTACTGCCAGGAGCCCCGGCGGAACTCGCCGTCGGTCGCGAGCTTCAACCCGGCGTCCGCCTGCTTCGCGATCACGTCGACGATGGCGGCGTCCTCGGCGGCGCGCACGCCGGCGTCGTCGAGGGCGCCCGCGGCGCGCCGGGCGTGTGCGCGGCGCAGGGAAGCCGGGCGCAGGAAGCTGCCGACGACCTCTGCGCGGAACGGCGCAGCGGCGGCCGCACTTCCGCGCCGCCGCCTCGCGGGGCGCTCGGCGGGCGCCAGCGCGGCGGCCTGTGTGCGCAGCGCCTCGAGCACCGCGCGCACGCCGCGCCGATGCAGGGTGTCGGGGCGGGCGAGCGCATCGATGCGGCGCGAGGCCGCCACACCGCCCGCGAGCGGCCGCGTGCTGAGGCCCTGCCCGCGGTAGGCGGCGCCCGTGTGGCGCGGCAGCAGGGCGATGCAGTCGGATGCCGCGAGCATCGCGGCCGTGACGGCGAAGTCGCCCACCCGGTGGGCGATCGCGGGTTCCGTGCCGCTCGCCGCGCCGATGGCCTGAACGGCGGCGGCGAGGGGGAAGTCATCGTGGGCGGCGATCCACTGGGCGCCGCGCAGCTCGGCGGCCGAGACGGGTGCAGCCGAATCGGGGCCTCCGGCGTCGCCCGTGTCGAGGCGGTGGCCCGTGCGGAAGGCGACGTCGAGGGGCTCGACGAGCAGCGGCACCACCGCGAGCTGTGCGGGCCACTCCTCGCTGCCCACGAGGCGCTGCGCGATCACGAGGTCGACGTCGGCGACGAGCGCGGGGTACTCGGCCTGCCTGAGGTCCTGGTCGCGCAGCACGAGCTGGGGGCGGCCGGCGATAGAGGCGTTCATGAGCCCAGGGAAGAGCGCGATCGCGGCCGAGTGGAAGGCACTGATCGACACCGGCGCCGCTGTGTCGTCATGGAACTCGGTGATCGAGTTGGCGGCGTCGATGAGGGCGGATTCCACAGCCACGGCGGCGTCGGCGAGCGCCGCACCCGCGGCGGTCAGCACCGTGCGCCGGCCCTCGAGCTTGGTCAGCGGCACACCGACCGAGCGCTGCAGCCCGGCCAGCTGCTGCGAGACGGCGGAGGGCGTGACGCGGAAGGCGGCCGCCACCGCCGCGATGCTGCCGCGGTCGCGCAGCTCGCGCAGGGCGCGCAGTTGAGCCAGTTCCATTAGGTCAATCTAATGGTCGCCGGAAGATATTGGGGTCTGGTCTTGCCTGTCGCGTCTACGCAGGCTGGCACCATGAGCACTCCCTTCCCCACCGGGACGATCCTCGGCTACCCCCGCATCGGCCGGCGCCGCGAGCTGAAGCGCGCGGTCGAGGCGTTCTGGCGCGGCGAGATCGACGCCCCCGAGCTCGAGAGCCGCGGCGCCGCGCTGCGCCGCGCCACGCGCGAGCGCCTCGCCGAGCTCGGGCTCGGCCGCACCGACGCGTCGATCCCCGAGTCGTTCAGCTTCTACGACCACGTGCTCGATGCCGCGGTCGCCGTCGGCGCGGTGCCCGCCGCCGACCTCACCGACTACTTCGCGGCCGCGCGCGGCGACGCGACGCGCCCCGCGCTCGAGATGACCAAGTGGTTCGACTCGAACTACCACTACCTCGTCCCCGAGATCGGCCCCGAGACCGAGTTCCGCCTGGCGAGCACCCGCATCGTCGCCCAGTTCGAGGAGGCGGTGAGTCAGGGATTCCTCACCCGGCCGGTTATCGTCGGGCCGGTCACCCTGCTCGCGCTCGCCAAGCCGAGCGACGCGGCCCCCGAGGGCTTCCGCCCGCTCGCGCGCCTCGCCGAGCTGCTGCCCGTCTACGCCGAGCTGCTCGAGAAGCTCGCGGCGGCAGGGGCCGAGTGGGTCCAGCTCGATGAGCCCGCTCTCGTCAGCGAGAGCCTGCCCGAGAGCGCCGACGAGCTGCGGGCCGCCGCGGCAGCCGCCTACGGCATGCTCGGCCGCCTCGAGGCGCGCCCCCAGCTGTTCGTCGCGGCGCCCTACGCCGCGCTCGACGGCACGCTGGCGACGCTCGCCGCCACCGCCGTCGAGGCGATCGGCCTCGACCTCGTGCGCGGGGCGATCCCGGGTTCCGCGGGAGCCGAGCTGTTCGACTGCACGAAGGACGCACTGAAGACCAAGACCCTCGTCGGCGGCGTCATCGACGGCCACAACATCTGGCGCGGCGACCTCGCGGCGGCCTTCGCGAAGCTCGGCCTGCTGCGCGAGCTGAGCCCGCGCGTCGCGGTCTCGACGTCGACCTCGCTGCTGCACGTTCCCCACGACGTCGACGACGAGCCGCAGCTCGACGGCCGACTCGCGTCGTGGCTCGCGTTCGCCGATCAGAAGGTCGGGCAGGTGGCGACCCTTGCGAAGGGACTCGTCGAGGGGGCGTCCGCCATCGACGGCGCGCTGGCACAGGCATCCGCCGCCCTCTCCGATCGCTTCACCGCGCCGGGCGTGCGCGTGCCCGCCGTGCGCGACCGCCTCGCGGCGCTGACGCCGGCCGACTTCGCCCGCGCGCCCTACGAGGAGAGGTTTGCGGCGCAGCAGACGGCGCTCGGGCTGCCGGAGCTGCCGACGACCACGATCGGCTCGTTCCCGCAGACCGGCGAGATCCGCAGGGCGCGCGCCGCGCTCGCCAAGGGCGAGCTCGACGAGGCGGGCTACACGAGTGCCATGCGCGCCGAGATCAGCCGCGTCGTGTCGCTGCAGGAGGAACTGGGCCTCGACGTGCTCGTGCACGGCGAACCCGAGCGCAACGACATGGTGCAGTACTTCGCGGAGTCGCTCGACGGGTTCGCCGTCACGGTCAACGGGTGGGTGCAGTCCTACGGAAGCCGGTGCACGCGCCCGTCGATCCTCTGGGGCGATGTCTCGCGCCCGGCGCCCATGACCGTCGAGTGGTCGCGCTACGCCCAGAGCCTGACCTCCAAGCCGATGAAGGGCATGCTGACGGGGCCGGTCACGATCCTCGCCTGGTCATTCGTCCGCGATGACCAGCCGCTGGCCGACACCGCGAACCAGGTCGCCCTCGCCCTGCGCGACGAGATCGCGGACCTCGAGCAGGCGGGCATCCGCATCGTGCAGGTCGACGAGCCCGCGCTGCGCGAGCTGCTGCCGCTCAAGCGCGCCGCGCAGCCCGCCTACCTCGACTGGTCGGTGTCGTCGTTCCGCCTCGCAACCGGCGGCGCGCACACCGCAACGCAGATCCACACGCACCTGTGCTACTCGGAGTTCGGCGTCGTGATCGACGCGATCCGGGCGCTCGACGCCGATGTGACCTCGATCGAGGCGGCGCGCAGCCGCATGGAGGTCGTGCACGACATCCGGCGCTCCGGCTTCGATCACGGGGTGGGCCCCGGGGTCTACGACATCCACTCGCCGCGGGTTCCGAGCGTCGCGGAGCTGACCGAGCTGCTGCGCACGGCGGCCGCCGCCGTGACCGGCGAGCACCAGCTGTGGGTGAACCCCGATTGCGGCCTCAAGACCCGCGGATATGACGAGACCGTTACGAGCTTGCGGAACATGGTTCAAGCCACTCGCGCCGTTCGGGAGGGTGCTGACAAGATCGCGGTGTGACTGACGCCGCGCCTGCCGACACCGACCTTCGAGAGCTCGCCGCCGCGTACGGGGTCCGCACCGACTACGACGACTGGCAAGGGCGCCACGTCGACGTCTCGGCTGGCACGCTGCGCGCGATCCTGACCGCGCTCGGCGCCGACCTCGCCGACGTGCGCGCGGCTCTCGAGTCCAGGCGGCTGGCGCCGTGGCGGCGGATGCTTCCGCCGGCCGTCGTCGTGAAGGAAGGCGACACCGCGCAGATCGCCGTGCACGTTCCGCATGGCGCGGGCGTCGAGGTGTGGGTCGAGCTCGAAGGCCGCGGCGGGCGGCGCGAGCTGCGCCAGCTCGACAACTGGAACGCCCCGCAGCTGATCGACGGGCAGCAGGTCGGCGAGGCGAGCTTCGAGCTTCCCGCCGATCTGCCGCTCGGCTACCACGCGCTGCGGGCGGCGTCGGGTGACCGCACCGCCGAGGCGAGACTTGCGGTCGCGCCGGCGCGCCTCGAGTTGCCCGGCCACCTCGCTGCATCGCCGGGCTGGGGGCTTGCGACGCAGCTCTACAGCGTGCACTCGGCGGGCTCGTGGGCGACCGGCGATCTGACCGACCTCACCGACCTCAGCGTGTGGGCCGCGACCGAGCACGGCGCCGACTTCGTGCTCGTGAACCCGCTGCACGCGGTCGCGCCCACCGAGCCGATGGCGCCGTCCCCGTATCTGCCGGTGACTCGTCTGTTCACGAATCCCCTCTACCTGCGCCCCGAGCGCGTCCCCGAGTGGCTCGGGCTCAAGCGGGGCGTGCGCAAGCAGCTCGAGGAGCAACGCGCCCAGCTCGCGAAGACGACGAAGAAGTCCGACACGGTCGAGCGCGACGCGGGCTGGCGTCTCAAGCGCGCCGCGCTCGAGGCCGTGCACGCGGTGGAGCGGACCCCGGGCCGTGACGCCTCGTACCGCTGGTTCGTGCGGCAGGGCGGGCGCAGCCTCGAAGACTACGCCCGCTGGTGCACCATCGCCGAGCGGCACGGAGGCGACTGGCGGCAGTGGCCCGCCGAGCTGCAGGACCCCGACGGGCAGGCCGTCGCCGACTTCGCCGCCGAGCACGAGTGGCGGGTCGACTTCCACCGCTGGCTGCAGTGGCTCGTCGGCGAGCAGCTGGATGGGGCGCAGGCGACCACGCGCCGCCACGGCATGGCGCTCGGCGTCATGCACGACCTCGCCGTGGGCGTCGACCCGGGGGGAGTCGATGCCTGGCGCCTGCAGAGCGTGTATGCCCGGGGGATGTCCGTCGGGGCGCCGCCGGATGCCTACAGCCAGACCGGCCAGAGTTGGTCGCAGCCGCCCTGGCGACCCGACGCGCTCGCCGAAGCCGGCTACGAGCCGTTCCGCGAGATCGTCGCCGGGGTGCTGGCCCACTCGGGCGGCGTGCGCATCGACCACGTCGCCGGCCTGTTCCGGCTGTGGTGGGTGCCCGAGGGGCGGCCCGCGACGGAGGGCACCTATGTGCACTACGACCACGAGGCGCTCGTCGGCATCCTGTGCCTCGAGGCCCACCGCGCGGGCGCGGTCGTCGTCGGCGAGGATGTCGGCGTCGTGGAGCAGTCGGCCAGGGACTACCTGGCGAGCCGCGGCGTGCTCGGCACCTCGATCCTGTGGTTCGAGCGCGACTACTTCGGCGACGGGCGGCCGCTCGCCCCCGAGCGCTGGCGCGAGCTCTGCCTCGGCTCGGTGACGACGCACGACCTGCCGCCGTCGCTCAGCTATCTCGCCGGCGACCACGTGCTGCTGCGCGAGAGGCTCGGGCTCCTCACCCGCTCGGTCGATGACGAGCTCGCCGAGAGCCGTGCCGAGCGCGAGCTGTGGCTCGAGACGCTGCGGGGCCGTGGGCTGCTGGCCTCGCAGGAATCCGGCACGCCGAACGAAGACGACGTGGTGCTCGCGCTGCACGAGTTCCTGGCGCAGACCCCGGCGCGCCTGCGCTGCCTCTCGCTGGCGGATGCCGTCGGCGACCGGCGCACGCAGAATCAGCCCGGCTCGGTCGACGAGTACCCCAACTGGCGCGTGCCGCTGACGGATGCCTCCGGCAAGCCCGTGCCGCTCGAGAAGGTGTTCACGTCCCCGCGTGCCGCGGCGCTGATCGCTGCGCTCGCCGGCCGCTGACCTTCGTCGAGCAGATGCGCGATCCGCTCCCTGCTGCGTCGCCCGACCGCTGAGTCGGCGAACCACGACAGCGCGAAGATTATGGCCATCAGCGCGAGCATCGTCCACCACATCCGATGCGTCTGAAGGGTGAAGTCTGATCCAATCTGCGAGCCGGCGCCGAGCCCGGTCAGGGTGCCTGCGACGGCGACTCCGAGCGATGTCCCCACCTGGCGTGCCGTCGAGGTCACGCCCGCGGCGGAGCCGGATTGCGACGGGGGCATCCCCGACACCGCCGTCGTCGTGATCGGCGCGTTGAGCAGCCCCTGGCCGATGCCGTAGACCAGGAAGACGGAAAGGATGAGGAGCATCGGGGTCGCGGGCGACAGGCGGGTCAGCATGATCGCGGCGAGGCCGAGCGCGCTCGAGCTGAGCATGAGAGGCAGCCGCGTGCCCCGCGTTCCGACCAGCCTGCCGGAGATGTTCGAGCAGACGATCTGGGCGATCGCCATCGGCAGCGTGTGCAGCCCGGCCTCGAACGCACTCAGGTGTCTGACCTCCTGAAGGTAGAGCGTGATCAGGAAGAGGAAGGCGCCGTTCGAGGCGTAGCCGGCGAGCGCGGTCAGCACCGCAGACGAGAACGGGATGCTGTGGAAGAACCGCAGGTCGATGAGTGGCTCGGCGCGACGGCGCTCCCAGACGATGAAGCCCGTGATCGCGACGACGAACAGCAGGAAGAGGGCGACCGTGACCGGGCTGGTCCAGCCCAGCTGAGGACCCTCGATGAGCCCGGCGATGAGGCCACCGAGCATGACGGCGACAAGCACCTGGCCGAGGGGATCGAGTCGGCGCCGCCGACCGGAGCGCGACTCCGGAACGAACAGGAAGGTCAAGACGATCGCCGCGACTCCGATCGGGATGTTTATCCAGAAGATCCCGCGCCACCCCACCGAGTCGGTGAGCGCACCACCCACCAACGGCCCGATCGCCATGGAGACGCCGACGACCGCGGACCAGACGCCGACGGCGCGGGCGCGTCGAGCGGGATCCGTGAAGGTGGCCGTGATGATCGACATCGCGACGGGGTTCAGCATGGAGCCGCCAAGCGCCTGCATGATGCGGAAGGCGATCAGCCAGCCGACGCCGGGCGCGACGCTGCAGAGCAACGAGCCCGCCGTGAAGATCGCGAGACCGAGCTGGAAAGTGCTGCGGCGCCCGATGCGATCGGCCGTCGAGCCCGACAGGATCAGGAAGCTGGCGAGCACCAGGGTGTATGCGTCGATGGTCCATTGCAGCCCGGCCACCGAAGACCCGAAGTCTCGGCGGATCGAGGGCAAGGCAACATTCACCGCCATCGAGTCCATCGACACGACGAGCAGGCTCATGCAGCAGATGCCGAGGATCAGGTAGCTGTGCCGATAGCGGGCGCCAGGCGCGGTCTCACTCATGAGTGCCTCCGGCCCTCAGTGAGTGAGGAAGACGTCCTGGAACCGCTTCACCGCGGCGATGGTCGCGGCCTTCTCATCAGCAGTGGGTGCAGCGGGGTCCGCGGCAACCGGCAGGGATCCGAACTTCATGAGGCTGGCCATCAGCAGGAGGCGCGCCTTGATCGACGTCAGGTTCGAGCCCGCGATGGTGAAGGGAGTCTCGTCGGCGAATCCTTCGGGCGTGCCGCGCCCGACCCGCGCAACAGGGATGCCGCTGAAGACGGCACGTTGCAGCAGAGCCTCAGAGGCCTTGGAAGGGAGGCGCCCGTAGGGCACGAGACCCTCGATCACGATGCCGGCCAGACGACCGAGCCCCAGCTTCTGGTCGATCACGGCCTGCACGATGGGCAGCTCATCGGGGCCGGTTCCGTACTCCTCGTCGAAGTAGCCGCCCTCTTTCACGATCGAGACCGACGGAATGGCATCCTCGGTGATCCTCCCGTCCGCGTCCTTGATCGCGACGGTCACGAGCTCGAGCCCGGCCGTCGTCCGCGTGACGGCCTGCACCTCTGACGGCAGCCGCGTGGTGTTCAGCTCGGAGAGGTACGTGTGCTTGTAAGCCGGCAGGTAGGTGAGCGAGATCGCCCCGGTGTGGCTCGTCTGGCCCAGGATGCCGCCGTGGCCGCCCGTCGCGCGGTAGTTGCCCGGGCGCGCGTCGCTCTTGTACACCTCTCGGGCGGCGAAGTACTGCTGCTCTTCGATCACGACGACGCCACAGCGGTTCCGGCCCTCGGCGTCCGCCCACGCGCGCGACTGGATGAACGCGACGGAGTCGACGATGTTCTTCGGCCCGTCGTTGCTGATCATGCCCTGCGGGCGCTGCGCGGCGTTGCCGCAGATCGGCACGGTCGTGTCGATGAGCAGGCTGAACCAGTAGGCGGTCTCCTCGATCTGCGGGCTGCCCTGCGTCCAGATGAGGCCGTCGTACTCGCCGCTCGACGCGATCGCCTGTGCGTCGTTCGTGATCTTCGCGAGCGCCGGGCGCGGGGGCACCGTCGACAGGTGAGCGGGCTTGTAGCCGTTGAAGTGGATGCCGCGCTGCTCGGGCGCGACGTCTCCCGTCCCGACGTCGGTGCGCTCCTGTGCGGGCAGGCCCTTGGTGTAGCCGGCCGGCGGGGCCACGCGATAGAAGTCGACGTCGGCGCGTGAGGAGATCGGGCTCGCTGTCCCGTCGTCGCCGATACCGAGCCGGTCGATCTCCTCGAAGCTGCGGGAGCCGTCAGGGAAGAAACCCTGCCGCGCCGCGGCGGCAGGGCCGAGGGCGACTGCCATCTCCTCCTCCCACGGCGACCCGTCCGCCTGCACCGCCATGTACGGCAGCGGATAGAGGCCGTCTGCGGGGTCGAGTGTGATCGCGTACACAGCGCGATCGGCTTCGGTCATCGGGCTCTCGCGGAAGACGCCGTCGGGTCCGATGTACCCATCGGGGGCGCCGTAGAGCTCCGCGGCATCCTTCTCCAACGGGTGGGCGGAGAACTGCTCGACATAGACCGTGGCCGGCGCCGCCAGCCGCTGCGCACGGAGCGCGTCGAACTTGAGTGGAACCCCTGTCTCGTCCGTCAGGAGAGGGAGACCGTGTCGTGCCCGAGCCTTGTTGGACGTGACCAGAGGCGGCGTGTTCTGGATGGTCGCCGTCGGGCCGCTCAGATGGGCGATCCTGACGCGCTTCGATTCGGTCACGGAGTGCTCCCTTGCGTGTCTCGTTGGAGTGGACGAGGACCACGCTGGTTGCAGCCGGTTTCATCGGAATCTCTTCTCGATTGCCCGGCCGTAACTTGTGTCAGAGCCGTTGACGGTTACATGTTCGCGGCGGGCGCCGTCAATTGGCGTTCGCGTTCGCAATCGCCTGGCGCAGGCGGTAGGCGCGCACCTTGTCTCGGTTCTGACAGCGCGGACTGCAGAATCGCCGGGTGCCGCTGCGGGTGTCGTCGAAGAAGACGCGGTCGCAGCGAACCGCCGCGCATCGTGAGATGTACTGTGTCGCGCCCGACGAGACCCATGAGGCGAGCGCCGCGCCGCAGCCCACCTGCCAGCCCTCGACGGCGCTCGCGCTGTGGTCCTGATAGTGCAGGGACCAGGGCGGCGTGCTCGAGAGGTGCAACTGCGCCGGGAACTCGGCAAGAAGAGCATTGATCTTCGGCACGGCGGTCGGCAGATCGTCATCTGCGAGGTCGAGCAGCAGCTCGTGGAGGCGGCCGGCGAGGCCGAGCAGTCGCTCCGCTTCGTCTTCTGTGAACGGGACCTGCTTGCGATAGAAGTGCTCGCACACCGCGTTGGCGGTGGACACCGTCTCAGCCGGGTCGGCGGGCGGGGTGAAGCGCACGCCGTTGGAGTAGCCCGGCGCGAGCAGGTTCGTCAGAGCGATCGCCGCCATCACGAGCTGATCGCGATGCGAGCCGCTCGGCCGCGTCATCATCCCCTTGAGCACCATGCCGCAACGATAGCGGCCGCGCGGCCGATGTAACCGTCTAAGGTCCGCACACAAGTTACGGACGGGCAACCGAGAAGAGATTCGGGCGAAACGGCGCGCGGAGACGGTAGTAGACATCGACCCGCCTACCCCCGGAGGCCGCAATGACCATCGCACCGCCAGCCCCCTCGCGCAGCGGGAGGGCAGAACTCACGATCGACGGCGTCTCGCGCGAGTTCCCCTCGAACTCAGGCGCCGCAGCGACGATCGCCCTCGACAATGCCTCTTTCACCGTGAGGCCGGGGGAGTTCCTGTCGATCATCGGCCCCAGCGGCTGCGGCAAGAGCACCCTGTTCAACATCATCGCGGGGCTCGACCTGCCGAGTTCGGGCAAGGTCGAGATCAACGGCGAGACGATCATCGGCCAGCAGGGCCACGTCGGGTATCTGCTGCAGAAGGACCTTCTGCTGCCGTGGCGCAGCATCCTCAACAACGTCATCATCGGGATGGAGATCTCGGGCGTCCCGAAGAGGAAGGCGCGCGAGATCGCTCTGCCGTTCCTCGAGGCCTACGGGCTCGGGGACTTCGCCGACCATCGCCCCGACCAGCTCTCCGGAGGCATGCGCCAGCGCGCCGCTCTGCTGCGCACCGTGCTCTTCAATCGCGACGTCATCCTGCTCGACGAGCCGTTCGGCAAGCTCGACGCGCAGACGCGGGCCACCATGCAGGAGTGGCTGCTCGACCTGTGGGACGACTTCCAGAAGACGGTGGTGTTCGTCACCCACGACATCGATGAAGCCGTCTACCTCTCCGACCGCGTCATCGTCATGTCGCCTCGCCCAGGGCGCATCGTCGCGGACATCCCGATCGCACTCGAGCGCCCGCGGAAGCCGGCTGTCGTGACCAGCGATGAATTCATCGCCTACAAGACCCGCATTCTCACGCTGCTGCACGGCATCGAGTCCACCGAACCCCAGGAGGCCTGAACATGACTGCAATCGTGTCGCCACCCCGCGTCGGAGCGATGGACTCCCTCGCGGACCTGCCGAAGCGGACTGCGCGCCGCCGCCGAGGTGAGCTGTTCCCCGCCGAGCCGGCGAACTGGAAGATCGCCGTGACGGTGGTCGCCATCGTCGTCGGCATCGTGCTCGCGTGGGAACTGCTCGCTGACGTCGGCGTCGTCAATGTCTTCTTCTGGTCGAAGCCCAGCATGATCTGGCGGTCGTTCATGACGAACATCACGAAGGGCTCGATGATCGCGGACATCCGCTTCACCTTCACGTCGACGATCCTCGGCTTCGTCATCGGCGTTCTGGGCGGCGCCATGGTCGGCCTCTCATTCTGGTGGTCGCGCTTCTACGCGCGGGTCGCCGAGCCGCTGCTCATCGCTCTCGAGGCGATGCCGAAGCTCGCGCTCGCGCCGATGATCGTGCTCGCGCTGGGGATCGGCCTGTCCTCGAAGGTCGCGATGGCTACCGCGATCGTCATCATCATCCAGATCCTGAACGCGCACACCGCCGTCAGGCACGTCGACCGCGACGAGCAGACGCTGCTCTACTCGCTGGGCGCGAGTCGTTGGCAGGTGTTCGCCAAGGTGGTCGTCCCCGCCACGCTGCCGCACATCATCGCGAGCTTCCGCGTTGCGATCGGCCTTGCACTCACGGGCGCGATCGTCGGCGAGTACGTGGGATCGCAGAACGGCCTCGGAAAGATGATCCAGCTGGCCGCGTCGACCTTCGACATCTCGCTCATCTGGGTCGGCGTGTTCACGCTCGCCGTCATGGCGTTCCTGCTCTATGTCGTCGTCGGCGTCATCGAGCGGGTGCTCATCCGGCTGATCCGGGGCTGATCCGCGCCCTCACTCGACAGACAGCAACGCACCGCAGACAGCAACGCACCGAATTCTTACGAGGAGACTCCTGTGAAGAAACAGCTTTTCGCCATCGCCGGCGTGCTCGCCGCAATGGCCGTCGCGCTTTCCGGATGCTCCGGATCGGCGTCGGCGACGTCGTCCGGCGGCACCACCAAGATGGTCATCGCCGAGCCCGTGCACGGCATCGGCTACCTGCCTCTCTACGCCGCCATCGACCAGGGCTACTTCTCGAAGGAGGGCCTGGACGTGCAGACGACGACATTGACCGGCGGCGCGCACGTGAACGCGGTGCTCAGCAACAACGCGTGGGGGTTCATCGGCGGCATCGAGTCGGCTGCCATCGCGAACGCGAAGGGCGCGCAGCTCGAGGCTGTCGCCGGAGTCGTCGACCGCGCCAACGTGTACTGGGTGGCGCGCAAGGGAGTCTCGATCGACCCGGACGACATCGCGGGCTCCCTCAAGGGCCTGCGGATCGCGGCGAGCCGCCACGGCGGCTCCGTCGAGATCGACACCCTCTATGAGCTGAAGCAGCTGGGACTGGACCCGAGCAAGGACGTCAAGATCATCAACAACGACGTCAGCGGATCCGAGCTCTCGCTGCTCAAGTCCGGCCAGGCCGACATCGCGGCGACCAGCGAACCCGTGCTGGGCCAGGGCGTCTCACAGGGCGTGTGGGGCGAGCCGTTCGTCAGCCTGCCCGAGGCGCTGGGCAAGTTCGCCTACTCCGACATCGTCACTTCGAAGGCCAACGTCAAGAAGGACCCGGAGGCCGTGAGGAAGTTCGTCAAGGCGCTCTCCGAAGGCATGGACTACGTCATCTCGAACCACGACGGCGCCGAGAAGATCGCAGAGAAGGAGTTTCCGAACATGCAGCCAGCGGTCATCACGTCGACGCTCGACCGCACGTACAAGGACAAGTTCTGGGACGGCGTCGACATCACGGATGCCGCGCTGAAGGTGGACCTCACCGTCGCACGAGAGGCCGGCCTGCTCGAGGACAGCTCGAACCCCGCGACGGCGAAGAACATCCTCGATCTCTCGTTCATCCCCAAGTCCAAGTGAAAGCGAGCCCACCGATGTCCGACATCCCCTTCCGCTACGACCCGGCCCACACGGCCCTCGTCGTCGTCGACGTTCAGAACGACTTCTGCAGCCCTGACGGCTCTCTCGGCAAGATCGGCAACGACGTCTCGGCCGCGGTCGCCATGGTGCCGCGCCTGCAGAAGCTCATCGACGCCGCCCGCGCGGCCCGGATTCCGGTGATCTTCATCCAGACCCTGCACGATGAGACCAACGACAGCCCGCAGTGGCTCAACCGCCATGGCGAGCCGGGCAAGAAGCGATCGAGCATCACGTGCCGCACCGGATCATGGGGCGCAGAGTTCTATGAGGTGGCGCCGCGGCCGGGCGAGATCGTGGTGAACAAGTACCGCTACTCCGCCTTCGCCGGCACAAACCTGCAGATCGTCCTCAAGACGCTCGGCGTCGAATCGCTGCTGTTCACCGGGGTCGCCACCGAGGTCTGCGTCGAGTCCAGCCTGCGAGACGGTCTCTTCGCCGAGTACTACGTCTCGCTCGTCGAGGACTGCGCCGCCAGCTACGACGCGGACGCGCACGCGGCCTCCGTGCGCGGCGTCGAGCGCAACTTCGGCACGGTGATCACGAGCGGGTACCTCGAGACCCTGTGGGCCTCGCAGGCGAATCTCGCCGAAGCGGCGGCCTGAGCGCAGCCGGCACTGGGCAAACGCGGCCCCGCGGATGATCTCCGCGGGGCCGCTTGTCGTGGCGCGGCGGCCGCGCGCCCGATAGCTTCAGAGCCACGATGAACCCCCAGCTGCTGATCGTCCTGGTGCTGCTCGCCGCGGCCATCGCGATGTTCGCGCTCGGGCGCCCCCGCATGGACGTGGTCGCGGTGCTGATGATCGTCGCGCTGCCGCTGACCGGCGTGCTGACCGTGCCCGAGACGCTGTCGGGCTTCGCCGACCCGAACGTCGTGCTGATCGGCGCACTGTTCGTGGTGGGCGAGGCGCTCTCGCGCACGGGCGTGACCTATCGGCTCGGCGACTGGCTGTCGCGCACGGCGGGAACGAGCAGCGCGCGCCTGATCGTGCTGCTGATGGTGTGCGTCGCGCTGCTCGGCGCCGTCATGAGCTCGACGGGAGTCGTCGCGATCTTCATTCCCGTCGTGCTGAGCATCGCCAAGCGACTCGGCGTCTCGCCCCGGCAGCTCATGATGCCGCTCAGCTTCGCGGCGCTCATCAGCGGCATGCTCACCCTGATCGCAACAGCGCCGAACCTCGTCGTCGACGCCGAGCTGCGCCGTCTCGGCCACGATGGGTTCGGGTTCTTCACGATCACGCCGTTCGGCCTCGCCGTGCTCGTGCTCGGCATCGGGTACATGCTGCTCGCGCGCCGCTTCCTCGCCGGCGACGACGACGGCGCCGTGCTTGCCACCGATCGCTCGACCTTCCCTGCGCTCATCGAGAAGTACGGACTCGCCGAGCGCGAGCGTCGGCTGAAGGTCGGGCGACGCTCGCCGCTCGTCGGGCTCCCGCTCGACGACCGCACCGTTCGCCGTGACTTCGGCCTGCGTGTCCTCGCGGTGGAGCGCGGCCGCTGGGGCCAGAAGACGCTGACGCTGGGCACGGACCCCGGCGGGTTCCGGATCCGCGCCGGCGACGTGCTGCTCGCCGACCTCGCCGGGCACGCGGGCGGCGCAGGATCTGCCGCAGGCCGGCTCGGCGTCGCCGAGCTGCCCCTGGGCGAGGGATTCTTCGTCGAGACATCCCGAGAGCTGGGGCTCGCCGAGATCATCCTGCCGCCGAGCTCGGCCGCGCTCGGCCGCACGGTCGCCGAGCTGCGCATGCACGACGACCACGAGGTCGACGTCATCGGCATCCGCCACGGCAACGATCTCGTCTCGCGCGCGGTGTCTCACGAGCGACTCCGCCTGGGCGACACGCTGCTCGTCGTCGGCAGCTGGGACGCGATCCGCCGACTCGGCGCCCCGGGCGGCGACTTCATCGCCCTCGAGCTTCCAGTCGAGGCCGAAGAGCGCGTGGCCGCCGCGAGCCGAGCTCCGCTGGCCCTGCTCTCGGTGGCGCTCATGATCGCGCTCATGGTGACCGGGCTCGTGCCGAACTTCGTCGCCGCACTGATCGCGTGCCTGCTGCTCGGGCTGTTCCGTTGCATCGATCTCGGGGCCGCCTACCGTGCGATCCACTGGCCGACGCTGCTGCTGATCGTCGGCATGCTGCCGTTCGCCGTCGCGCTCGAGAAGACCGGGGGCATCGACCTCGCGGCCTCGGCGCTCGTCAGCTGGCTCGGCGGGGCCGCGCCCGCACTCATCCTGGCCGGCCTGTTCGCGGTCACCGCGCTCATCGGCATGTTCGTGAGCAACACGGCGACCGCCGTGCTCATGGCGCCGATCGCGATCAGCATCGCCGGCCAGCTCGGGGCGTCGCCGCTGCCCTTCGCGATGGTGGTCGCGCTGGCGGCATCCGCAGCGTTCGTCACACCCGTGTCGTCGCCCGTCAACACGCTCGTCCTCGACCCGGGTCGCTACCGCTTCGGCGACTTCGTGAAAGTGGGCGCGCCGTTCGCCGTGATCGTCGGGCTGGTCGCGGTGTTCCTGGTTCCGGTGATCCTGCCGATCCACCCGTGAGCCGTCAGAGCAGGTCCGGGTCGAGGTTCAGCGTCGTGCCCGAGTAGAGGTACTGCTGATCGCCGAACACCTGCAGGTTCTTGTTGAGCCAGATCAGGTCGGTGACCGAGATGCCGAAGCGCTGTGCGACGACGGAGGTGATGTCGCCGTCCGCGACGAGGTAGCTGCGCGGCGCGCCCGTCGCCGTCTTCGCCGTGACCGTTCCGGCCGCAAAGCTGCGCGTTCCGTGGTCGACCGGGTGCACGTTCGACTGCCGCACAGGAATCGACCAGCGCACCGTGTTGACGGCGAGCACCTTGTTGGGGCCGAGCTCGACGGGCACCCCGTCCGTCGACGTCGTCGACGAGTACGTCACGAGCGTGGTCAGATACGCAGGCTGACCGATCGAGCCCAGGGATGCCGTCGCCGACGTCCCCGCCCCCGTGGTCGGCCCACCGAGCCGATGGTCGCCCACACCGTGCCAGGTGAGGCCGTCGCCGACGCGCGGCGGAATGTCGATCAGCGTGACCGAGACGGGAACGGGCACGGTCGAGGTGAAGCCCGAGTAGCGCAGCGAGTAGGTGTTGTCGCCGTTCGCGACCGCCTGGTAGTGGAAGTGGATGCTGCCCTTCGGCGAGGCGACGTCGCCCTGGGCGACGACCGTGCCGGCCGGCACCGCGGTGAGCGTCGGCTGTGGCTCCGGGGTCGCGACGGGCTCTGCCGTGGCGAGGTGCGACTCGGCGGGATTCGGTGCCTCGCTCGGGGTCGCGGGGTCGGCTGCCGGGCTCGGTGAATCGGGACTCGGCGCCTCAGCGGTCGGGGAATCGCTTGTCGTGAACGAGTGGTCGGCGGCCTGCGAGCTCGAACCCTTCAGCAGCGAGCACCCGCCCAGCGCCGCAGCGAGTGCGATCGCGATGCCGGCCGCCGTGAGCCCCCGTATCTTCACACGAGAGATCCTTGCACGACGGCAACTATCTCTCTGTCACCCGAATGGGGCCCAGCCGGCCCGGAGGGGCCGGATCGGCGCATGGCCGCCCGATACCCCGGGTATCCGCCCCGTATGACTCTTCCTCCGCAGCAGCAAGACGTTCCGGGCACCGAGGGCGCGCTCGCGCCGCAGGCCGATCACGGCGAGCAGAGCTATCGCGGCTCGGGCAGACTCACCGGCAAGCGTGCCGTGATCACCGGCGCAGACAGCGGCATCGGCAAAGCCGTCGCGATCGCGTTCGCGCGCGAGGGCGCTGACGTCGTCATCTCCTACCTCAACGAGGACGACGACGCGCATGACACCGAGAAGTGGGTGACGGATGCCGGGCGCAAGGCTGTGCTCGTCGCGGGGGACCTCGCCGACCCGGCGCACTGCCGAAAGGTGATCGACACCGCCGTCACAGAGCTCGGCGGCATCGACATCCTGGTCAGCAACGCCGCCTTCCAGATGACGCACGAGACGCTCGAAGAGATCCCCGACGAGGAGTGGGACCGCACGCTGGCGACCAACCTCAGCGCGTACTTCCACCTCGTGAAGGCGGCCGTGCCGCACATGAAGCCGGGATCGAGCATCATCGGCACGTCCTCCGTGAACTCGGACATGCCGTCGCCGACGCTGCTGCCGTACGCCATGACGAAGGCGGGCATCGCGAACATGACGGCCTCGCTCGCGCAGCTGCTCGGAGAGAAGGGCATCCGCGCCAACAGCGTGGCGCCCGGCCCGATCTGGACCCCGCTCATTCCCTCCACCATGCCTGCAGAGAAGGTCGAGCAGTTCGGCGCAGACACGCCGCTCGGCCGCCCGGGGCAGCCGGCGGAGCTCGCGCCGGTCTATGTGCTGCTCGCCTCTGACGAGGGCAGCTACATCTCGGGGGCGCGCGTCGCCGTGACCGGCGGGCGCCCGATCCTGTAGCCGCCCGCACCCCGCTGTTCACCCCGGGTTGGGGTGCGGTTCACGGGCGGGCGAGAGGTTCGGGGAATGAGCAAAATCCCCACTGCGCGCCGTCGCGCGCGCCTCTTCGCCGCGCTCGGCGCCACCGCCGCTCTCGCCTGCACCGGCGCTGTCGCAGCCCAGGCCGGCGGCTGGGTCAGCGCCCCGACGCACGACTTCAGTGCGGCATCCGATTCATTCACAACGACACACGGTCGCACGCTGAGCGGCAACATCCTACGCAACGATCGCGGCGCCACCGCCGTCGTGCGCAGCACGGGCCCCGCGAACGGCACTGCGACGGTGAACCCCGACGGCTCGTTCAGCTACACGCCGAAGGCCGGGTTCACCGGGACCGACACGTTCACGTACACGACGACGGATGCCGTGCAGCTCTACCGCGACACGACGGCGAAGGGCGCCCCGCTGCCGCCGCTCGGCACGGTCGCCGGCCCGAACGGCACCACGACCACCCTGTCGGGGGAGGGCTACGGCTCTTCGCTCGCCCCGGTGCCCGGGCGCGACGGCTGGTTCTACGGCCTCACCGACCGCGGCCCGAACGCCGACGACCCCCTGGGCAACAAGTCCGAGCCGCTGCCCGACTTCACGCCGCAGATCGGCGAGTTCAAGCTGGTGGGCGGCAAGGCGGAGCTGCAGAAGACCATCACGCTGAAGGGGCCGAAGAGTGTCACGGGCCCGGCGGGCGTGAAGGGCCAGCCGTACAGCGGCCGGCCGCCGCAGCCGGACACCAAGGAGACCATCGACGACGTCGCGGAGAGCAGCGGGACGACCGGCGTTCCCGTCGCGCCGGACCCCGACGGCTACGACTCGGAAGGCCTCGTCGCGCTGCCCGACGGCACCTTCTGGGTCTCCGACGAGTACGGCCCCTATGTCACCCACTTCGACGCGAACGGCTACGAGATCGGCCGCCTCACGCCCTACAAGAGCAGCCCGAACAACGCGTTCCACAAGGTCGTCGGCTACCTGCCGGCCGAGCTCGCCTACCGATCGAACAACAAGGGCATGGAAGGGCTGACCGTCACGCCAGACGGCTCGACGCTCGTCGGTGCGATGCAGGCCGCGCTGCAGCTGCCTGACCTCGGCAGCACGCAGGCCTCCAAGGTGGCGGCGACTCGCATCGTCACGATCGACCTGCGCACGTACCGGACCCACCAGTACCTCTATCTGCTCGACGACCCCGACGACACAGGCGATGCCGTCAGCGAGATCACCGCCCTGTCGAACACGAAGTTCCTCGTCGACGAGCGCGACGGCAACGTCGAGCCGTTCGCCAACAAGGATCTGTACGAGATCGACCTGAACGGCGCAACGGACGTCAGCGGGCTGACCGGCGACGGGAAGTCGCCGGAGGCGCTCGTCGGCAAGTCGGGCACGAACGCGGCCCTCGCGACGCTCACCGCGGCCGGCATCCACGTTGCGCAGAAGCAGCCGTACGTCGAGCTCGGCGAGCTGGTGAGCCAGCTCGACCCCACGGGCAGGCTGTTCGGCCACGACAAGGTCGAGGGCGTCGCGACGACGGATGCCGGAAAGACGCTGTACCTCTCGAACGACGACGATTTCGGCATCGACTACATCGGGGACAACGGCGACGACGACCCGCAGCCCGACGCCGACGGCACCTGGGGCGTCCACCAGAAGGTCCTACCGGCCACCGGTGCCGAGGACGACGGCGAGATCCTCAAGGTCGACACGACGAAGCTGCCCGCGGTGCTCAAGACCGTGACGGTGACGGTGCACGTCCGCTGATCGGGGTCACGCCCCGACGACGGCGATCTCGACGACCGCCCATGACAGGGCGGGAAGCGTGGCGCGCAGCTCGCCGCCCTCGTCGATCGCGACACCCTCGAGCCGCGTGAGCCCGACGGCGTCCTGCGTGCTCTCGGTGTTGGCGGTGAAGCGATCGCCGCCGTCGGGGATCGTGAGCACCTCGGCGCGCGTCACCTGCGTCGCGTCGAGCCCGCGCAGCGAGACTGTCACCTCGGCCGACTCGTCGAGCCCGCGGTTCGCGAGGAAGACGGCGACGCGGCCGCGTTCCTCGTCGTAGGTCGAGCTCACGTCGACGACCGGCGCGTCGCCGTACTCGCTCGACTCGAAACGGTCGCTCGTCGCCGCCGTGCGCAGGATCTCGCCACGGGCGAGTTCCGCCATGCGGGCGAAGGGCCAGAAGATGCTCTGGCGCCACGCCGGGCCACCCTCTTCGCTGCGGATGGGCGCGATCACATTGACGAGCTGCGCCTGGTTCGCGATCGTGACGCGGTCGCCGTGGCGCAGCAGCGAGTTGAGGAAGCTGCCGACGACGACGGCATCCGTGACGTTGTACGTGTCCTCGATGAGGCGAGGGTGCTCGCGCCAGATGCCGCGCTGCTCGACGATGTGCGGCTGGTCCTCGGTGTCGAGGCCCGTCTGGTACCACACGTTCCACTCGTCGAACGAGAGGTTCACCTGCTTCGTCGACTTGCGCTTCGCCTTCACCGCGTCGACCGTCGAGATGACCTCCTCGATGAAGCGGTCCATGTCGTTCGACGAGGCGAGGAACGACGCGTAGTCGCCCTCGTGCTCCTGGTAGTAGGCGTGCAGCGACACGTAGTCGACCTCGTCGTAGGCGTGCGAGAGCACCGTGTGCTCCCACTCGCCGAAGGTCGGCATCTTGCGCCCGGACGAGCCGACGGCGACGAGCTCGATCGACGGGTCGACGAGGCGCATCGCCTTACCGGCCTCCTGCGCGAGTCGGCCGTACTCGTCCGCGGTCTTGTGCCCGATCTGCCACGGGCCGTCGAGCTCGTTGCCGAGGTTCCACACCTTGATGCCGAAGGGCTCCGGCGCTCCGTTCTTGATGCGCAGGTCGGACCAGTAGGTGCCCCCCGGGTGGTTCGCGTACTCGACGATCGCGCGCGCCTCCTCGACGCCACGCGTGCCGAGGTTGATCGCCTCCATGATCTCGACCCCGGCCTTCTTCGCCCAGCCCGCGAACTCGTGCAGGCCGAACGCGTTGGTCTCGACCGTGTGCCATGCGCCGTCGAGCCTGCGCGGGCGCTGCTCGACCGGCCCGATGCCGTCCTCCCAGTGATAGCCCGAGACGAAGTTGCCGCCCGGGTAGCGCACGATCGAGACGCCGAGCTCGCGCGTCAGCTCGAGCACATCCTGGCGATAGCCGTTCTCGTCGGCGCTCGGGTGGCCGGGCTCGAAGATGCCGGTGTAGACGCAGCGCCCCATGTGCTCGACGAACGAGCCGAAGAGGCGGCGGGGGACGGGGCCAACGGTGAAGTCGCGGTCGACGATGATGCGCGCTGAAGTCATGTCGAGATCATTACATCGTTGTAAACGCGGTGGCAAGCCCTGCGGTCGGCGCGGCGCCGGGGCCGCCTACAGGCGGCGGGCCACGCTGTCGCGGTGGACGATCTCGTGAGCGATCACGATGTCGGAGGCCGGCGCGTCGGCGTCGCCGATCCGCCGCGCGAGAGCGCTCAGCGCGGCATCCGCGATCGCGCGCTTGTCGAAGCGCACGGTCGTCAAGGCGGGGATTGCGAACGACGCCTCGTCGATGTCGTCGAAGCCGACCACCGAGATCTCGTCGGGCACCCGGATGCCGCGCCCGGCGAGCACGTGCAGCACCCCGAGCGCCATCGAGTCGGTGAAGCAGAACACGGCGTCGGGCAGGGCGCGGCCGTCGCGCTCGCATGTGTCGAGCAGTGCTGTGAGCTCGGATGCTGCTGCCGCGGGCGTCCACGCCGTGGGAACCAGGTTGAGCTCCGGCTCTTCCGCCAGCCCGGCCGCGCTCAACGCGGCGCTGTAGCCCCGCTGGCGCAGCAGGCTCGTCGCCGAGCGGAACCGGCCGCCGGACCCGCCGACGATCGCGATGCGCCGATGCCCGGTTGCGATGAGGTGCTCGGTCATCTGTCGCGCGGCGAGCTCGCTGTCGACGTGCACCTGGTCGATGCCGTCGGGCTCGACCTCGCCGATGACGACGATCGGCGGAAGCTCGGACTCGTCGTGATCGGCCACGACGCTCATCGACAGCAGCGTGGGGTTCAGGACCAGGCCGTCGACCAGGTGGGTGCGCGCCCGTGAGACCAGCTCGACCTCGCGGCGGGGGTCGTTCCCGCTCTGCTCGAGCTGGATCGCCCAGCCGCGCTCGTGGGCGAGCTCGACGAAGTGCCGGGCGAGCTCTGCCGAATACGCCGTGCTCAGGTCGGGAAGGGCGAGTGCGATGTTCCCGGAGCGCCCGTTGCGCAGACCGCGGGCCGACATGTTGGGCACGTAGTCGAGCTGGGCGAGGGCGGATTCCACCCGCTCGCGCGTCTCGGCACGCACCGGAACCACGCCGTTGATCACGTTCGAGACGGTCTTCGGCGACACTCCGGCCAGCTTGGCCACGTCTCTCACGGTTGCGCGCATCGTGGGCAGAGCATATCGAGACTCTGGGTCTTGCAATGGGATTCCAACGATGTAATGCTCAGGCCCAGTGCCCACCAGATCGGGGCACGACGCCACATGACGAGGAGGTCAAGATGGCGAAAGCATCGGGACTCTCGCGGCGGGGATTCCTCGCAGCGGGTCTCGCCGGGCTGGCGGTGCCGGCCCTGTCCGCGTGTGCCGGGCCCGTGTCTGCGGGGCTCGCGGGCTCGCAGCTGAACCCGAAGACGCTGGTCTACTGGAACCTGTTCGGCGGCGGCGACGGCAGCCGCATGCAGGCGATGGAGGCCGGCTACCAGAAGACACACGGCGGGTCGAGCTCACTCCAGTCCACGACGTTCGCGTGGGGGAATCCCTACTACTCGAAGGTGACCCTCTCGACCGTCGGGCACAAGCCGCCCGACGTCGCGGTCTCGCACCTCACTCGGGCGAAGCCGCTGTGGGAGGGCGGCATCCTCGACCCCATCACCGACGACGACCTCGCGTCGGTCGGCCTCAGCCCCGACGACTTCAGCCAGGCGCCATGGCAGGCGCAGAAGACGAACGGGCACAACATCGCGCTCCCGCTCGACACGCATCCGCTCGTCATGTTCTACAACCTCGACGTGCTGGGCAAGGCCGGGCTGCTCGGCGACGACAAGCAGATCGTGCCGCTCGACTCCATGGAGAAGTTCGAGGCCGCGCTCGCCTCGATCAGCAAGGTGACCAAGGGCCCGGCGATCACCGTCGCGAACGTCGCGGGCGAGACGGCGACGCCATGGCGCGTGTTCACGACGCTCTACAACCAGCACGCGGATGCCACGCCCTTCCTCTCCGACAACGGGTCGAAGCTCACGGTGAACTGGGACATCTTCGAGGACGTCACCTCGCGCATCCAGAGCTGGGTCAAGAAGGGGTGGCTGAACAGCGGCCTCGACTACGGCACCGCGCAGTCGTACATGTTCACCGGCAAGGCGGGCATGTACCTCGAGGGCGAGTGGGAGATCACGACGGCCCAGCTCGTCAAGGGGCTCAAGTTCGACATGGCGCCGATTCCGACGCTGTACGACAAGCCCGCGGCTCAGGCCGACTCGCACACCTTCATCCTTCCGAAGAAGGACCGCTCGCCCGAGCAGCGCAAGCAGGCGATGGGCTTCATCAAGTCGATGCTCGACCAGAGCATGACGTGGGCGCAGGGCGGCCACGTTCCCGCGTACCTGCCGGTCGCCGACAGTGCCGCGTACAAGAAGCTCGAGCCGCAGGCGCACTACGCCTCGGCCGCCGAGCACGCCGTCTACGACGACCCCGCCTGGTACGGCGGCTCCGGCTCGACGTTCGAAGGCATCGTCGGCGCCGAGCTGGGCCTCGTGCAGCAGCGCGCGGCCACGCCCGCCCAGGCTCGGCAGTCCATCGAGAGCCAGTTGAAGATCTACCTCAACACCCCCAGCCCCCTCTGACGCTTCGCATCACCCACGGAGGTACAACGACGTGACCACCGCACAAGCACCGGCCGCCGCGCTCATCAAACCGCGCTCGGCCCGGACCGCATCCGCACAGCCCCGTTCCATCTCGCCGCTTCGCCGCGGCGACGGACGCAGCGGGTGGCTGTTCCTGGCGCCCTTCGGCGTCTTCTACCTGGTGTTCCTGATCGGCCCGACGATCTACATGATCGTCGCGAGCTTCTTCAACACCTCGATGGTCCACACCGATCTGGGCTCGTTCGCCGGCTTCGCGAACTACGCCGAGATGCTGACGCGCCCCGACTTCTGGAGCGCGATGTGGCACACCCTGCAGTTCACGATCTACACCACGCCGCCGCTCGTCATCTTCGCGTTCGTCTTCGCGGTGCTGACGAACCGCGTGCGGCACGGGCAGTGGTTCTTCCGGCTCGCGTTCTTCCTGCCGTTCATCCTGCCGAGCGCGACGATCTCGCTCATCTGGGTGTTCGTGTTCACACCGGCCACGGGGCTGTGGGCCTACATGCAGCAGCTGCTCGGCATGACCCCCGGCAACGGCATCCTCGCGAACCCGAACACCGCCATGATCGGCATCGCGATCGCCACCGTCTGGTGGACGCTCGGCTTCAACTTCGTGCTCTATCTCGCCGGTCTGCAGGACATCCCGCGCGAGCTGTACGAGGCGGCCGCCGTCGACGGCGCGTCCAACTGGTCGCAGATCCGCTTCATCACGCTGCCGCTGCTCAGCCGCACGACGACCCTCGTGATCCTGCTGCAGATCATCGCGAGCCTGAAGATCTTCGACCAGGTGTACCTGATGACGAGCGGTGGCCCCGGAATCTCGACGCAGGTGGCGCTCGGGCTCGTCACGGGCACCGCCTTCACCGACAACCGCGTGGGCGCGGCATCCGCCGCCTCTGTGCTGCTCTTCATCGTCATCGTCGCTGTCGCCGTCATCAGGCAGCTGTTCGACCGCTCGGCAGCCCGAAGGGAGGCGTGAGATGACCACGACCGCAGTCCGCCCCGGCAAGCGCCGGTCCTATGTCTCCGGTGCCGCCCCCGCCGCGAACGGCGCGCGCATCGGCACGAGCGGGAAGACCTTCCAGGTCGTCTCGATCATCGTGCTGGTCGTGTTCGCGATCATCTGGCTGATCCCGAGCCTGTTCGCGCTCAAGACGTCGCTCACCGACAACGGGGTCGCGGCGCTCGGCGCGCAGGCGATCCTCACGCACTGGAACCCCACGCTGCACTCGTTCGCGTCGTTCTTCCAAGCCGGCGACATCTGGAACTGGTACCTCGCGAGCGGCATCACCTCCGTCATCACGGCGTTCCTCACCGTGCTCTTCGCGTCGATGGCGGCCTTCGCCCTGTCGCGGCTGCGCTTCCGCGGCCGCAACGTGACGTTCCTGCTCGTGATCCTCGGCATCATGATCCCCACCCAGGTGCTGATCGTGCCGATCTTCCAGATGCTCAACTGGATGTCGCTGCTGAACACCTACTGGTCGGTGATCTTCCCGCAGGTGCCGGCCGTGATCGCGGTGTTCATCTTCAAGCAGTTCTTCGACGGCATCCCGGCCGAGATGGAGGAAGCGGCGCGCATCGACGGCGCGAACCGCTGGCAGGTGTACTGGTCGCTGATCGTGCCGCTGTCGCGGCCCGTCATCGCGGCGGTGTCGATCCTGACCTTCGTCGGGGTGTGGAACAACCTGCTGCTGCCGCTGTTCGTGCTGTCGAACCCGAACCTGATGACCATTCCGGTCGGGCTCGCGACGGTGCAGTCGAGCTTCGGGCAGCGCTACGCCGACATCCAGGCCGGCGCGATCCTCGCCGCACTGCCGCTGATCATCCTGTACCTGATCTTCCAGCGGCAGATCGTCGAGGGCGTCACGGGCAGCGGGCTGAAGGGGTAGGCATCCGCGTCACTCGCGCCACTCGTCGCTCGTGAGGTGCGAGCCAGCCTGCGGTCCCATCTGCAGCATGCCGCCGTCGACGGCCCATGAGGCGCCGGTGACGTAGCTCGCCTTGGGCGACGCGAGGAACGCGACGACGTCGGCGACCTCGCGGGGGTGACCGGGGCGGCCGAGCGGGATGCCGGGGCGGTGGGTGCGATACGCATCCTCCGCCTCGGCGTCGTTCATGGGCGTCGTGATCTCGCCGGGGGCGACGGCGTTCGCGGTGATGCCGTACTGCCCGAGTTCGAGCGCCAGGGTCTTGATGAGGCCGCCGAGGCCGTGCTTAGCAGCGTCGTAGGCGGCCGAGCCGACCCGCGGCTCGTGCTCGTGCACGCTCGTGATCGCGATGATGCGGCCGCTGCGCTGCGCCACCATGTGCTTCGCCGCGCGCTGGACGCAGACGAACGCCCCGCCGAGGTCGGCGGTGAGGGTCTTCTGCCAGGTGTCCCAGTCGGTGTCGAAGAAGCGCGGCCCGCCGTTGATGCCGGCATTGTTGACGAAGACATCGAGGCGGCCGCCGAGCTCCTCGACGAGCTGGTCGACCACGTCGCCGCACGCGGGCACGTCGGTGGTGTCCAGCCGGGCCACGACGGCGCTCTGGCCGCGCTCACGCACGAGGCGCGCGGTCTCGTTCGCCCCGTCCTCATCGCTGTGCCAGGTGATGCCGACGTCGAAGCCGTCCTCGGCGAGGGCGACGGCGCATTCGCGCCCGATACCCGAGTCTGAGCCGGTGACGATGGCGGTGCGGGTTCCTGAGTCAGTCATACCGCAAGGATTCCCGGCCGGCGCCGCCGCCATTCAGATCTCGATCAGCACCTTCCCGACCGCACCGCCGTCGACGGCGTCGTGCGCGGCGGCGGTCTCGGCGAGGGGGAAGCGGTGCAGGGGCAGACCGTGTTCCTCGCCCACCTGCAGCGCGCCGGCAGCGACCGCGGCACTCACGTCGGCGACCGCCGCCTCGAGCAGCTCGGCGCCGAGCGTGTAGAGCAGCAGGCCCTGATAGCGCAGGCCGAGCGAGAACGTGGCCCGGATATCGAGCACCAGCCGGTCGCCGCCGTTGTTGGCGTAGAACGCGATCGTCGCGCCCGTGCGCGCCACCTTCTGGTCGAGCTCGTTGTTGACCGCCGGCGCGACCTCGACGATCAGGTCGACGCCGTCGGGTGCGGCGGCGAGGATGCCGGCCGCGGCATCCTCGTGCTTGTAATCGACGACGTGATGCGCCTCGGCCGCGCGTGCGAGCTGCGCCTTCTCGTCGCTGCTCACGGTGGCGATGACGGATGCCCCGGCCCAGCGCGCCAGCTGGATGGCGGCGTTTCCGACAGCACCCGCGCCGCCCTGCACGAGGACGTGCAGCCCGGCGAGCGACCCGGGGGAGAGGCGCGCGACGGGGCCAGAGGTCAGCGCGCGATGTGCCGTGATCGCCGGGACGCCGAGCGCGGCGCCGAGCTCGAAGCTCGCCGTCTGCGGCAGCAGCACCGCGCGCTCCGCCGGGATCGTGAGGTACTCGGCTGAGGTGCCGTAGGGGCGGCCGTGCTGCGCGAGGTAGAGCCATACGCGGTCGCCGACGGCGAGGCCCTCAACGCCGACGCCCACCGCGTCGACCGTGCCCGCGCCGTCCTGGCCGGGGGTGATCTCGGCGAAGTCGCCGCGGCTTGCGGAGCCGACGCGGCTCTTCACATCGGTGGGGTTCACACCCGACAGCGCCACCTTCACCCGGATCTCGCCGACACCCGGCTCGGGAACCGGTCGATCGACGAGCCTCAGAACGCTGGACGGGCCCTTCTCGGAATACACGATCGCGCGCATGCCTCGACTCTATGTCGGGGTGGGGCTTGGGCTGAGGCGCTATACCCCGGCCAGCGTGGCACGTAGCTTGGCCTCATGGACTTCGCCCCACGAACGGACCCGGCCCTGATCGAAGATCTGCGGGTGCGCCTGCGCGCGACGCGGTGGGACGCGTCGGGCACATCCGGTTGGGGCGCCGCCCCGTGGGAGCTCGGCGCCGATGTCGCGTATCTGCGTGAGCTCATGGAGTACTGGGCCGACGGCTTCGACTGGCCGGCACGCGAAGAGGAGCTGAACCGGCTGCCGCGTTCCTTCGTGGAGGTCGGCGGCACCGGCATCCACGTCATCCACTCCGTGGTCGATCGCGCCGACGGCGCCGAGCCTGCGCCCGCGCTGCTGCTCGCGCACGGCTGGCCGGACTCGTTCTGGCGCTACCTCAAGGTGATCCCGCTGCTCGCGGGGGAGTTCGACCTCGTCATTCCCGACATGCCGGGATACGGCTACTCGGACACCCCGGCCGGCCGCGTGCTCGACTCGCGAGACGTCGCGGCGCTGTGGGCCGAGCTCATGACCCGGCTCGGCTACGAGCGGTTCTTCGTCGCCGGCGGCGACATCGGCTCGGGCGTCGTGCGGTTCTTGGCGCTGGACTTCCCCGAGCGCGTGCGCGCGATGCACAGCATGGGTGCGCTTCCGGTGCCGGGCATGGATGCCGCGCAGCTCACCCCCGAGGAGCAGGAGTTCTTCCGCCGCAGTCAGGAGTGGGCTTTCGCCGAAGGCGCCTACGCGGCGATGCACCGCACCAAGCCCGACACCGCGGCGGCGGGGCTGCTCGACTCGCCCACGGGTCTCGCCGCGTGGATCGTCGAGAAGCTGCGCACCTGGAGCGCGCGCGGCCTCGCGGCCTTCACCCGGGACGAGATCCTCACCAACCTCTCGATCTACTGGTTCACTCGGACCATCGGCTCGTCGATGCGCATGTATCACGCGAACTCGCTCATCTCGCCTGAGCAGCTCGCTCGCCGTGTCGAGGTGCCCTCGGGCTTCTCGCTCTTTCCGGGAGATCTCGTGCGGCCGCCGCGCGCGTGGCTCGAGCGCACGACGAACCTGCAGTACTTCACGCAGCTGGAGGAAGGCGGCCACTTCGCTCCCTTCGAGGTGCCAGAGCTCTATGCACAGGAACTCCGTGCGTTCTTCCGCCCCTTCCTCGGGGAGGAATCGGCGTAGGGGCTCGCACACTGGCGTCGCCCTCGCCCTCGCCCTCGGCAACGCGCATCACCCGTCTTCGTCGACGCCGAGCCGCCTGTCGAACGGCGCCGGCTCGCCGGGTCTGTCAGTTAAACGGTGTGCGGGGCCCGGCGGTTCTCAATGGGTGGTTCTCTCGAAGCGGC
>NZ_BAABBX010000004.1:0-144125 GCF_039538245.1 Gryllotalpicola kribbensis
CGGCCTGCGGAAGGCGCTCGGCGCGCCGCCCGGGGCGATCAGGAACCAGTTCCTCGTCGAGGCCGGCACCCTCGGCCTGACCGGCGGGGTCGTCGGCGCAGCGCTGGGGATCGTGGCCGCGCTCGTCCTTCCCGGCCTGATCGGCTCGTCGATCGAGGTGTCCGGGCTCGCGATCGGCCTCTCGCTCGTCGTCTCCATCGGAATCGGCATCATCTTCGGCGTCTACCCGGCGACCCGCGCGGCGCGACTAGCGCCGATCGACGCGCTGCGCACCGAGTAAGACACCCCAGCAACGAGGAAAACAACTATGAACAGCAAGTACTCCTTCATCACCGCGGCCTCGGCGATCGCCGTCGGCGCCGTGCTCGTGCTGAGCGGCTGCTCGTCGCATTCATCGAGCAGCGCCGGCTCGTCGACGTCGAAGCAGGCGCAGGGCCAGTCCGGCGGCCAAGGCGGCCAAGGCGGCCCTGGCGGTCAGGGCGCGGGCGGAACGAGCGGCGAGATCGCCGCGGTGAGCGGCAGCACGCTCCAGGTGCAGTCGAGCTCGTCGCAGACCGCCGTCACGGTCAGCTCGTCGACGAAGATCACCAAGACCGTAGACGTCTCGCTGTCGGATGTGAAGGTCGGCGAGTGCATCACGGCCAGCACGACGCCGCAGGACTCCTCCGGCTCGTCGAGCTCCTCCGACTCGTCGGACAGCGCGGTGACGACCGTGTCGATCTCGCAGGCGACCGACGGCAGCTGCACCGCCGGCTTCGGCGGGCGCGGCGGCTCGGGCGGCACGCGCCCGACCGACCGGCCCAGCGACAGGCCGAGCGGCCGTCCGTCCAACTTCCCCTCGCGCAGCGCGGGCGCCGGCGGCGGCTTCGTGATGCCGACGAGCGGCAAGGTGACGGCGGTGAGCGGCTCGACCATCACGGTCGACGCCATCGACTTCCAGACGCAGAAGACGAGCTCGAAGACGGTCACGGTGGATTCCTCCACGAAATACACCGAGCAGGCCACGGGCGCCGCGTCCGACCTCGTCGTCGGCAAGTGTGTGCTCGCTCAGGGCAAAGCGGACGACAGCGGCACGGTCGCCGCCACCGCGATCTCGGTGACCGAGCCCGTGAACGGCGAGTGCGTCTCGGGCTTCGGCGGTCGAGGCGGCTTCGGCGGCGGCCAGGGCGCCGGTGCACAGGGCGGGACGACGAATGGCTGACGCGAAGCGCTCCCGCGCCCGGCGGAGGGGGCGCGTCATCACGGGCGTCGCGATCGGCGTGGTCGTCTGCCTCGCCGGCGGGGGCGCGGCGTGGGCTGCGCTGCGCCCGGACAGCCCGAGCTACCGCCTGGCCACGGCCACCAAGGCCGACGTCACGCAGACCGCCTCGCTGGCCGGAACCGTCGCCTCGGCAACGCGCGCGGACCGCGCGTTCCAGACATCGGGCACCGTCGCCGCCGTGAAGGTCAAGGTCGGCGACAAGGTGAAGGCGGGCCAGACGCTCGCGACGCTCGACACCAGTGCGCTCGACTCGGCGGTCACGCAGGCTCAGCAGGCGGTGACGACGGCGGAGCAGAAGCTGAACGACGATCTCGCCTCGCAGACCTCGAGCGCAGCCACGAGCACAAGCACAAGCACAAGCACGCAGACGTCGTCGAGCACGACGGATTCCTCGAGCGGCGGGCTGGCCATGGGGGCGTTCGTGGCGGCCGCCCCCACTCAGAGCGCAGCGAGCAGCGACGACACGATCACGTCAGACGTCGCGAAGGTCACGGCCGCGCAGAACGCGCTGATCGACCTCATCACCGGCAGCGACGGCGTCACCGCCGTCACGACCGCGGTGCAGGGGCAGCTCGAAGCCGTCCAGAAGACGCTGACCGACCTCGGCGCGAGCAGCAGCCCCTGCACGACCTTCGCGAATCTGCCCGCCGGGACTGCGCAGTCGGATGCCGACGCGGCCCTCGCGAGCTGCCAGGCCGCGGTGACCGCCGCGCTCGGCTCGGCGAGCGCCACCGGGTCCGGGGGAACGAGCGGCGCGGCGTCCGTGGCGTCGACGCTCACGGCGCTGGCATCCGATCTCAGCACGCTGTCCGAGCTGCAGACGAAGATCACGGCGGCCGAGAAGTCCCTCGACGCCGCCGTCCAGCAGCTCGCATCGGACGCGGCCGACGCGGCGAAGAGCACGTCGGGCTCGGGCTCCGGCACGGCCCCGTCGAGCGGCTCGAAGCCCAGTGCGGGCTCCGGCTCGCAGTCCGGGTCCCAACCCTCCGGGTCCCAGCCCGCCGGGGCGGCACCAGGTGACACAGCGGGCCGCTCCGCAGGCGGCACCGCGAGCGCAGGCGGCAGCGGCTCCTCCGGCGGCTCGGCCCGTTCGACCTCGGGCGGCGAGAGCAGCGGCAGCGGCGCCGGCAGCGCCTCCGGCGGCCAGGCGACCCAGGCCGCGACGGCCGAGGACATCACCGCAGACGAGGCCTCTCTCGCGTCGGCGCAGGCGAACCTCGCCGTCGCCCAACAGAACACGGGCCTCGCCACGCTGACCACGCCCATCGCGGGCACGGTCGCCGCGGTCGGCATCTCGGCCGGGTCATCGGTGAGCGCGGGGTCGAGCTCCGAGGTCATCAGCGTGATCGGCGATGACGGCTGGGTCGTCGACACCTCGGCGACCGCGAGCTCGATCGGCCCGCTCAAAGTGGGTCAGACGGCCAGCGTCAACGTCTCGGGCGTCTCGGGCGCACAGAAGGCGAAGATCACCTCGATCGGATTCCTCAACACCTCAAGCGACTCCTCGACCCCGTCCTACGATGTCACCCTCGCCCTGACCGGCTCGAGCAGCGGACTTCTGAACGGGGCATCCGCCCGCCTCACCGTGAACGTCGACTCCGCGACGAACGTGCTCACCGTGCCGAGTTCCGCCGTGCACCTGACCGGTGCGAACAGCTACTCGGTCGACGTGCTCGCGGACGGCACGGCGTCGCGGCGGCAGGTGAAGCTCGGCGCGATCGGCGCCGACCGCGTGCAGATCGCGAGCGGCCTGTCCGCGGGCGACAAGGTGATCCTCGCGGATCTGTCGTCGACGGTCTCGAGCGACAGCACCGAGACCAGCAGCCGCAGCGGGCTGAGCGGGCTCGGCGGCGCGGGCGCCGGAGCGGGAGCCGGTGGCCAGCGCTTCGGCGGCGCGGGGTTCGGCGGCGCCGGCCCCACAGGCGCAGGCGTCGGCAGGTGACCCGGGCGCGCCGGCTGCGGCCATACGGCCCCTACGGCCCCGCCGGCGCGTCCCACCCCTGCTGCGGGGTCTCGCACGACTCGCGGAAGACGAACTGCGACGGCAGCTTCCGCTCGTGCGAGGTCCAGTCGATCGCGGGCCGACGCTGCTCGTCCGGAACGTACCCGAGTCGGTAGACGGCCATCAGCTCGAGCGAGTCCGGCACCCGCAGCAGCGACACGATGCGCTCCCACTGCCCGGGCACCTCCATCGGGAACGACACGAACTGGATGCCCATGCCGAGCTCGACCGTCGTGAGCCACAGGTTCTCCATCGCGGCGCCCATGCTGAAGATCGAGTAGAACGACGACAGCTCGCCCGGCCGGTTCTCGCTGCGGTCGAGCATGACGCCGATCAGAAGAGGCGACCCGGCGACCAGCTTGCGGTTCTCTTCGCCGAGCGTCTGCGGCACGCGCAGCAGGTTCATCAGCTTCTGACCGCGGGGAGTGAACGCCTGCGAGGTGAACGGCCTGAGCGGCGCCGGCAGCTTGTCGAACAGCATGCCGCTGCGCTCCTCGTCCATCTCGGCCTGCGAGAAGCGGAAGTACGGCTTGTAGCGCTCGAAGAACGTGCCGTTCGACATCGCGGTCGTCATGCTCGCACCGCTGATCTCGGCGATCTGCTCGATCGTCGCCCGGTCCTCGATCAGAACGAACCGCCACGGCTGGCTGTTCAGCTGGCTGGGGGCGCGCGAGGCGGCCTCGATCAGCAGCCGCTGGTGCTCCTGCGACACCGGGTCGGGCAGGAACGGCCCGTTCGTCGTCTTGCGGCGGCGCACGACCTCGAGGAACTCCATCGGCTCTCCTTCAACTGAGCAGCGCGAACGCCGCGGCGAGATAGAACGGGGCGGGCGCGAGCCCGGTGATCGGATGCCGCACTCCGCGCGTGCCGACGAACGGGATGAGCGCGAACGGCACGAGCGCCGGCAGCAGCAGCCAGCCGGCGAGCGGCTGCCGCCACAGCCCGGCGGCCACTGCCGCGGCCGCCAGCACGAAGGTGCAGATGTAGAGCGCGTGGTGCAGCCAGTGGAATCCGCTCGAATCCACGCGCCGGGTCGCGACGAGCGTTCCCAGCGCCAGATTCGAGGCGTAGCTGAGGGATGCCACGAGCAGCGCGACCCCGGCGATCACCGTGCCCCCGACCATTCGTCCCTCACGAGCAGCAGGCGCCAGGGGAACATCCGCTCCACGCGCCATCCGGGCTCGATGGCGGCGAGCTCGCGCGCCGTGTAGCTGCGCCGGATCGAGCGCAGCCCGTCGACGAGCGCGAACGAGTCGACCGCGAACGGCAGCGCGCCGACCGCCCAGGCGGCATACGCCAGCCTGCTGCGCTCGATGTCGTCGTGCACGATCAACCGCGTGCCGAGCGTCGCGCTGTCGGCGAGCAGCTCGGCCCGCTCTGCGTCGCCCAGGTGGTGCAGCACGTGGTTCGACACGACCACGTCGAAGCGCTCGCCCGCGGCGACCAGCTCGCGCGAGGTCGCGGCGCGGAAGCGCACCCGCCCCTCACCGTCGCGCCCGGCACCGCCGCTCGAGCGCACGAAGCGCAGCGCCCGCTCGTCGGGGTCGATCGCCGTCACGTCGAGGTCGAGCCCGTCGGCATCCGCCCAGTTCGCGAGCGCGCGCGGGATGTCGCCGCCGCCGAAGCCGATGTCGAGCAGGCGCATGGGGCCGGCGGCGAGCAGCGGGCGCAGCCGCGTGGTGTAGATCCGCCGCCACCCGCTCACGACCCGGTTGGCCAGGGCGAAGTGCCGGTACGTGGCGAACAGCCGCACCTCGTCGCACGGCCCGTCCATGATCTCGGCGAGCGCCGGCTCGCGCGCGGCGAGGGTCACGGCGTGCCGCTTCCCGCCCGCTCGGCCTCCGGTCGGAGCGCGCCGGGGCGCTCCCGATCGGGCCCCTCCACCGTCATCAGCGCGCTCTCGACCGTGACGCCGGGGCCGAACGCCGTCGCCACGACCCGCTCCCCCGCGCGCGCCGTGCGGAGGATGCGCTCGAGCACGAACAGCACGGTCGGCGACGACATGTTGCCGTACTCGCGCAGCACGGCTCGCGACGGCGCGAGCTGCTCATCGGCGAGGCCGAGCGCCTCCTGCGTGCGGTCGAGGATCGCCCGCCCGCCCGGGTGGATCGCCCAGTTCTCGATCTCGGACCAGCTGCGCCCCGGGTCGAGCGGGGCGAGCGCCGCCCCGATCTCGTGCTCGAGCAGCTTCGGCACATACGAGCTCAGCACCAGGTCGAAGCCCTGGTCGCCGATCGCCCAGGTCAGGTCACCTGCGCTCTGCGAGCCTGCGAGCTGCGAGTGCAGCGCGTCGATGCGCAGCCCGGCGCGGGGGTGCGCCGCCACGACCGCAGCCGCCGCGCCGTCGCCGAAGACGGTGCCAGAGACGATCTGGTCGGGGTCCTCCGACGAGCGCAGATGCAGCGTGCACAGTTCGACGCACACCACGAGCACGACCGCCGCCGGGTCCGCCCGGCACGCGTCCACCGCGGCCCGCAGCGCGGGGAACGCACCGTGGCACCCCATGAACCCGATGCTGAGACGCTGAGCATCGGGCCGCAGGCCGAGCCCGCGCACCAGGGCGACGTCGAGGCCCGGAGCGAAGAATCCGGTGCACGAGACGGTGATCACGTGGGTGATCGCGGATGCCGGCACGGGTGCCGACGCGAGGGCGGCCCGTGCCGCGTCGAGGGCCAGCGGCACGCTCTGGCGCACGTACTCGGCGTTGCGCTGCCCCGTCGTCGGGCGCAGCATTCGCCGCGTCGCGGCGTCGAAGAACACGGGCGGCGGCGCGGATGCCGCGTCGGCTGCCCGCGTGCCCGCGAGTGCCGCCTCGGCACGCCCCGCGCCGTCGAGCCCGGCGAACTCCGCGATCACGGTGCGGCGTGCGTCGATCGCAGAGCCGTCCATCGCGGCGCCGATCAGGCGCTGTGCGACGCGGCCCAGCCCCGGCTGCGCGAGCAGGATGTCGCGCGCCGCGCGCTGGGGCACAACGACCGGCGGAACGGCGGTGCCGATCGCGACGATTCTGGCATCGGCCATCAGGGGTTCAGCACGATCTTGCCCTGGGCGTGGCCGGTCTCGACGAGCTCGTGCGCACGAGCCGCCTCCGCGAGCGGGAGGCGCTCGCCGATCTCGACGGTGAAGCGGCCGTCGGCCATGAGCCGGGCCGCGTAGGGGATCGCCTCGTCGCGCAGCGCGTTCGCCTCGGGCGTCATCGAGCCGGGCAGGCCCCCGCTGAACACCGTGACGCCGTACTCCGCGGCCCAGCCCGGAACGACGATCTCGACGATGCGCGCCGGGTCGTCGACGAGGGCCAGCGACACCTCGATCGCTTCCTGCGTTCCGGCGGCCTCGAGCACGCGGTCGATGCCCTGCGGCGCCGCCTCGCGCACGCGCTCGAGCAGGCCGTCGCCGTAGGCGACCGGGGTGGCGCCGAGCGCGCGCAGCTTGTCGTGGTTGCGCTCGCTCGCGGTCGCGACCACCTCGGCGCCCCAGAGCTTCGCGAACTGGACGGCGGCCTGGCCGACCGCGCCGGCGCCCGCGTGCACGAGCAGGGTCTCGCCGCTGCGCAGGCCGAGCGACCTGAGGCACTGGTAGGCGGTGGACACAGGCACCCCGAGGGCCGCGCCCTCCGCGAAGCCGACGGCCTCGGGCTTGGGCGTCCACTTGGCCGCAGGGCCGGTGACATACTCCGCGTACGTTCCGGGCTGGCCCCAGCCGATGACCGCGTCCCCGGGGCGGAACGAGACGCCCTCCCCGGCCGCGACGACCTCGCCCGCGGCATCCGCCCCGACGCGCTTCGGCTCTGTGATCGCGCCGCGCGTGCCTTTGCGGATCTTCGCGTCGACCGGATTGACGCCCGCCGCGCGCACGCGCACGAGCACCTCGCCGGCGCCCGGCGGCGCGACGGGCACGTCGCGCAGCTCGAGGACCTCGGGCCCACCGGCCCGCGTGATCAGAACGGCCTTTGCGGTCTCCGGGAGCTCCGGCTGTTGTGACAGGGTCATGCCTTCATCCTGCCCCGCACCGCGGCGAAGCATGCTTCCCGATGTTCGCATTATGGCCGGGCCATGCATCCCCTGAAAGGGGTACAGCAAAACCGCGCGCGTGCCTATCGTCGAAGAGATGCGCATTCTCGGTCGGTTCGGTGCACTGGTCGGCTTCGTCATCGCAGCGGCGGTGGCGGGGGTGCTGGCTGCCGCCTCGCTCGCGCCGTTCGCCGTGATCGGCGCCGACGGGGTGCACGGCACGCTCGGCACCTATTTCTCGATGCCCGACTATCTGAAGATCGAGACGCCGCAGCAGATCAGCACGCTCTACGCGCAGGACGGCTCGGGCCACGAGGTGCCCATCGCCACCTTCTACTCGCAGGACCGGGTGAACGTCAGGCCCGACCAGATCGCCCAGACGGTGAAGGACGCCGCGATCGACACCGAGGATCCGCGCTTCTACTCCGAGGGCGGGGTCGACGTCATCGGAACGATCCGCGCGACGCTCGCGACCGCACTCGGCCACGGCGACAACATCCAGGGCGGCTCGACGATCACCCAGCAGTACGTGAAGAACGTGCTGGTGCAGCAGTGCGAGCAGCTCAGCACCAAAGCGGCCGTGAACCGCTGCTACGACAAGGCGACCGAGGTGTCGCCCGAGCGCAAGCTGCAGGAGATGCGGTACGCCTCGGCCGTCGACAAGCAGTACTCGAAGGCGCAGGTGCTCACGGGCTACCTCAACATCGTCGGCCTGGGCGGCACGGTGTACGGCGTGCAGGCGGGCGCGCGCTACTACTTCGGCACGGACGCCGCGCACCTCACCGTCGCGCAGGCGGCGACCCTCGTCGCAATCCTCAACAACCCGTCGAACCTGCGCATCGACCAGCCGAAGAACCCGAAGAACGGCGCCAAGAACCACTACGCGGCCACCCTCGACCGGCGCGACTACGTGCTCGACAAGATGCTCGCGCATCACTCGATCTCACGGGCGCAGTACGACAAGGCGAAGAAGACCCCGATCACGCCGAAGATCACGCCGCAGGCATCCGGGTGCGCCGCCGCGACCTCGCACGACGCTGCCTACTACTGCGAGTACGTGCGCGACGAGCTGCTCGCCGACCCGAAGCTCGGCAAGACCGCGGCCGACCGGGCCGCAAAGCTCAACACGGCGGGCCTCAAGATCCACACGCCGCTGCGCCTCGACCTGCAGGCGGCGGCGCAGAAGGCGCTGAGCGACTACGTGCCGCAGACCGCCGCGGGCGTCTCGCTCGGCGGCACGAACGTCACGATCAAGCCGGGAACAGGCGAGATCATCACCATGGTGCAGAACACCGCGTTCGGGAACAGCGACCAGCCGGGCACGACGAGCGTGAACTACAACGCCGATCAGGGCTACGGCGGGTCGAGCGGATTCCAGACCGGATCGACCTTCAAGGCCTTCACCCTCGCCGAGTGGCTGCAAGAGGGCCACCATCTGAACGACTACGTGTCGACGACGGGCCGCCAGTTCCCGTTCACCGAGTTCCACAACAGCTGCGAGAACATCGGCAACGCGGTCTGGCCCGTGCAGAACAACGACAACGAGCGCGTTCCCGCGTCGATGTCGGTGCTGCAGGCGACCGCCCAGTCGATCAACACGGCCTATGCGCACATGGGCATGCAGCTCGACCTGTGCGGCATCGCGAACGTCGCGAAGTCGATGGGCGTGCACGTCGCCGACAACAGCGCCTTCCAGGAGTACCCGTCTGAGATCCTCGGCACGAACCCCATCGCGCCGCTCACGATGGCCGAGGCATACGCCGGGTTCTCGAACGGCGGCACGGTCTGCACGCCCGTCGCCGTGACGAAGATCACGGATTCCACGGGCAAGTCCGTCCCCTTCACGGGCTCGCAGTGCCACGGCAGCATCCCCGGCAACATCGCGAACACCGTGCAGTACGCGCTGCAGTCGGTGCTGACCGGCTCGGGCACCGCGGCGAGCGCGAACCCGAACGACGGCACCCCGCTCTTCGCCAAGACGGGCACGACCGACGGCGACGAGCAGAACTGGCTGATCACCTCGTCGACGAACTACACGACGGCGATCTGGGTGGGCAACTCGCTCGGCCACGTCGGCCTCGAGCACTTCCCGCTGCTGCAGGGCACGACCGGCTACACCGCGAAGTTCTCGATCGGGCGCGAGCTGCTGCCCGCGCTCGACGCCGCCCTCGGGGGCAACCCGCTGCCTGCGCCCGACCCCGCCCTCGTCGGCGCGGTCAAGCACGACACCAAGCGCTCCACGCAGCCCGCGGCACCCGCGGCGCCGCAGCAGCCGGCAGCGCCGCCCGCGGCTCCGCCTGCGCCGCCTGCGCCTCCGGCCGCCCCGCAGCCGGGCGGCGGGCACGGGCACCACTGACCCGCGACTACGCCACCGTGCCCGCGTAGCTGTCGAACTCGACGCGCGCCAGCCGATGCACCGACGGCCACAGCTCGGCGAGCACCTCGAGCCCCCGGCGCAGGTTGTCGGGGTCGGCGGCGATCGGCACGCGCAGGTGCCGCTCGAAGGCGCCGTCGATGCCGAAGCGCGGCCCCGCGGCGACGAGCAGCCCACGGCCGTGCGCGGCGAGAGCGAGCTGCGAGCTGACGGGCGCACCGAGGTTCACCCATGCCGCGAGCCCGCCCTCGAGCCGCGGCGGGAAGGTCCAGTCGGGCAGCAGCTCGGCGATCGCTGCGCGTGCCGTCTCACGCCCTGCGCGCAGCTGCTCGCGCCGCTCCTCGGCGATCTCGGCCGAGTGCGGCAGCAGCCGGGTGACGACGAGCTGCTCGAAGACGGGCACGGCGAGGTCGGTCGACCCGCGCAGTGCCGCGATGCGGCGGGCGAGCTGCGGCGCGGCTCGCAGCCAGCCGATGCGCAGGCCGCCCCAGAGCTGCTTGCTCGCCGAGCCGAGGTGCACCACCTCGGCTCCGTGCGCGTCGGCGAGGGTGCCGAGCGGGGGCAGCGCCTCGCCGCGGTCGATGTCGAGTTCGGCGGTCGCCTCGTCGGCGAGCACCACGGTGCCGGTGGCGGCCGCGGCCTCGAGCAGGCGCTCGCGGTCCTCCACCGACATCGAGCGGCCGGTCGGGTTCTGGAAGTCGGGCATCGTGTAGGCCACGGTCGGGGCGGAGCGCTGGAAGGCGGCCTCGAGCGCGGGCATGTCCCACCCGTCTTCGACGGTGACGGGCGTCGTGATCAGCCTGGCGCCGACCTCGCGCAGCGCGTCATAGGCATTGGGGTACGAGGGGCTCTCGGCCCAGACCCGGTCGCCGCGCGCGACGAGCGCCCTCGCCGCCAGGTAGATGGCGCTCTGCGAGCCCGTCGTCACAACGATCTGCTCGGGGTCGGTCGGCAGACCGCGCCGGCCGTACCAGTCGGCGATCGCGGCGCGCAGCTCAGGCTGCCCCACACCGTCATAGCCGAGCGAGGCGAAGTGACTGCGGTAGGCCGCGAGCAGCGAGTCGTCGAGCGCCCCCGGAAGCATCCGCGTGGCAGGCAGCGACGCGTGCATGAATCCGATCACCGTGCCGCCGGGACTCGGCGCCGCGGGCCGGCCGAGCGGCAGCCGGGTCGTGGTTCCCGAGCCCTGCAGGCTCGTCGCAAAGCCGGCCGCGCGCAGGCGGCGGTAGGCCGCGGCGACCGTCGTGCGGCTGAGGGCGAGCGCGTCGGCGAGCTCGCGCTCGGCGGGCAGCCGGATGCCCGCCGAGATGCGTCCGTCCAGAAGCAGCAGCCGCACCCGGTCGGCCAGCGCCTCGTTCGCCGGCGCCTCGGTGCGCCAGTCGCCCAGTAGATCCCTGAGCGCACGCGCCCCGATTCGCCCCGACACCATGCGGCCAATTTATGCCATGCGGCACCTTGAATGCGAGGCATTCAGCAGATTGGATCGCTCTTATTCAGTCCATTTCTGCAAGGCATCCCGTGAGCGATCTCTTTGGCTTCTTCCTCAGCACCCTCCTCGCCCTGGGAGCCGTCGCCGCCCTCTTCCGCGTCGGCGTCAACGACGGCGACAGGTTCGGCGACGCGCGCGTCGACATCCGGCTGATCCGCACGGCCGCAGAGGGCGCCCTCTTCGCCGAGGTCGTCATCGACAACCAGAACGATAGCCCCGTCGTCGTCTCGGCCCGCGCGCGTGCGGCATCCCTCGCCGCCGTCATGATGCTCGACGCCCAGACGCGCCGCACGGCGCTGCGGCACCGCGACCGCCTCGACGACGACGAGCTGCTCGGCGCCGTCGAGGGCCGCGCGCGCTGCCGCTTCCTGCTGCCGCTCGCCGCGACCGTGGGCTCGCGCGCGCTACGGGTCACGGCGATCGTCGACCAGGTCGGCGGCCGCACGCGCCTCGTGACGGCCACCATGGTCGTCGCCCGCGCCGAGAGCGACGCCGCCCCCGCGCGCCGGGGGCTCGTACCGGGTCGGTAGGAAGCGCACCGCGTATGCCGCGAGCTCGTCGTCGCGGCGCCGCAGGCTCTCGATCCGGCGGTCGTCGCGCAGCGGCAGCCGAACCCGCCGCGTGGCGTCCTCTCCGGCTCGCAGCTCGCGCACGCGCTCGAGCTCGACGTCGAACGCCGCACCGAAGAGCAGCATCAGGTTCATCAGCCACAGCCAGACGAGGAACACGACGAAGCCCGCCAGCGTGCCGTACTCACGATGGAAGGTCGAGAAGTGGGTGACGTAGAGCACGAAGCACGCGGATGCCGCGGCCATCAGCACGAGCGCGGTGACGCCGCCCGTGGTCATCCACCTCAGCCGCGGCTGCCTGATGTTCGGCGTGCCCCAATAGAGCAGCACGATCACCACCACCATCGCGGCCGCGGCGATCACCCATCGCGCCACGGCCCACACGGCGAACGCCGCGTCGCCGAGGCTCGCGATGCCCGCCGGCCCGAGGATCGGGCCTGAGAAGAGCAGCACGAAGAGCACGAGCGCGGTCAGGGTGACCACGGCGAGCGTGATGGCGAGCTGCACCAGCCGGTACTTCCAATAGCGCCGCCCCTCCTGCACGCCGTAGAGCCGGTTCAGGGCGCCGCTGAAGGCGGCGACGTAGCGCGAGGCGGTCCAGATCGCGACGACGAGCGCGGCGGCCGTTCCGACTCCGATCCCCGCGCCGGAGCCGCCGACGCTCGCGAGGTGCTCGATGGTCGAGCGCAGCGGCGCGACAAGCTCGCGCGGTGCCACGCGGCGCACCACCGCCAGCAGTTCGTCAGCGGTGCGCTCGCCCCGCCCGACGAGCCCGAAGATGCCGAACACCGCGAGCAGCGCCGGGAACACCGACAGCACGCTGAAGAACGCCAGCGTGGCGGAGATGTCGACGACACGCTCGACCAGCAGGACGTGGATGGCGCGGCGCAGCGCATAGCGCCACGCAGACGGCTGCGGCATGTGCTCTCGGTACCCGCGCGCGGCGCCGCGGATGCGCCCGCTACTGCTCTCCGAGCGTGAGCGTCGTCGTGTGCCGGTCGCCGTCGCGCACGTACTCGACCTCGACGCGGTCGCCGGGACTGAGCGCCGTCACGAGCGCCGTGAGCACCGAGAGGTCGGATGCCGCGTGCCCGTGCAGCCGGGTGATGATGTCGCCGACCCGCAGCCCGGCGTCGTCCGCAGGGCCGCCCGAGGTGATCGCCTGCACGAACAGCCCCACGGTCTGGCCGCTCTGCGAGGTCACGGGCGCGGCCTGCAGCCCGAAGTACGCGTAGCCGATCGGGTCGCCCGCGATGATCTGCCGCGCGACGTGCCCCGCGAGGTTCGCGGGCACCGCGAAGCCGATTCCGACGCTGCCGCCGCCCGCCTGCCCCGCTTCGTTGGGCACCGTCGCGATCGCCGTGTTCACGCCGACGAGGTGCCCGGCGCAGTCGACCAGGGCGCCGCCCGAGTTGCCGGGGTTGATCGCCGCGTCGGTCTGGATCGCCCCGACGAGAACGGTCGTCTGGCCGCCGTCGCTCGGCACCGGCACGTTCCGGTCGAGGGCGCTCACGATACCGGTCGTCACGGTGCTCGACAGGCCGAGAGGTGCGCCGAGCGCGACCACCGGCTGACCGACGACCACGTGGTCGGAGTCCGCGAAGTCGATGGGCCTGAGCCCCGGGCGCTTGTCGACCTTGAGCACGGCGAGGTCGCTGCGCGGGTCGCGGCCGGTCAGCTCGGCGGGCTCTGTCGTCCCGTCTGAGAAGGTGACCGTGATGCTGCCGCCGCTCGCGGCCGGAGAGATCACGTGGTTGTTCGTGACGATGTAGCCGTCGGCGCGGATCACCTCGCCGCTGCCGACGCCGCTCTCACCCGAGGCGGCGCGCACCGACACCGTCACGACCGACGGCAGCACGGTGCTCGCGATGTGCACGGAGTCGCAGACCGTCGCCGTGCCGGTCGCGCGCGCGACCGTCGGGTTCTTGTGCAGCACCAGCGCCGTCGCGGCGCCGCCCGCCGCGCCCAGCACGAGCGCGGCGATCACGGTGCCGATGAGCGCCCACCGCAGGCGGCGACCGAGCGGATGCCCCGCGCCGCCGCCACTCGCCGGGGCGGCGGCTTCCTGTGCAGGCTCGCCCGGTTCCGGCATCCGATCACTCATCGCGCTCCCCCTGTCTCCCCGATCCGCCGCGTGAGCGCCTTGTTCCCCTCGGCGAGGAAGAAGACGACGATCGCGAGCAGCGCCGACAGCCCCCACTGATGCCAGTCGATCGTGTCTGACAGGAACCAGATGTGCATGAACGGCAGATACACGAACGCCAGCTGCAGCACGATGAGCACGGCGGCCGACAGATAGATCACCCGGTTGCCGCGGAAGACCGCGAGCGAGACGCTCGAGCGGTCGAGGAAGCGGCAGCTGAACAGGTAGGCGAGCTGGCACAGCGCGAGCGTCGTGACCGCCGTGGTCTGCGACTGCCGCAGGTTCTCGCCGTAGCCGATCTCGAAGTAGAAGGTGAACATCGTCGCCGCGCCGATCAGCAGCGAGACGACCCCGATGCGCACCCCCATGCGCGCGTCGAGCAGGGGCGCGTTCTTCCCGCGCGGGGGCTGGTCCATGAGGCCGGGCTCGGCGCCCGCGCCGGCGAGCGCGAGCGACAGCGTCACCGAGGTCGCCATGTTGATCCATAGCACCTGCACCGGCTCGAGGGGCAGCTGGGTCGCCCCGACCAGAACCGCGACGAGGATCACGAGCGCCTGCGCCCCGTTCGTCGGCAGCAGGAACAGGATCGACTTGCGGATGTTCGAGTAGATCCGCCGCCCCTCTTCGACGGCGCGCTCGATGGTCGCGAAGTTGTCGTCGGTGAGCACGAGGTCGGCGGCCTCCTTCGTCGCCTCGGTGCCCTTGAGGCCCATCGCGACGCCGACGTCGGCCTGGGTGAGGGCGGGTGCGTCGTTGACCCCGTCGCCCGTCATCGCGACGACCTCGCCCTCGTGCTGCAGCGCCGAGACGATGCGGATCTTGTGCTCGGGGCTCGTGCGCGCGTACACGTCGACCTCGGCGGCGAGCGCACGCAGCTCGTCGTCGCTCATCGCCTCGAGCTGGGCGCCGGTGAGCACACGCGGCTCGGCGCGCCCGGCGGCGCCCGGCTCGGTGATGCCCATCTCGCGCGCGATCGAGAGCGCGGTGTCGGGGTGGTCGCCCGTGATCATCTTGACCGCGACGCCGGCCCGGTGGCTCGTCGCGATCGCCTCGATCGCCTCGGGGCGCGGCGGGTCGACGATGCCGACCACTCCGATGAACTCGAAGCCCGTCTCGAGGTCGGCGTGCGCGAGGGTCGACTGCCCGGCGCCCGGCCGCCGCCGCGCGGCCGCCAGCACGCGCAGGCCGCGCCGGCCCAGCTCGCTGATCTGGCGCTGCCAGTGCTCGACGTCGATCGGCGCCGACGAGCCGTCGGGCTGCGTCTGCGTCGTCGCGCGGGTGAGCACCCGGTCGGGCGCGCCTTTCAGGAAAACGGATGCCTCGCCCGATGCGTCTCGTGCGAGCACCGCCATGTACTTGGTCTCGGAGTCGAACGGCACCTCGGCCTCGCGGCGCCAGACACCCGGGTCGACGCCGGCCTTCAGCCCGAGCACGGCGAGCGCCCCCTCGGTGGGGGCGCCGACGACGCTCCAGTCGCCGCCGGAGCCGACGACGCGCGCGTCGTTGCACACCGCCACGGCCTCCGCGAGGATCCGCAGGTCGGCATTGGCGGACGCCGGCGCCGGCGCCCCCTCGCGCGTGACCGCCCCGAGCGGCGCATAGCCCGTTCCCTCGATCTCGTAGGCGCGTGCGGCGGTGCGCACGGCGCGCGCCGTCATCTCGTTCTTCGTCAGCGTGCCCGTCTTGTCCGAGCAGATGACGGTCACCGAGCCGAGCGCCTCGACGGCCGGAAGGCGGCGCGTGATCGCGTGCCGCCGCGCCATCTGCTGCACGCCGAGCGCGAGCGTGATGGTCACGAGCGCGGGAAGCCCCTCGGGGATCGCGGCGACCGCGAAGCCGATGGCCGCCGACACGATCTCCTGCAGGCCGAAGCCGTGCACGAAGAATCCGATCGCCGTCATCACGACCGTCATCGCGACGATCGTCCAGGCGATCAGCCGGCCGAAGCGCGCGAGCGCGATCGCGAGCGGCGTCTCGACGGCCTCGACCTCGGTGACGAGCGTCTGGATGTGACCGATCTCGGTGGTGCCGCCCGTGGCGACCACGACGCCGCGCCCCGTGCCCGCGGCGACGAGCGTGCCCGAGAACATCATCGACGTGCGGTCGCCGAGCTCAGCGGCCTGCGCGACCGGCTCGACGAACTTGGTCGACGGCTCGGCCTCGCCCGTGAGAGCGGATTCGTCGACCTGCAGGTTCGCCGCGTCGAGCAGGCGCACGTCGGCCGGCACCCGGTCGCCGGCGCGCACGCGCACCACGTCGCCGGGGACCAGCTCTGAGGCATCCAGCTCGATCCAGACGCCGGCGCGCATGACGTGCGCCTGCGTCGAGAGCATGCCGCGGATGGCGTTGAGCGCCTGCTCGGCCCTGCCTTCCTGCACCAGCCCGATGACGGCGTTGATCACGGCGACCGCGAGGATCACGGCGAAGTCGACCCAGTCGCCGATGACCGCCTTGAGCAGCGCCGACGCGAGCAGCACGTAGATGAGGACGTCTTTGAACTGCAGCAGCACGCGCTTCCACCACGGCGCCGACTTGGGCGGGCTGAGCACGTTGCGGCCGTGCTGATCGAGGCGAGCGGATGCCTCAGCCGCGGTGAGCCCCTGATCCGAACTCCCCAGGCCCTCGAGAACGGCGGCTGCGGGCGCTGCCCACGGTTCGCTGGTCTGGATCGTTCGATCGAGGTCCATGGAAATCAGTATGGTCAGCACGGCCTTCATGCGCTAGACTCATCTCAGATACAAGATGCATGGCAACCACGCCAGGCAGGACAGGAAGGTAACCGATGAACGAGCACACCCCCGTGAACCGCGAACTGGTCGTCGGCATCGACGGCTCGGCAGCGGCCCTCGGAGCGCTGCGTGAGGGTCTGCGCCTGGCACAGGCGCTCGGCTGCACGGTGCGCGTGATCAGCGCCTGGTCGTGGCCCGTCGGGCAGGGCTTCGTGCCCGGCCCCCCGATCAACTGGAACCCCGAGGCCGACTCGCTCGAGATCCTCAGCGACGCGCTCGCGAAGGTCGAGGTCCCCAAGGGCGTCGAGGTGGTCACGCAGTCCGTCTACGGCGACGCCGCCGACATCCTGATCGAGGCGAGCCGCCACGCCGAGATGGTCGTGACCGGCAGCACCGGCGCCGGCATGGCGCGGGCACTGTTCCTCGGCTCGGTGAGCACCCGGGTCGCACAGCGCGCCGCGTGCCCGGTGCTCGTCTGGCGCCCGATGGCCTCGCCGCTCGAGAGGGTCACGCCTGACGAGGCCGGTGCCGAGCTGATGCTCGGCTAGCGGCTGCGGATTGCCAGGGGACTGCCGGTTTCGACCGGCAGTTCCTCTGTAGCGTTGCCCGCAACGATCGGCGGCTTGCCTTTTGTGTAGAAGGCTTTTCTGAGGCCGCGATCGAACGGGGGCCAGATGGCCACACCATTCACCACTGCCGAACTGCTCGAGGGGCGCCTGGGCGCGATCCGCACCACAACGCGGCGCGACGACGCTTTCGACGCGACCGCGTCGTACACGGCGGTCTCACGCGCCGTGAAGGCCGATGGGCTGCTGCGTCGGGCGCGGCTGTTCTACGCGCTCCTCGCACTCGGACTGCTCGTCGCGACCGCAGGCGACGTGGTGGGAATGGTATTGCTCGGCCACAGCTGGTTCCAGCTCATCCTGGCCGGCGTGCTCGGCCTGATCCTGACGCAGTTCGCGTTCCTCGCCCACGAGGCCGCGCACAAGCAGATCCTCGTCTCCGGCTCGGCCAACGACTGGGTCGGCCGCGTGCTCGGCACCTTCGTGATCGGCATGAGCTACGCCTGGTGGCAGAACAAGCACTCGCGCCACCACGCGAACCCGAACCAGCTCGGCAAGGACCCCGACATCGCGTTCGACACCATCTCGTTCACCGAAGAGGATGCCGCCCGCCAGACCGGCCTGCTCGCGTGGATCACGCGCCGCCAGGGCTACCTCTTCTTCCCCCTGCTGACGCTCGAGGGGCTGAACCTGCACTGGACGTCGTTCAAGCTGCTGGGGCGCCCCGAGCCGGTCAAGCACCGTGCGACCGAGATCGCGCTGATCGCCGCGCGCTTCGGGGTCTACCTCGGCCTGCTGTTCTGGTTCCTGCCGCCCGGCATCGCCGCCGCCTTCCTCGGCGTGCAGCTCGCCGTCTTCGGCATCTACATGGGGGCTTCGTTCGCACCGAATCACAAGGGAATGCCCATCATCCCGGCATCGGTGAAGCTCGACTTCTTCTCCAAGCAGGTGCGCACCTCGCGCAACGTGTCGGGCGGCTGGTGGGCGACGGCGCTGTTCGGCGGCCTCAACTACCAGGTCGAACACCACCTCTTCCCGAGCATGGCCCGCCCCCGACTGGCGGAAGCGCGTCTCATCGTGCGCGAGCACTGCGCTGCCAGCGGCATCCCGTACACTGAGACCACGCTGGCGCAGTCATACGCCATCGTGATCGCATATCTCAATAGGGTGGGGCTTCAGGCGCGCGATCCGTTCGCCTGCCCCGTCATCGCACAGTACCGGCGCGCATAGCGCCCCAGATCTTCCCGCGGCGCCCGACCAATGTCGGCCGGGCCGCGGCTCACGAAACGAAATCCGATTTACCTCTCTGCTTCACCGAACACCCTCGCCGCGGTTCACCCCGTCTGGCGGCAGGCCGACGACGACATCCACGTGGCGACGATCGCGGGCGAATTCGCCGGCTTCGTCGCCGCCTCGGCGAACGGCTTCGCGCTTCACGACGCACACGCAAGACCACGCGGGCTCTTCCCTACGCTCGCGCTCGCGTGCGAGGCTCTGAGCAGCGACGACTTCGACGTGGTGCACCTCGCCGTGCAGCACGTCCCCCCACGTCCGCGACGGCGCCGCCGCCGCGGAACGCCGGACCGCAACAGCCGTCCGGGAACACGAAAGAAAGACGACGATATGGCCACCGGCACCGTCAAATGGTTCAACTCGGAGAAGGGCTACGGCTTCATCTCCCCCGACGACGGCTCGGCCGACGTCTTCGCCCACTTCTCCGCCATCTCGGGCAGCGGCTTCCGCAACCTCGAAGAGGGTCAGAAGGTCGAATTCGACACCGAGCGCGGCCAGAAGGGCCCGCAGGCGGCGAACATTCGCCCCGCCCAGGCCTGAGCAGCCGTACCACGAAGTGACCGGCGGGTCTCCGCCGGTCACTTCGTCGTTCCGGCCGCACGCAGCCGTGCCGCCTCTATAGGGCCTACTCCCCGGAGAGGTCAAGGGAGTGTCCCGATCGCGGTTCTTCCGCGTACCGTCGAGGCCGACCCGGCACACCGATACATCAAGAACAGGGGGTCGCCGCCATGACCCAGCCAGACGCCACCTCCCCGGACGTCTGCCCCATCTGCGGAAGCATCCTGATCGATCGCGGCAACGCGCTCTACTGCGCGAGCTGCGATCTTTTCTATGAGGAAGACGACCACTCCGGCGGCGGCAGTGGTCAGGACGGCGGTTCGGAATCGCTCACGTGATCATCGACGAGTCGTTCCAGACGACCGACGTCGGCGAGGCCGAGCAGATCGCCCGCAGGGTGTACCCGCGCGCAGAGTTGCGCGAGCCTGCGACCGGCGACTTCGCCTACCAGCACTTCACGCGCGGTGAGAACGGGGTCAACTTCACCCGGTTCAAGATCAACTCCCGCATGGACATCGCGGTCGACTTCCACGACGTGGCCGCCTTCGGCCTGCGCCTCGCGGGCCGCTACGCCGTCGAGTCGAATCGCGACCAGATCGACTCGTCGCAGCCGTTCCTGTTCACGCCCGGGCCGGGAAGCTCCGGCTCAGAGGAACTCGACGTTCTGATGGTGAACATCGACACGGAGCACCTTGCGAAGGCGGCTGCCGCGCGGCAGGGCGTCGATGACGCGCGACTGGTTTTCGGTCGGCACGAGGCCGTCTCTCCCGTCATGCGCGCCCACTGGATGCGCACCGTCAACTACGCCTGGAACAGCGTGATCCAGGTCAGCGACGTCTTCCACAACGACGCCATTCGCGCGGCCACGTTCGAGACGGTCGTGACGGCCGCGCTCGCTGCGTTCCCGATCGATGTTGCGGCACGCGCGCGCACCTTCGACTTCGCGTCCTCGGCCGCCGTCCGGCGCGCGAAGGCCTTCATCGAGGACAACGCCGATCAGGCATTGACGGTGACGCAGGTCGCCGAAGCCGCGCGGATGTCCGTCCGAGCGCTGCAGCTCGGGTTCCAGCGCGAACTCGGCACCACGCCCATGGGCCACCTGCGCGACGTCCGGCTGGACGCGGCGCGCGCCGAGCTGCGCGCCGCCGACGAGGACACGCGCGTGGCCGACGTCGCCCGCCGCTGGGCGTTCGCCAACCTGGGCAGGTTCGCCGCGCAGTACCGCGCGCGCTTCGGCGAGAACCCCGGCGACACCCTGCGCCGCTGACGCGGGCGGCCACGTGCCCGTCCCCCGTCAGAGGGGCGGGTGCGCGCACCGGCCACGGGGTGCGCTTTCCGGACGATCGCGTCGCGCCGATTAGGCCGGGCCCACCGCGGCAGGTGAAGGTGTGGACGTGGCACGACTGATCTACGGCGCGAACGACGCATACGAATTCGACGAGCGCACCCTGGCCCATCTCAAGATCGCGATGACCGCGAAGCTGAGGGTGCGCGAGTCGTTCCTGTTGAACTGGGTGGTCCCCTCCGAGAAGGGGTCCGGGCGCATGAGCCTCTGGATCTCGCCCGAGGTGCCCCTGGTGTTCGTCTTCCACGGTTCGAAGCCGCCCCAGCTCAACAAGGTCTGGGTCGACGCGCTCGCGCGCTCAGCCCACGGCATCCGCGGCATGACCGTGATGCCCGAGGCGGAGGCGGAGAGCTATCTTCGAGCCGCCGGATCCCCCGCGGCGCCGTAACCGGCCACGCAGCCTGCCCGGGTTCGTGGGTCAGCCGTGGAAGTACGGCACGATGAGGTAGATGCCGAAGAGCACGACGATTCCCGAGAGTGAGAACAGCGCGTAGGCCGCGATCAGCGCGATGCGCTTCACGACCGGCGAATAGGGATTCCCCTTCCGCGCCTTCTTGACCTTCTTGGCCTCTCTCTTCATCTGCTTCGGCGAGAGCACCGTGATCGCCTCGTCGTAGGCGACGGGCGGCACGAACGGCGTGCGCCCCGCGACGGCGAGCAGCCGCAGCCCCAGGGCGTAGAGACTGACGACGACGGCGGCGCCGACCAGCGCGGCGATGAGCACCTCGACGAAGGCGAGCCAGTCGATCATCGGGGCTCCTCCCCCGCGCCGGGCGCCGCGTGCGGCGGCGGCTGGTCGCCGGAGCCGCTCGACTCGTGCGCGCGGTCGCGTTCGATCGATTCCTCGATGGCCGCCTCGAGCTCGGGCTCGAGGCGCGCGATGGCGATGGCGAGCGCCGCGGTCTCGGCGACCTCGGCCTCGGCGTGGGCCGGCGTGAGATGGTCGGCCATGACCCGGCGGCGCGCGTTGATGCGGAAGACGACGACGATCACGACGACCGCGGCGACGAGGTCGACGACGAGCCCCGCCGTGCCGAAGCGCGCGATCACCGCCGCCGCGCCGCCGACCACGGCGGCGACGGGCAGCGTGAACAGCCAGCCGAGCGCGATGCGGCCCGCGGTGCCCCAGCGCACGCTGGTGTCGCTGCGGCCGAGGCCCGAGCCGATCACCGACCCCGAGGCGACCTGCGTGGTCGAGAGCGCGAAGCCGAGGTGCGACGAGGCGAGGATCGTCGCGGCGGTGCTGGTCTCTGCCGCGAAGCCCTGCGCCGGCTTGACGTCGGTGAGGCCGGTGCCGAGCGTCTTGATGATGCGCCACCCGCCCGTGTAGGTGCCGGTCGCGATGGCGAGCGCGCACAGCAGGATGACCCACCACTCGGGCCCCGGGTGCGTGGCAGCCTGCAGATCGGCCGAGATGAGCAGAAGCGTGATGACGCCCATCGTCTTCTGCGCGTCGTTGGTGCCGTGCGAGAGCGCCACGAGCGACGACGAGAAGATCTGCGCGTAGCGGAAGCCGCTGCGGCCGTCGGGCAGCCCGTCGTTGCGGTGCGTGATGCGATAGGCGAGCCGCGTCGAGCAGTAGGCGACGAGGCCAGCGACGACGGGCGACAGCAGCGCGGGCAGAACGATCTTGCCGAGCAGCACGCTGTAGTCGATCGATCCGACATCCCACGTGCCGACGATCGTCGCGCCGATGAGCCCGCCGAAGAGCGCGTGGCTGGACGACGAGGGGATGCCCCAGAGCCAGGTCACGAGGTTCCAGGTGATCGCCCCGACCAGACCCGCGAGGACGAGCGGCGGGGTGATGGCGACCTGGCCCCCCTCGCCCTTGATCAGGCCGCCCGAGATCGTCTGCGCGACCTCCGTCGACAGGAACGCGCCGACCAGATTCAGCACCGCGGCGAGCGCGACCGCGGTGCGCGGCTTCAGCGCTCCCGTCGCGATGGGCGTCGCCATCGCGTTGGCCGTGTCGTGGAACCCGTTGGTGAAATCGAAGAAGAGTGCCAACGCGATCACCAGCACGACGATGAGCGTCAGATCCACGCGAAGGCTTTCACTCGCACCATGGAACGCTATCGCAGACCAGGCTGAGAACCGTCACCACACGTTCATCGCCCGTTCAATCGGCGGGCGCGGCCGCCGGGCGCTCGCCCAGCTATGGGCATGCGAAGCTACGTGTGACCGCCCCTCACTCCCACGGCCCGAGACGAGGCATCCATGACCCCCAGCGTGCTCTTCGTGTGCGTCCACAATGCCGGCCGATCGCAGATGGCGGCCGGATTCCTGCGCGAGCTCGCCGGAGAGCGGGTGCGCGTCTACTCGGCGGGCAGCGAGCCCGCCGACCGGCTGAACCCGGTCGCGATCGCGGCCATGGCCGAGCTCGGAATCGACATCTCGGCGAATGCGCCGCAGATCCTGACGACGGATGCCGTGAAGGAATCCGACGTCGTCATCACGATGGGGTGCGGCGACACCTGCCCCGTCTTCCCCGGCAAGCGCTATGAGGATTGGGACCTCGCCGACCCGGCGGGCCGGCCGATCGATGAGGTGCGGCCGATCCGCGACGAGATCAAACGGCGCGTCGAGGCGCTGCTCGACGAGCTCGCCTGAGCGGGCTGCACGCGAAGGCTGAGCGGAGAACTATCCGCTTCGCCCGAATCGGCGTAGCGTCGGAATCGTGACGATCTCACTCGGATACCAGATCCCCAACTTCACCTACCCCGGCGGTGTCGAGACGCTGTTCGACACCGTCCTCGCCCAGGCGCGAGAGGCCGAAGGCAGCGGCTTCGACACCGTCCTCGTGATGGACCACTTCTATCAGCTGCCCGGCATCGGAACGCCCGACCAGCCGATGATGGAGGCGTACTCCACGCTGGCCGCCCTCGCGGCATCCACCAGCACCATCCAGCTGTCCGCTCTCGTGACGGGCAACACCTACCGCAACCCCGCGATCCTCGCGAAGACCGTGAGCACGCTCGACGTGATCAGCCACGGGCGGGCGATCCTGGGGCTCGGCGCCGGGTGGTTCGAGCTCGAGCACGAGCAGCTCGGCATCGACTTCGACACCTTCACCGAGCGCTTCGAGAAGCTCGACGAGGCGCTGCAGATCATCCACCCGATGCTGCGCGACGAGCGGCCTGAGTTCACCGGCAAGTGGTACCGCGTGCACGGCGCGATGAACGTGCCGCGGTTCCGCGACAGCATCCCGATCATGCTCGGCGGGCAGGGCGAGCGGAAGACGTTCCGCCTCGCGGCGCGCTACGCCGACCATATGAACATCATCGCCCCGATCGAGGACCTCCCGCGCAAGGTGCAGGTGCTGCGCCAGCGCTGCGAAGAGATCGACCGCGACCCGGCGACCCTCAAGACCAGCTACCTCGCGAGCGTCGCGCTCGTCGAGTCTCAGGCCGAGGCCGACAAGATGCTCGCGGCCGTGCCAGAGGAGCGCCGCAACCGGGCGTTCGTCGGCACCGCCGACGTGATCGCCGAGCGCATCGCGAACGACATCCTGGGGGCCGGCGTCGAGGGCATCATCGTCAACGCGCCGGTGAACGGCCACGTCCCCGGCGTCGTAAGCGCCCTCGGGGCGGCGCTCGCACCGCTCGTCGCGCACTGAACAGGCGCCGGGGGCCGCGACCCGGACGGATCGCGGCCCCCGGCCCCGGCGCATGTCGAGCGCGGCCCGATGCGCTACCGCTTGCCCACGATCAGCCCGATGATGAATCCGATCACCGCGGCCACGCCGGCCACCAGCGCGACCGACTCGAGCGGGCGGTCCTGCACCGTGTTCACCGCGACGTCGCGCACCTCGCCCGCCGACCCGCTCGCCTGGCTCACGGTCTGCGAGAGATTGCGGCGCGCGTCGTCCACCGCACCGTTCACGGCGCGAGTCGCGGTGCTCGTCGCCGCCGAGGCCTTGTGCCGTGCGTCGTCCACCGTGCTGTGCACCGCCTCGGTGGCGGAATCCACGGCCTGCGACGCCGCCTCGAACGTCTTGGCGATCTTCTCGTCGGCGGCACCGGCCGCCTTGTCCACTGCCGCGTGCGCGTCGTCGCCGGCCGCGTTCAGGCCGTTCTGCGCCGCGTCGTCGTTCACTTGAGCCATATCAACCACTCCTCGTCTCGATGACCGGGTGCTGCACTACAGCGACTTGGCCGCCTTCTCCGCGCGCTTGACGGCCTGCTTACGGGCCTTCTTCACGCGGGGGTCGTTCCACAGGGCATCGATACCCGCCTGGATCTCGCGATAACGCCCGCGGCCGGCCTTGGCGCCGTAGGTGTACGCGATGAACGCGACGACGCTGAGCACGAGCAGGGTGAAGAACTTGCGCATGCGACTCCCTTTCCTTCCACCGGTGAGTCCGTGTGTTCTGTGCTCGGTACCCGCCCGGCGCGCGAACCATGCCGCCGCCCGTTCTGGGGGCGGTCGACAGGACGGCCGCAAACCCTATGGTTAGGCGGGTGACCGACCTTGATCTGATCGCCGACCCGTCGCTGAGCCTGCCCGCGGAGTGGGAGCACTGGCTGGGCGTCGCCGACGAGGTCGCTGACGAGCTGCGCTCCGACGCCGTCGAGCGCGAGGCCGCAGCCGACCTGCCGGAGGCCGAGGTCGAGCTGCTGCGCTCGCGCGGACTGCTCGGCATCGCGCTGCCGGCCGCCGCGGGCGGCGACGGGCTGCCCTTCGCGCTGGCCGCCCAGGTCACGCGCCGCATCGCCCGAGCGGACGCGAGCATCGCGCACATCCTGGGCTACCACTACGGCTGGACCCGCATCCTCGCCCACTACGACACCGAGACCACGCGGCGGATGCTGGCCGCGACCGCTGCGCAGAAGTGGCTGTGGGCGAGCCCGGGCACCGCGCGGCACACGGGCCCGATCCGCCTGCGGCGCGACGGTGACCGGATGATCCTCAACGGCGAGGTCGGCTTCGCCACCGGGGCGCCGGTCGCGCAGCGCCTCTTCACGCAGGTGATCGACGCCGAAAGCGGCCGGCTCAACGTCGTCGCCGTCGACCCCGCTGCGCAGGGCCTCACGATCGGCGGCGACTGGGACATGCTCGGCCAGCGACTCACCGCGAGCCGCTCGCTGAGCTTCGTCGACGTCGTCGTGCCCGCGCGCGAGCTCATCGCCGAGCTCGGCCCCGTCACCGAGTTGCAGGACCCGTTCGCGTCGGTCGCCGTGCTGAACTTCCAGCTCATGTTCGGCGTGATCCAGCTCGGCATCACTGAGGGCGCGCTGCTCGAAGCGCGAGCCTTCACGCGCGAGCGCTCGATGCCGTGGTCGCACGCCTCCGTCTCCGAAGCAGGCGAGGACCCCTTCATCCTGAACGGCTATGGCGAGTTCGTCGCCGCCGCCCAGTCCGCGGCCGCCGCGGTCGTGCGCGGCGAGCGCCGGCTGCAGTGGCTGCACGACCAGGGCACGGCCGTCACGGCCGAGGCGCGCGCGGCCGTCGCCGAGGCCATCGCGGGGGCCAAGATCACGGCGACCACCACCGCCCTCACCGTGACGAGCGGGATCTACGACCTGACGGGTGCGCGCTCGGCCGGAACGAAGTACGGCCTCGACCGCTTCTGGCGCAATGCGCGCACCCTGAGCCTGCACGACCCCATCGCCTACAAGCTGAACGAAGTGGGCCGCTACTTCCTGAACGGCGAGGCGCCGCGCCCCAGCATCTACCGCTGAACGCAGGATGCCCGGTCAGAACGCGTTCTGACCGGGCATCTTTTCGTGGACCCTAGGGGATTCGAACCCCTGACCTTCTCATTGCGAACGAGACGCGCTACCAACTGCGCCAAGGGCCCAAGTGCTCGAAAAGACTATCACGGCGAGCAGGGCGTTCCTGACCGCCCGCTCCCCCTGCGGGACTTACGACCCTATTGGCCGACCACGTCGAGAGTAGCTTTCGGTACGACATAGATACCAGGTCGATCGGGAAGAAGCCAGGATCATGAGCACCGCCACCGCCGCCCACCCCATGGGTGCCGCACCAACCGCCACCACGCGTCGCGCCAAGGTGCGCGACGAGGCCGACATCGTGACAAGCGCCTTCGGCCGCCGCTCGCTCGCCGTGCTGCGCCTCGCGACGGGCTTCATCTTCCTGTGGGCCTTCCTCGACAAGACGTTCGGCCTCGGATTCTCGACGCCCGTCGCACGAGCATGGATCAACGGCGGAGCGCCGAGCCAGGGATTCCTGAACAGCGACGCCGTCGTCGGCCCACTCAAGGGCACCTTCGCCGCCATCGCCAGCCCGGCGACCGACTGGCTGTTCATGATCGCGATGCTCGCCATCGGCGTCGCCGTGATGGCCGGCGTCGGCCTGCGCATCAGCGCGGTCGCCGGCACGGTCGTGCTGCTGCTGATGTACCTCGCCGAGTGGCCGTTCGGCGCGAACGCGGCATCCACCAACCCGCTCGTCGACTACCACATCATCTACGCCCTTGCGCTGATCGTCGTGGCTGCCGTCTCGGCCGGCGACACCTGGGGCCTCGGCCACCAGTGGAAGCGACTGCCTGTCGTGCAATCACAGCGCTGGCTCATCTGAACCGCAGCAGCCAAGGCCGGGAATGCGTGCAGCTTCCCGGCCTCTGCGCTGCCCACCAGTGAAACACGGGGGCAATCTGGGCTGCCTATGCTCACCAGCGTGCGCCTGACAGTCGTGGATGCGCCGAACGAGTGGAGCCGCTTCGCGGAGGGCTCCGTCGAGCGGCGCATGCTGTGTGCACTCAGCGACGAGCTCGGCACCGCACTGCGACCCAAAGCGCTGCTGCTCGAGAACCGCAGCCGCGTCGAGGTCGAGGGCATCGATGCCGAGGGGCGCATCGTGGTGCAGCTCGTGGCCAACCAGGGCGCCTACAAGCCGAGCTACCGCAACAAGGTCATGGCCGACCTCTTCAAGCTGCTCTGGCTGCGGGAAGGCGTGCCGAGCGCCGAGCGCGCCGTGCTCGTCGTGACCGAGGTCGTCGTGCAGGCCCTCGGCGGCTGGGTCGCGACCGCCGCAGCGGATCTCGGCGTCGAGGTGCGCGTCTTCGACGGCATCCGCACCGCTCCCTTGAGCAAGTGACGAACGTCCCGCAGCCGGCAGATGTAACACACACGCAACCGAGAGCATCGATTCCGCGAAACGTGGGCTGTTTACGATAGCGGCAAGACAAGCGGATTTCCGCGTGGCAGATCATCGCTCGCTACGCACGCTCTCCGCCATACGAGATCGGGCAGTTCTGTTCTGCCCGCCGCCGGTATGGAGGGTGTTCATCATGACGCAGGCAGTCGAGCTGGCTTCCGTTCGCAAGGTCTACGGGTTCGGCCCGTCGGCGATGGTCGCGCTCAACGATGTCGAGCTCACGATCGAGCCGGGGCGCTTCGTCAGCCTCATCGGTCCGAGCGGCTGCGGGAAGTCCACCCTGCTGCGTCTCGTCGCGGGGCTCGAGTCGGCCGATGCCGGCACGGTCAGCGTGCACGGCGTGACGCCTGAGGAGGCGTGCGCAGCCAAGCTCATCGGCCTGGTCCCGCAGTCGCCGGCACTGCTGCCCTGGCTGTCGGTGCTCAAGAACGTGACGCTGCCCCACAAGATCAACCGCGGCGCGGCCGGCCGCCGAGAGCGCATCGGCGCGCTGAGCGCACGCGATGAGAGCCGAGGCGCGCCCGACATGCTCGCGCTGCTCGACAAGGCGGGCCTCTCGGAAGCGGTCGACAAGCTGCCCTCGCAGCTCTCGGGCGGCATGCAGCAGCGCGCCGCCATCGTGCGCGCCTTCGGCCTGCAGCCCGATGTGCTGCTCATGGACGAGCCGTTCTCGGCACTCGACGAGTTCACCCGCGAGAGCCTGCAGGACCAGCTGCTCGACCTGTGGGACGAGCTCAAGACGACCGTGCTGTTCGTCACCCACTCCGTCTCAGAGGCCGTCCGGCTCTCCGACAGCGTTGTCGTGATGGCACCGCGGCCGGGCCGCATCGTCGACTGGATCGACATCGACCTGCCGCGGCCACGCAATCAGCGCCTCTTCGAGGACGCGCGCTTCCACGAATACGAGGACCGCATCAGGGACGCACTGCACAGCGCCTGGCGCTCGGCGGATGCCGCCTGAGGAGGAGACCCTGATGACCACCGTCGAAGAGACCACCGCCACCGCCGAGCGGCCCACCGCGACCGCCGCCGCCCAGCCACCGGTCGAGCCGAGCCGCTACAGCCTCAGGCATCCCCAGTCGCGCATCGCCTGGGTCAGGCCGGCGGTCTGGTTGCCGCTCGTCGTCATGCTCGCGGCCCTCGGCGCGCTCTGGCAGCTGGGCGCTGCCAAGCTGCCCTATCTGCTGCCGCCGCTGCCCGCCATCGGGCAGTCGCTCGGCCAGAACCTCGGCTACTACCTGCAGAACGCGATGATCACGCTCGGCGAGTCCGTGGCGGGCCTCGTCATCGGCTTCGTCGCCGCCTTCGTGCTCGCGGTGCTGATCAGCGAGCTGCCGATCGTGCGTCGCGCGGTCATGCCGATCGCGGTCGTGCTGAACGTCACGCCGCTGGTCGCGATCGCTCCGGCGCTTGTCGTCGCGTTCGGCTTCGGCCCGATGCCGAAGCTCGTGATCACGGCGCTGATCTGCTTCTTCCCGATTCTCATCAACACGACGACCGGCTTGCGTTCGGTGCCGCAGCAGGTGCTGCAGGTCTACAAGACGATGGATGCCTCGCGCATCGAGCTCCTCGTCCACCTGCGCATCCCGAACGCGCTTCCGTTCCTATTCGCGGCGCTGCGCATCGTCTTCCCGCTCTCCATCATCGGCGCCGTCGTGGCGGAGCTCTCGGCCTCCGGTGCGACGGGCGGTCTCGGGACCGTGATCAGCACCGCCTCGTCGATGAACCAGCTCGCGGTCGTGTACTCGGCGATCCTCATCCTCGCCGTGATGGGCGTGCTGCTGCTGCTCGTGATCACCGTCATCGAGCGCCGCGTCCTGCACTGGCACGAGAGCTCCACCGACTGATCCGACCCCGTCACGGCCGTCTCCTCCCCGCAACGGCGGGGGCGCCGGTCGACCCTTGCCTCTTTTCCCACGTTCCGTACATTCCGCCCCTCCCCCAGCACCACTTCACCAACTAGGAGTGACATGCAGCACCGTCTCATCAAGACCGGTCTCGCCGCCCTGGCCGCCGCCGCGCTCGCGGTCGCCGTCGCCGCGTGCAGCTCGGGCTCACCACAGGCCAGCGCGGGCAAGGCCGGCGCCGACATCTCATCGAAGCGCTGCGCCGAGAACAAGGCCGCAGGCAAGATCACCTACCTGTCCGGCTACCAGTTCCAGTCCTCGGCCTCGATCCTCGAATACATCGCGGCGAGCCAGCTCGGCTACTTCAAGGACCTGTGCCTCGACGTCCAGCTCAAGCCGGGCAGCGGCGACACCGCACAGAACACCAAGCTGCTCGCATCCGGGCAGGCCACCGTGGCCGCGGTCGCCGAGCAGGACCTGATCCAGGCGCGCGCGAACGGCATCGACATTGAGGGCATCTCCTCGTACTCGAACGCCGGCCTCGACATCCTGATGACGAACTCCGACATCACCGACCTCACGCAGCTCGACGGCAAGGTCGTCGGCCACAAGGGCTACGTGCCCGCCGCGGTGGAGGCGATGATGGTGAAGGCCGGCGTCACGTGGGACTCGCTGAAGCTCGTGAAAGAGGGCTACGACCCGACCGTCCTGCCGCGCAAGCAGGGCGGCCTCGAGGCGCTGACCGGCTTCATCTCCAACGAGCCCAACCAGCTGAAGGCAGCCGGCGACAAGGTCACCGTCTGGCAGCCCGTCAAGTACGGCGTTCCGAGCTCGCTGGGCGCCATGGCGGTGAACCCCGCCTTCGCCAAGGCGCACCCGACGGCCGTCGAAGACATCCTGCGCGCAGCCCTGCACGCCTATGCCTACTGCTCCTCGAGCGACGCGCATGTCACTCAGTGCGTCGGCTACGCGGCGGCGCTCTCCGGAGCGACCTACGACAAGAAGCTCAACGCGACCATCTGGAAGACCGAGACGCAGGTCGTGAAGGACAATCCGACGCCCGGCCAGCCCCTCGGCGGCGTCGACCCGGCGAACGTGACCAAGCTCGTCGACATGCTGCACGAGTTCAAGATCGTGCCTGCGAGCGTGACCTCCGATGAGGCGGCGGGCTGGTTCGACAACTCCTACATCACGGCGATCTACTCCGGCGGAAAGCTCGTCTGGCCCGCGCCGTAGCGCTCACCGCCCCGCCGGGTCCGGCCCGTGGCAGCGCCCCGCCCGGACCCGGCGCACCGGCGCCTTCCCACGCATCCGCTCACCCTGAAAGGCAGGCCGCGACATGGCCGCGAAAGAATACGGAATCTTCCTCCCCATCGGAAACGGGGGCTGGATGCTCTCGACGAGCGCCCCGCACCCCGAGGCCACCTACGCGTGGAACAAGCGCGCGGCGCTGCACGCCGAGGCGATCGGCCTGGACTTCATCATGTCGATGGCGAAGTGGCGGGGCTTCGGGGGCACGACCGACCACTGGGGGCGCTCACTCGAGTCGATGACGATGATGTCGGCTCTCGCCGAGGCGACGAGCCGGGTCAAGATCTGGGCGACGATGCACGCGAACCTGCACAACCCCGCGGTCGCCGCGAAGATGTACACCACCCTGCAGGACGTCTCGGGCGGCCGGGCGGGCATGAACATCGTCAACGGCGCCTATGCGGCCGAGTTCGAGCAGTTCGGCGTCTGGGACCCCGAGCTCAGCCACGCCGACCGCTACGAGATGACCGAGCTGTGGACGGAGGCCGTCACGCGGCTCTGGACGGAGGACTCCGTGACCATGCACACGCCATATTTCGACCTCGAGGACTGCGAGTCGCGCCCGCACCCCGCCACGCGCCCGACCATCATCAGTGCGGGCAAGTCGGAGGACGCCCGGAAGTTCCAGGCGCGCTTCGCCGACGGCGCGTTCCTCGCGGGCGACAGCCTCGAGGAGATGCGCGACCTCTCCCGCGATGTGCACGAGCGCGCCGCGGCGAACGGGCGCAGCTGCAAGACGTACTCGATGCTCACGGTCGTGCAGGCCGAGACGGACGCGCTTGCGCAGAAGAAGGTCGCGGAGTGGGGCGCCGGCGTCGATCGCGAAGCGCTCGCCCTGATGCGCCGCTCGTGGGGGGTTCCCGAGGAGCAGGCGCGCGCCTGGGCCGCGGGCGCGGTCGGCGAGGCCGCGTTCCAGACCGCCTACGTCGCCGGCTCCGCCGACACCGTGCGCGAGCACATCCAGTACATCGTCGACGAGGCCGAGCTCGACGGGCTCATGCTGATCTTCCCGGAGTACGACCGCGACATGCTGCTGTTCGGCGAGACCGTGCTGCCGCGGCTGCGCGCCGAGGACGAGGCGGCGGCGTGATGGCAGAGCTGCGTGAGGCGCGCTTCGCCCAGCTGACGGACGGCACACGGCGCCCCGCCCTGGTCGTGGTCGATGTCCAGCGCGACTTCGGCGACCCCGAGCTGCTCGGCGCCTACGGCCTGTCTGATGCCGCCGTCGCCGCGCTGGACGCCGCGGTCGGCCGCATCGGCGAACTCGTCGACACCGCCCGCGCGATCGGCGTGCCGGTCGTCTGGGTCGAGCTCGGCAGCGACCCGAGCCGCCCCTGGAAGTCGAGCGCGTGGCTGCGCGAGGGCGACTACAACGCCCCCATGAGCGCCGCCGAGCCGTGCATCGTCGGCACGCCGGGCGCTGAGTGGTACCGCATGCAGCCCGCCGACGGCGAGCTGCGCGTGGTCAAGCGCGGCTACAGCGGATTCCTCGGCACCTCGCTCGACGCCGAGCTGCATGCCGCGGGCTACGGCTGGCTCACCATCGTCGGCCTCACGAGCGAGTGCTGCGTCGACGCGACCGCACAGGACGCGATGCAGCTCGACTGGCCGGTCGTGATCCCCCGGGACGCGACCGCCGCCTACGACCTGGCGGTGAACGAGGCGGCGCTCGTGCAACTCGAGCTCAACGTCGCCGTGATCTCGGACGTCGACGAGGTCGTCGGGCTCTGGGCGCGCGCCGTTCGCGCCGGGGCGGGGGCCGCTGCATGAGCGGCATGCACCTCGCCTACGACCTGTCCTTCACGCACACCGAGGGCGGCTGGGCACGCCCCGGTTCCTGGGTGGGGCGCGACTTCCCCGACGTCCGGATGTTCCTCGAGCTCGCCCAGACGGCCGAGCGCGCGGGCGTCGACATGCTCTTCTTCGGCGACGGCTCGGGGGTGCCCAGCACGTGGCGGGGCAGCATCGAGCCGGCCGTGGAGTGGGGCATCCAGTGGCCCCGCCACGACATGTCGCCGATCATCGCGGCGATGTCGACCGTGACGGAGAAGATCGGCTTCGGCCTGACGTATTCCTCCACGTTCATGCATCCCTTCTACGTCGCGCGGCTGCTGAACTCGCTCGATCACGTCACGGGCGGGCGGGTCGCGTTCAATGTCGTGGCTTCGACCCGCGGGGCGGATGCCGCCAACTACGGCTATGCGGAGCTGATGGACCACGAGCTGCGCTACGAGCGCATGGAGGAATTCATCGGCGTCTGCCGCGCGCTCTGGGACTCGGTGGCGCCCGATGCGATCATCCGCGACCGTGAGTCGGGCCGCTTCGCCGACCCGGCGAAGGTGCACGCCATCGACCACGCGGGGCGGTTCTTCACCGTGAAGGGGCCGCTCGCCTCGGTGCCGAGCCCTCAGGTGCACCCGGTGATCGTGCAGGCGGGGAACTCGCCGCGCGGCATCGCCGCATCCGCGTCGTTCGCCGAGCTGATCTTCGGCTTCGGCGGCAGCCTCGCCGGTCAGCAGCGCCACCGCGCACTGCTCGACGAGGCACTCGCCGACGCGGGCCGCGACCCCGCGCACGTCGGCATCCTGTGGGCCACCCAGGTCATCGTCGGGCGCACGCGGGCCGAGGCCGAGGAGCGCCGCGACTCGGTGCTGCGGTACTGGAGCGAGGAGGCGGTGGGCACCTACCTGTCGCACAACGCCGGCTACGACTTCTCGACCCTGCCCGCGTCCTTCACCCTCGGCGAGCTGCGCGCTCAGATCGTCGCCGCGAACGCCAGCCCGGCCGGGCTGGTCGGGTCGCTGGTGGCGAGCTACGGCGAAGACCACTCGCTCACGAGGGCCGAGTTCTTCGAGCACGGCTGGCGCTCGGCCACAGGTCTCGACCACACCATCGTCGGCGACGCCGCGATGGTCGCCGACGCCCTCGAGGAGAACTTCGCCGCGACGGGCGCGCGGGGCGGCTACATGCTGTCGAGCCCACTCGCCATGCCGTCGGGCTTCGGCGAGCTCAGCGAGCTGCTCGTGCCCGAGCTGCGCCGCCGTGGCGCGCTCGCGCCGCGCTACCCCGGCAGCACGCTGCGCGAGAACCTGGCCGTCTGAGATGGGCGGCAGCCGAGAATGACCGACACGGACGGCACGAAGCCGCGTCACTGGCTCGCCCTCGCCAGCCTCTGCCTCGGCTTCTTCATGCTGCTGCTCGACGGCACCATCACCTCCGTCGCACTGCCCGCGATGATCTCGGGGCTGCACACGACGCTGACCATGGCGATCTGGGTCAACAGCGCGTATCTCTTCGCGTATGCGGTCCCGCTGCTGATCGCCGGGCGGCTCGGCGACCGCTTCGGGCATCGCCGGGTCTACCTCGCCGGGCTCGCCGTCTTCACGGTGGGCTCCCTGCTGTGCGCGCTGGCCCCGTCGATCGACGCACTCGTGCTCTGGCGCGCGCTGCAGGGCGTAGGGGCGGCGCTCATGACCCCGCAGTGCCTGACGATCATCCGCGCCCTGTTCCACCCGCCGCGCCTCGCGGTGGCCCTCGGCGTCTGGGGCGCGGTCGGCGGTGCCGCGACCATCGCCGGGCCGCTGCTCGGCGGCATCCTCGTCGGGGTCGGCGGCTGGCCGGCGATCTTCGCCGTCAACCTCCCCCTCGGCGTCGTCACGGCGGCCGCCGTGCTGCTGTGGGTGCCGGCCGGCGGCCGCACCTCGGCCCGCATCCCGCTCTGGGCGATGGTCGCGAACGCGGCGGCGGTGTTCGCGCTCGTGCTCGGCATCCAGGGGCTCGAGGCCGCCTCGCCGGATGTGCTCGGCGCGCCGCGCTGGCTGTGGGCGGTGTCCGGCGCCGTGGCCGCGACGGCGGTCGTCTGGCTGCAGCGGAACAGCGATGAGACGGCCCTGCTTCCGGTCGCCCTGTTCCGCAGCGGCGGCTTCGTCACCGCCTCATGGGGCGCAGCCGCCGCTGCATTCGTCGTCGGCTCCGCTCCCGTTCCGTTCATGCTCTACCTGCAGGACGCCCGTGGCCTCGGCGTCGTCCCCGCCTCGCTCACCCTGGTGCCGATGGGCGCCGTATGCCTGCTCGCCGCACCGCTGTCGGCGCGGCTCAACAACCGCGTGGGGCCGCGGGTCGTCGCCGTGATCGGCGCCGTGGCGCTCGTCGTGTCGATCGGCGCCTCCGCACTGCTCGTGGCGGCCGACGCCTCACTGATCGCCCTGTCGACGGCCTTCGCGCTCTTCGGCGTCGCGAACTCGTTCGTCTGGTCGCCGTTCTCCATCGCGGCGATCACCACGGTTCCGCGGGAATCCGTCGGCGCGGCATCCGGATCGTTCAACGCCATGAAGCAGCTCGGCGCGGTCCTCGGCAGTGCCGTCACGGCCGTCGCGCTCGCGGCGTGGTCGGATGCCGCAGCGCTCGGAATCCTCGCCGGCGTCGGCCTCGTCGCCGTTGCGGCGGCCGCGACGCTGCGGCTGCGCCCAGCACCTGCCGCCCCCGAACGTCTCATCGAAACCGCACACACAGAAGAACGGATGGTCGCCTGATGGTCACCGCAGCAGTCGTCGTCGGAAACCCGAAGCCCGCCTCGCGCACCCGCGATGCCGCAGAGCGCCTCGCCGCCGCGCTCGGCGCCGACCCGACCGTGATCGAGGTCGCCGAGCTCGGCCCGGGGCTGCTCGGCTGGGGCGACGCCGCGGTCGCTCGGGCGGTCGGCATCGTCCAGCAGGCGGACATCGTGATCGCCGCCTCGCCGACGTTCAAGGGCACCTACACCGGGCTGCTCAAGCTGTTCCTCGATCAGTTCGCCACCGCGACCGGGCTCGCCGGCCGAGTGGGCATTCCGTTCATGCTCGGCGCCGGGCCCGCTCACGCCCTCGCGCCCGAGCTCACCCTCAAGCCCGTGCTCGTCGAGCTGGGCGCGATCGCCCCGGCCCAGGGCCTGTACCAGCTCGACTCCCGCTATGCAGACGACGGCTCGCTGGACACCTGGATCGAACGCTGGGCGCCGGCCGTGCTCGCCGCCGCAACCGTGAAGGAGAAGTGAGATGACCCTGACCCGCGACTTTACCTCAGACCCCGGCGAGATGAAGGCCGCTTTCTCCGGCTTCCCCTCGGGGGTGGCGGCCCTGGCGGCTCGGCTTCCCGACGGGCCGACCGTCATGATCGCCTCGTCGTTCTCCGTCGGCGTCTCGTACGAGCCGCCCATGGTGTCCTTCGCCGTGCAGCGCAGCTCGACCACCTGGCCCGCGCTCTCCACGGCGCCGGCGATCGGCGTCTCGATCCTCGGCGAGAGCCACGCCGAGAAGACCCGGCAGCTCGCCTCACGCGACAAGCAGTCGCGTTTCGCGGGGGTCGAGACGGGCGAGGCGCCCTCCGGCGCGATCTTCCTGCTCGATGCGCCCTGCTGGCTCGAGTGCGCGATCGAGCACGCATACCCCGCCGGCGATCACGACATCATCGTGTTGCGCGTGCTCGCCATGATGAGCGATGACGAGCGGAATCCGCTCGTGTGGCACCGGCAGTCGCTGAAGGTGCTGCCGGCCTAGCTACACCGCCCGACGACGCCGCAGCGCCTCGTCGAGGTTCATGGCGGGCGCGTCGCTCTCGCCGACGATGCCCATGCGCGCATAGCGCGAATCCGGGGCGGATGCCTGCGCCGGCGCAGCCGTCGACGTCGTCGCCGCCCGCTCCGCACCGGTCTCGGCCGGGGCCGGGGTGGCAGCCGGCTGCGAGACCGGCACCGGGGGCGTGTCCGTGCCGAGGTGGCCGCCCAGAACCCCCGCGCGGCCCTGCTGCGCCGCGGGCTTCGCCGGAACGAGCTTCGCGATGCGCGGACCGCGCTGGGCGAGAAGCTCGGCCGCGCGCTCCTCGAGCTCGGCCTTCCCGGCCGCCCGCCGCAGCTCGGCCGCGGCCGAGATCGAGGCCATCGTCGCCGCCGCAGCCGTGCCGCGCGACAGGTGCAGGGGGCGCGGCAGGGGCCGCGGTGTCCACGGTTCGGCCACCGCCGTCTCCTCGGCCTCGACGAGCTGCGTCGTCGAGACGTCGTACTCGGCGTGGTCGTACAGCGCGGAGGCTGCGGCGTCGGCGCCGCGGGCCAGCAGGCGCGTCGCGCGGCGGGCATCCGTCACCCGCTTCGCCAGCCGTGCCAGTGCGCCGAGCGCGCCCACGAACAGCGCCGCGCCGATCACGAGCGGAACGATCGCCCAGCCGGCGAAGGCGCCGAGGGCGAAGACGATGATTCCGGCGAGCAGCACGCCGGTCGACAGGATGCGGCCGCGGCGGATGCCCCGCGCGACGTTCGCCGGAAGGACCGCCCCCGCGGCTCGTGCCTTGCGCGCGGCGGCTTCGGTGCGCTCGCGGGTCGCGGCGACGCGGGCTCTGGCCTCGGCCGCCGCCCACGCGCGCGCCTGGGCGGACGCCTGGGCCTCTGCGCGCGCCTCCGCCTCGGCGGCCGCCTTCTTCTCGGCCAGCAGCTGCGCCTCGGCGCGAGCGGCGAGCGCGGCGCGCTCCTTCGCCTCGGCGACGGCGCGCTGCTGAACCTTCCGAAGCGCCTTCTGCGTCTCCGCGATGTCGCGTGCGGTGGCCTCCACGTGGATCTCCTCCGGAACCTCGGCTGCCTCGGCGAGGATGCGCAGCGTCTGCTGCAACCGGACGGCATTTCGCTCGGTCGCCATGTATTCGCGGCGTCGCAGCCACGTCGGTATCAGGTAGGCGAGCCAGAGCGCCGCGGCCAGCGCCACGACGACGCCTCCCCCGAGCAGGTTCCCGTCCGCCATGGGGCGATGGTATGGGCGATCTCGCGCCCGACCGGGCAAATTACACGCGTGTCATTTGATCACGGGAAGTTGCTGCAGCGCGGCCCTCACGTCGGCCTCTGGGCGCACGGCGTTGAGCGCGGGCACCGCGCCGTCCTTCCAGCGCCGCAGCACGCCCTGGCGCACCTCTTCGACGACCAGCGCGAAGCAGAAGTGGTCGCGCCAGTCGCCGTTGATGTGGATGTACCGGCGCCGGAGCCCCTCGTAGCGGAACCCGAGCTTCTCGACCACGCGCAGCGACGGCTTGTTCTCGGGGCGGATGCAGATCTCGATGCGGTGCAGCCCGAGCTGGAAGAAGCAGTAGTCGGTCACGAGCGCCACCGAGATCGGGGTGATGTTCTTGCCCGCGAAGCGCTCGGAGACCCAGTAGCCGATCGTCGCGCTCGAGAGCGAGCCGTAGGTGATCGACGAGACGTTCAGCTGCCCGGCGAGCTCGCCCTCGTATTCCATGAGGAAGGGCAGGCCATGGCCCGCGCGCGCGTTCGAGAGCAGAGCCCGGATGCTCGCCCGGGTGTCGAAGCCGCCGGATCCGTGCGGATTCGTCGCCTCCCACTGGCGCAGCCAGCCGCGGTTGTCGAGCAGCTCGCGCTCGAGCGACCTCGCGTCGCGCACGCGAGCCGGCCGCACCGTGATGGGGCCGTCCGTCAGCGTCGGCAGAAACAAGGCCATGCCGACCAGATTATCCGGCCCGCGGGGATCGCCCCTATGCGCTGTGGATGATCGGAATGGTGCCCGTGCTCGGGTCGGGCAGCACCTCGCTCGCGGGGATCTGCTCGGGCAGCGTCGAGGCGTACTCGATGAGCCAGTGCCGGAACTCGGGGCCGAGGTCCTCGCGGTCGGCGGCGATGCGCACGATCGACTTGAGATAGTCGAGCCGGTCCCCCGTGTCGTAGCGGCGGCCGCGGAACACGACGCCGTACACGCCGCCCATCCAGTCGGGCCCCTCGGCGATCGTCTGCAGCGCGTCGGTCAGCTGGATCTCGCCGCCCTTGCCCGGCTCGGTGTGCTCGAGGATGTTGAAGATCTCGGGCCGCAGCACGTAACGGCCGATGATCGCGTAGTTGCTCGGCGCGTCCTCGGCCTTGGGCTTCTCGACGAGGCCCGTGATCTTGACCACGTCGGGGTCGTCGGTGGTCTCGACCGCGGCGGCGCCGTAGAGGTGGATCTGGCTGGGGTCGACCTCGAGCAGCGCGACCACGGTGGTGTGCCGGGTCTCGGCCACGTTCAGCATCTTGGTCAGCAGCGGGTCGCGCTGGTCGATGATGTCGTCGCCGAGCAGCACGGCGAAGGACTCGTTGCCGACGTGCGGGCGGGCCCGCAGCACGGCGTGGCCCAGGCCCTTCGGGTCGCCCTGGCGCACGTAGTGGACGTCGGCGAGCTCTGTCGAGAAGTTGACCTTGCGCAGCTTGTCGGCGTCGCCCTTCTTCTCGAGGGACGCCTCGAGCTCGGCCGCCCGGTCGAAGTGGTTCTCGAGCGCGTTCTTGTTGCGGCCCGTCACGAGCAGCACGTCGTGGAGCCCGGAGTCCACCGCCTCTTGGACCACGTACTGGATGGCCGGGGTGTCGACCACCGGCAGCATCTCCTTCGGCATCGCCTTGGTCGCGGGCAGGAACCTCGTTCCAAGACCCGCTGCGGGAATGACGGCTTTCGTGATCGAGGACTTCGCCATGTTCTCAGCGTACAGATCGCCACTCCCTAAAATGTCGGCATGCCCGCAGACGAGATCGCGAATCAGAAGCGCGCCCTGCGTGCCGAGCTGCGGGAACGCCGCCGCAACAAGCCCTTCGTCACCGTCGAGCGCGAGACGGAGCAGCTCACGCAGCGCCTCGAGGCGCTCGTCACGAGCATGGGCGCGACATCCCTCTCCGCCTATCTCTCCGCGACGTCCGAGCCGAACACGCGCCCGTTCTTGAATTGGGCGCGGGATGCCGGCATCCGCACGCTCTTGCCCATCTCGCGCCTCGACGGGCTGCTCGACTGGACGACCGGCGACGGCGAGACCGAGATCGTCAGCCACCTCGGCTGGCCGGAGGCGGCCGGCGAGCTGCTCGGGCCGATGGCCATCAACGACGTCGACGTGATCCTGGTTCCGGCCGCCTCGGTCGACCTGAGCGGCATGCGGCTCGGCTGGGGCAAGGGGTATTTCGACAAGATGCTCGGCAGCATGGGAAAATGTCCCCCGGTATTTGCCGTGCTGTTCGACGACGAACTGGTTGACGAGGTACCCCGCGAACGGCACGATGAGCCGGTCGACGGGGTCGTGACCCCGAGCCGCATCGTGCCGCTGTCGAAGCGCGCGAAGGGTCTGGGCCTTCCCGAGTCCTGAGCCTGCTGTCGTCGGTGAGCTGCGCGGCTCGAGAACGCGAGGAACCATGCCCACCTACTCCTATAAGTGCACAGAATGCGGCCACGCCTTCGACGTCGTGCAGTCGATCAGCGACAGCGCCCTGACCGCGTGCCCGAACTGCGGCGGCAAGCTGCGCAAGGTCTTCGGCCTGACGGGCGTCACCTTCAACGGCTCGGGCTTCTATCGCACCGACTCGCGCAGCGGCTCTGCCGGGGGCGCGGCGGGGCCGTCGTCGGGCTCGGGCAGCGCGTCCTCCGGCGGGTCGAGCTCGAGCGGGTCCTAATATGCAGGTGAACGCTCAGGATTCTCGTCGAGCGCAGGCGGTTCGCGAAGGGGGCAAAGTGCTCAAGGGCTTCAGAGATTTCATCATGCGCGGCAACGTCATCGACCTTGCCGTCGCGGTCGTCATCGGTGCTGCGTTCACCGCTGTCGTGACCGCCATCGTCACCGGCATCATCAACCCGCTGATCAGCGCGGTGTTCAACGCGAAGAGCCTCGACAACGCGCTGAAGGTCGGAATCCCGACCGTCGGTGGCGAGAAGTCGTTCCTGCTATTCGGCTCGGTCATCGGGGCCGTGATCAGCTTCCTCGCTGTCGCCGCCGTCGTGTACTTCGTGATGGTGCTGCCGATGAACCACTTCAAGGACCGGCTGGACGCCCGCAAGAAGGCCGGCCAGCCCGACGAACCCCCGGCGCCGACCGACGTCGAGCTGCTCGCCGAGATCCGCGATCTGCTCAAGGCGCAGCAGGCGGCCGCGGCCGCGGTTGCGGCACCGTCGAGCTCCGGCGCGCACGCCGCCGATCAGCCGCCGCAGTAGTCGGCTTCCGTCGAACGTGCCCCCGTGCTCACCAGTGCGGGGGCACGTCGCGTTTCAGCCGCTCATCGTTCGAGTCGCTGCGCTCGGAGCGCTCCTCGGGCGCCTCGACCCGCGGCGGCAGCGCGGGCGCCGGGTCGGAGCCGGGCGCCGGCGGAGTCGTCACCCGACGATGGGAACGCCGTCGAGGCATCCGTTCTTCGTCCTCGCTCATCCCGTCAATTCTCGCGCCGCTGCGCGTGCGCCTCGGGCGACGACGGCGCTGCGCCGGGGATGCCCGCTCCGCGCACTTGAACGAGAGAACCATTCTTGGCCCCAAGGGAAACATTGGTTCTCCCCGCGAACCAATGTCACCGCGCGCAAACCAATGGTGCCGCTGTCGAACCGTTGGTTCTCTGGCACGCAGAAATGGTTCGCTCGTTCAAGTGTTTCGGAACATACGCCCGCGGCTCGGCAGACAGACAGACGCGCAGCGAGCCCGCCGCGCTACGGCAGGTCGAGCGGCGTCGTCTCGGCGTTCTGCGAGGGCGCTGCACCGATGAGGCGGGCGACGCGGCCCGCGATCGCCTCGGGGTCGGCGAACAGCTCGAAGCTGTGCACGCGCAGGTAATGCCAGCCGAGGCGGCGCAGCAGCTCCGGCCGCAGGCGCAGCGACTCGCGCAACGAGCCGTGCCCGACGATCTGGTCGGTCTCGACCACGACCGCCTTGCCGTGATACGACGCGACCAGCGGAAGGGCTCCACGATAGCCCAGCCGCACCGACAGGCCGCGCCGCTCGAGACGCGCGCGCAGGTCGACGAGCAGGGGCTCGGTCGTCTCGGGGGCGTCCGGCAGCGAGGCATCCATATCAGCCGCCTCGCCGAGCACGTGCGACAGCGCGACCACGCCGTGCGGCAGGCGGCTGTCGTCGACGTCGTCGGGGCGGAAGCACGAGACGATGTCCATCGAGCGGCGCGCACGGGTGAGGCCGACCGCGAGCAGGCGCTCGCCACCGGGCGCCGCGAGGGGCCCGAAGTTCGACAGCAGCCGCCCGTGCGGCGTGCGGCCGTAGCCGACCGAGAAGATCACACGGTCGCGGCTCTGCGCGGTCGCCTGCTCGAGCGTGACGACCGTGAACGGCTCGGCGCGATCGGCGAGCACGAAGTCGGCGAGCTCTTGCCGGGTCTGGAACGCGCGGATCACCGCCTGGTTGACCCGCACGGCATGGCGGTTCGAGGCGGTGATCACCATGAGCGACTCACGCGGCCGGTTCACGGCGTGGTCGATGACCAGCTCGACGACCTTGGCCACCTCGGCGTCGACGGACTCCACCGCGCCCGTCTCGGGGTCGGGCAGCCCGAAGCCCTCCTTGACCACGTGCAGGTTGAGCGAGCCGTGGCCCAGATAGGTGCCCGCCCACGGCAGCGCCTCGATCTTCCCGCCGTAGAAGCGGCGGTTGACGAGCTCGGCGAGGTCGTCGCCACCGGCGCGATACGACCGCGTCAGCGTGAAGACGGGCAGCAGCTCGGAGAGCTGGGCGAGGGTGGAGCTCGTGTGCAGCGCGTCGACGTCGTGCGCGACGACGGGGCTCGCGGCGGCATCCGCCCGCACCGCCGTCTCGAACGGCGACGGCGTCTGCGTCACCGGGTCGCCGAACGCGACCAGCTGACGGGCTCGGCGGATGGCCCCGATGTTCTCGGGCAGCGTGCAGGCCCCGGCATCCACCAGGAAGACCGCATCGAAGTCGAGGGAGTCAGGAAGCTTGCCGACCTCGTAGGGCGACACCAGCCAGACGGGCGCGAGCGCACGCGAGAGGCGCGGCGCGGCGCGGGTGACAGCCTCGGGCGTGGCCTTGTCGGCGCGCAGCAGCTGCTTGAGGGCACTCGCCTCATCGGGGTTGTCGATGACCCCGATCCGCCACGCCTCGGCAAGCTGCCAGGCGAGGTTGCGGCCCTGAGCGCCGGCGTGAGCCTCGTCGACGAGGCGGAAGTCGGCCTCGAGCCGGTCGAGCACGCCGGTGTTCCCGCCGAGCAGCGCCTTGTCGGTCGTCAGCAGGTGCTCGAGCACGGACTGCCACCAGGCGAGCTCGAGTTCGGCCGAGATCTGGGACTCGCCGACATGGCGGCTCGACAGGTCGGCGAGCAGCGGGTCGAGGTTCACCTCGCGCAGCTGCGCGACCAGCTGGGTGCGCTCCTGCAGATTGGCGAGCACCTCGCTCTCGGCGGCCAGCCCGGCGATCTGGTAGCTGAGCTGCGCGAGCGGCAACACGGTGAGCGAGGCCGGCGTGCCGGCACGCGCGAGCGGACCGTCGAGGCTCGCGAGATCGGAGGCCACGCGCTGGTAGGCCACCTGCACATCGGCGATCCCGACGGGCACGGCCGGCGGAGCGCCCGCCTCGGCGAAGCGGTTCCACAGCGTGCGCTGCTGCTGGATCTTGAGCAGGCTCTCGTGCAGGTCTGAGACGTGGACGCCGGGCCGCACGTACTCGAGCGCGAGCTTGCGCAGGCGCCGCCGGTCGCCGTTGCTCATGCCCGCATCGCGCCGCCCCGAGACAGCGGTGATCAGCTCGGTGAGAGGGCGGTCGAAGACGCTCGGCTGGAAGCGGTCGAGGGTCTCGCGCAGATCGGCGAGGAGGCGCAGGTACACCCCCAGCTCGGCGATGTTCTCGAAAGGCCGCAGCTTGGTCGTCGCGATGAGCTTCTGCGCGCGGTCGATGAGGCGCGGCAGCTCGATCGAGTTGAGCTTCTTCGCAAGCTCGTGCGCAGCCTCGCCGTCGGCGGGCGTGCGGAACTGGGCGCCGTACCAGGGGGAATCCCCCGGGCCGTACTTGAACTCGCCGAGGCGCGCGGCCTTGATCAGCGTCTGCGCGGCTTCCTTGCGGCGATGGGCGATCGCGACCAGCGAGTCGTAGTCGAGCCGGGCCGTCGTCGACGGCGGCGTCGGAAGCAGGGCGAGGTTCGCGACCTCTTCGAGTGCGTCGAGCATGCTGACGCCGAGCTCGGGATGCGTGCTCGTGAGGGCGCCGCGGTAGTCGAGCAGCACCTTGCGCAGGCGCACGAGGGCGTCGTCGACGTCGGCCACCCGGGGCTGCTCGGCCTTCTCGTTCCGGCCGATCGAGGCGATGAGATCGCGGCGCAGGGTGTCGGGCCGCACCGCGACGCCGCCGAGACCGACGTGCGCAAGGCGGGCGGCGATGCCGTCGAAGCTCGAGCGACGCGGGCTCGCGACGAGCACGCGCTTGTTCTGCGCGATCAGGGCGCCGAGCGCGTTGACGATCGTCTGCGTGCCGCCCGTGCCCGGCAGCGTCTTGACGATGATCGAGTTCCCCGCGGCGATCTGCGCGACCACGGCGTCCTGCTCTTCGTCGGCGTCGAGCAGCAGGTTGTCGACGGCGGGCGGTCGCGCGTCCTGGCCGACCACCTGCGCGGGGCTGTACGAGCTCTCGACCTGGTGGTGCGCCGCCTGGTTGCCTGCGAGCGCGTCGAGCACGGGGTGGCCGAGCCGCGCGGCGTCGGCGGTCATCGTGCCGGCGACATCGGCGAAGCTCGAGACGACGAGCCGCGGCTGCACCTGGAACCAGGCGAGCTGGGCTGTGAGGGCGCGCAGGCGGTCGATGACCGGCTGGGGTTTGAAGGCGCCGTTGGCGAGAGCCAGTCCGACGAGCTCATCGGGGTCCAGCCGGATGCCGAACTGCTCGCCCAGCGCGCGGGCGAGCTCGGGGTTGAGGAACGGCTTGCCGCGCAGCTTCAGCTCGAAGTCGCGGCCGTAGCGGCGAATCGCGAGCGGCCGCAGCAGCACCGGGGCGAGGTACTCGTCGAGGCCGTTGCGCCAGGCGGCGAGCCCGATCGCGAGGTGCACGCCCTCGATGCCGCGCACGCTGCGCAGCTCGATGCCCTTCTCAGTGATCGCGCCGGCCGCGAGGCGCGCGTTGCGCAGCGCGATGTCGTCGCGAATGAGGCTCGACAGCAGCGTTCGCTCACCCGTGATGAACGTCGGCATACCGCCAGGGTGTGCGGAACCCAGGTCGATGCGGGTGCGCGGCTCGTCGCGGAAGTGCAGCAGCGGCGACGGACCACCGATGTTGGCGAGCTCCTCGCGCCACTTCGACCAGGCGTGCTCGGCGACATTGCCGACCTGGACGCTCGGGTCCCCCGTGGTCAGCTGGTGCGGAGTCGCACCCTGCTGGGCCGGCGGATTGAGGGCGTGGTCGGGCTCAGAATCGGTCATCGCGCCACCCGGCGCGGTCTTCCTCTCGATGCCCCACACGCGGCCCACCCTAGGGTGCGGGCCCGGGGAATCCCGGGATTTCCCGCTGGGTTTCGCGCCATTTCCTGCCGTTTTCGAGGCTCACGCGAGTGCGAGCTCTGCGACGATTCCGTCGAGCGCGCGAGCGAGGGCGGATGCGGGCACCGCGCCGTACCCCAGGACGAGACCGTGCGTGACGAGACCGCTGCCCTCGACGACGTAGAACCCGAGCGGGACGACCACGACGCCGCGCCGACGGATGCCGGCGACGAGGGCGTCTTCCGGCCGGCCGTCGCCCCACTGAACGGTGGCGTGCAGACCGCCGGCGAGAGCGCCCCCCGTCACTCCGGGCAGCGCAGCGAAGGCATCCGCCACCATCGCCCGCTTGTGCGCGTAGTCGCGCCGGACGCGCGCGACGTGCCGCCGCAGCGCGCCGCTGTTCATCAGCCAGGCGATCGCGTGCTGTGTCGGACTCGCGACGACCGCGCCGCGGGCCGAGCGGCCGGCGCGCACGCGCTCGGCCGCCGCGCCACCCTCGGGCACCACGACGTAGCCGCACCGCAGCTGGGGGTTCAGCACCTTCGAGAGGCTGCCGATGTGCAGCACGACGCCCGCCGTGTCGATGGCCGCGAGCGCGGGCAAGGGCGAGCCGTGGTGGCGGAACTCGCTGTCGTAGTCGTCCTCGATGACGACGACGCCTTCCGCGGCGGCCCACTCGAGCAGTTCGTGCCGGCGGCCGATGGGCATGACGGCACCCATGGGGTACTGGTGGCTCGGGGTCACCGAGACGGCGCTGAGCCGCGCCCGGCCGTGCGCCGCTCGCAGCTCGTCGAGCCGCAGGCCGTGCTCGTCGAGGGCCACCGGAACGAGACGCGCGCCGGCCGCCGCGAGCGCCTGTCGGCCGCTGCGGTAGCCGGGGTTCTCGACGGCGATGCGTGCGCCGGGGCCGAGCGCCTCGGCGATCAGCGAGAGGCTCTCGGCGGTTCCCGCCGTGACGATGACGCGCCCCTCCGTCGGTGCGAAGCCGCGACTGAAACCCAGCTGCTTGGCGATCTCGAGGCGCAGTTCGGGCTCGCCGAAGCGGTCGGGGTAGCTGTCGCGCAACGGGACCGCGGCCGCGTGCCGCCAGGCGGCGCGCCAGTCTCGCTCTGAGATCGCCCTGACGGCGGGAACGCCGGGGGTCAGGTCGAGAGGCGGCACCGCGGGCGCAGCCTCGGGCGTCCAGGTGAGTGCCGGGGCGGGTTGTGCGGCCTCTGGCACCGCGGAGCCCGACATCGCGGTCATGGCGGCCACCGGAACCGGCGCCCCGGCGAGAGTGGCCGCCACGCGCGTCGCAGCGCCGTGCCGCGTCGTCAGATACCCCTCGCCGTCGAGCTGCTCGAACGCGGCGACCACGGTGCCGCGCGCGACACCGAGCTCTGCGGCGAGCGCGCGCGTCGACGGCAGGGCGTCGCCCGCGCGCAGGCGCCCGTCGTGGATCATGGCGCGCACCGACTCGGCGACGCGGGCGCTCTTGCTCGACGCGGGCATGACTGGTCCATTCGCTTTTGCGGAAAGTGGACCCCACACTAGACCAGTCCGATGCCTACCGTGAGGAGCATGACGGATGCCTCACCCACCCTCACCGTGCGACGCAAGCGCGAACGCCAGACCGACGACCCCGCCGTGCTGGCGCAGATCCTCGCGGAGGGGCACATCGCCCACGTCGGCATGGTGCGCGATGGGCTTCCGATCGTGCTGCCGTACCTCTACGCGGTGGGCGACCTCGGCGACGGGCTCGGCGCGCAGCTACTGTTGCACGGATCGACGGGCGGCGGGCTCTTCCTGGACGCAGGCGCAGACGGGGTGCCCGTGTCGGCGACGGTCACGCACCTCGACGGGCTCGTCTACGCACGCTCGCTCAACGACAGCTCGGCCAACTACCGCAGCGCGATGATCTTCGGTCGCGCCACGCTGGTGCCGCTCGAGCAGCGCCTCGCGGCGCTCTGGATCGTGGGCGACCACCTCATGCCGGGCCGCCGCGCGGGCGTCCGCGAGATCACCGCCAAGGAGCTTGCCGCGACGACGGTGCTGCGCCTGCCGCTCGACCAGGTCAGCGTCAAGGTGCGCTTCCAAGGGGTCGGCGAAGCGCACGACGACGGTGAGGACCACGGCGTGTGGGCCGGCATTCTGCCGCTTTCCGTGCAGGCCGGCGCACCGATCACGGGAGCGGTGACGGATGCTGGCGTGCCGGTTCCCGGCGACGTGAGCGCCCTCGCCGCGGCGCTCGGCGCCCGCGCCGCCGAGCGTCGCGCTGCCCTCGTCGAGAAGCTGGGCGTCGCGGTGCGGGGCTGAGGCGGCTCGCCGACCGACGCTAGCTCTGCACCGCCTTCAGCAGCGCTTCGCCGTCGGGAACGCCGAGGCCGGTGCACGCGTCCCACCCGGCGGTCGCCGAATAGGCCCCGTTCTCGCCGGAGGTGATGTCGCGGAACCCGGCGGGCGACCGGCCCTTCACGGCGTCGGCGTAGAGCGCCGTCTGCGCGAGGCCCAGCGGCGCACCGGTGGCCTGCACGAGCCGGGCGACGAGCGCCGCCCACAGCGGAGCGACCGCGCTGGTGCCGCCGATGACGGTGTCGTGGCCATCGACGCGCACCGCATAGCCCGTCTCAGGGTCGGCAACGGCGGCCACGTCGGGAACGCCGCGGCCGGTGCGACCGCCGGCTGCCGCCGGCACATCGACGGGCTGCTGCCAGTCGGGCAGCTCGAAGGCGGCGCTGACGCCGCCGCCGGTCGCGCCCCCGCCGCTGCCGTCGTTCCAGACCGTCTCGGCCGTGACCCGGCCCGAGCCGTCGACCTCGAGCCGGGTGCCGCCGCATGCGAGCACATGCGGGCTCGACGCCGGGAAGTCGACGTGCGGCTTGCCGTCGGCCTGACGGTCGGCAGACCCGTCGTCGCCCGCCGCCACGGTGACGGTCACGCCGAGGGCGACGGCGTCGGCGAACGCATCGTCCATCGCCTGGCGCGCCTGCGCCGTCCACTGGTCTTCGCTCTGGCCCCAGCTGATGCTGATGGCGTCGGGCGTGGGGCTCGCGTGGGCGGCCTGCGCGACCGCATCGACGAAGCCCGCGTCGGTGTTGGGCGCGAAATAGACGACGATCGATGCGGCGGGGGCGAGCCCGCCGACCACCTCGATGTCGAGGGCGACCTCGCCGTCGGCGCCGTTCGGGTCGCCGCCCGGCCGGTTCTGCGCCCCGTCGACGCCCACCGCGGTGACGGTCGGCGAGGCCACCCCGATGCCGGCGAAGTAGGTGTCGAGATCGGAAGCGTCGAAGCCCCCGCCGAGCTCGATGATCGCAATGGTGCGGCCGCCGCCGTCTGTTCCGGCGGGGAAGCTGTAGATGTCGCTCAGCTGCACCGGCGTGTAGCTCGACGACACCGCGTGGGGCAGCACCGCGCGGAAGTTGGCCCGCGCCTGCGGGCGCGAATCGAGACCGAGCACGGCGGTCACGACTCCCGAGAGCTGCTCGGGCAGGCTCAGCTCGCCCGTGCGGTGCCAGTGCGCGACCCGGCCGCCCGACGGCGCCTCGCTCTCGGCCCACTCGAGACTCGTGCCGAAGGCCGCCTGCAGCGCCTCAACCGTGCCGGCGACCCGCAGGCGACGGCTCGCGGGGTCGACCGACAGCACCTCGATGCCGTGTTCGGCGAGCGCGGCGGTGACCCGCTCGACGTCGGCCGGGTCGGCGCCGTACTTCGCGGCGAGTTCGTCCCGCGAGATCGCTGTGCCTCGAACGACCGATTCGGGAAGCTCGGCGCGGCGGCGCAGTACGAGGGTCGCCTCGATGCGCGCCTCGGCGCCCGCCGGCACGGACGCCGCCTGCATGCCGGCAGCGGGCGGGCGGGCGCTACCGGGAAGCGGGGCGCGCCCCGCGGGGGTGGCGTTCGGGGTCTGGTCGGCTGAGTTCGTCATGCGTCCCTGCCTACCAGCGGCCACCGACATGCACACCCCCACTCGGGGCACACCATCAGGAACAGTCAGGAATCACGGCAGCGCAACGGCGAGGTTGAGCAGCCGGGTGTGCTGCTCGGCGCTGTTGTTGTCGTCGCTGACGAGCGTGACGCCGTACCTGCCGCCGGGCAGCCGACCGGTCACCGCCATGCCCTCGAAGTTGTCGAGCAGCGGGTTCGCCTGCGTCTCGAGGGCCGGCGCCCCGAGCGTCGGGCACGAGACCAGGTCTGCGAGCAAGGTCTTCTTCACGGCGAGGCGCGGTGAGGCATCCCCCAGGTTCGCGACGCGGCTCACGTCGGCGGCGTGCGACAGCCCGGTCACCGCGAACAGGTTCACGGCGTTGCCGACGGATGCCGACCACGAGGCCTCCTCGACCACCAGGCCGTCGTTCGAGTAGGCGGCCACCTCGGGAATCCGCATGCCGGCATCGGTCTTGTACTCGATCTGCTTCGACAGCGTCCAGTGCCTGCGGGCCTGCGTATAGACCAGCAGGCGGTGCGCGGTGGCGTCGCCGGTCGACGACACGTCGCCCGCGAGCGCGCCCTCCATCGCGGCGACGATGGTGCGGCCGTCGGGCGTGACCGTGAGCCCCTCGAGGGTGGCGTTCGCGGTCGCCTCGCCTGCGGGCGTCGAACCGGTCACGGCGAAGCGCGCGGGCACGGGCAGCGAGGCCTTCTGGGCTCCGTCGCGCCCGAAGATGCGGATCGACGGCTCGGTCTCGGAGCTCACGACGTACGACCCGTCCTTCAGCACGCCGAGACCCTCGTTATCGGCGGCGTTCGGGTCGGTGGCGATGTTCCCGCCGTCGTAGGGCGTGCCGTCGGCCTTCTTCAGCACCAGCGGCGCATGGGTGACCTTCGGGTCGGCGAGGTCGCGGTACGACCAGACGTATTCCGGCGTCGCGCCGTTGTTGTCGAGCGCAGAGACCCACGCGTGCTGCCGCGCGTCCCACGCGATCGACGAGAGGCCGCTCACCTCGGCCCCGAACGCCTCCTTCTTGTCGAGCGCGTCGCTGTAGCTCACGGCGTCGACAGATGCGGAGCAGGCGAGCGGGTCGCTCGCGTGAGCCGGGTGGGCGGGGCCGCCGTGCGACGGTGTGGCGAGCGCGGGCTGGGCGATGAGCAGGGCGGCGGATGCCGCGAGCGCGGCACCCCCGAACACGAACGTCGTGCGCATGGTCCTTCTTTCGAGTCGGACGGCTCGGCATGCCGTCAACGGTGTCCCCCATTCTGGTGACGACACATGAACCGGCGGTAGCCCGAAGAGGTATGGCGCGCTCGCCCCGGACGACGAAACGCACGATTCGTCACCCCAGAATCGGGCTCAAGCGTGACGAATCGTGCGTTAGGCGACGGAACGGATCGCGCAGCTTCCGCCCCGCATAAGCGCGTTACTTGTGCGCGTCCTCGTAGGCCTTCATCACAGAATCGGCGACTCGGCCGCGCGGCGAGACGTCGATACCGTTCGCCTGCGCCCACTCGCGCACAACGGCGTAGCCCGCGCTCCAGTGAGAGGCCGAGGATCCGGGTCGACTTGCGCGCGTCGCGGCCTGACGCGCCGGGCTCGAGAGCGCCGACGAGCGACGACCCGCCGCGATGTAGGGCTGCAGCGCCTCGCGCAGTTTCGCCGCGTTCTTCGCACCGAGGTCGATCTCATACGACTTGCCGTCGATAGCGAACGATACGGTCTCGCCCTCGCCGTCGGCGATGACGTCACCCGAGATATCGTCGACCAGTTGCTCGATAACCTTCTTCATTACGGCACCCTCATATCGTCGATTTCAGCCGGTAACGGGATACCGGTGCGAGGCGATACTAGCGGCGTCCGCCTATTTCCTTACGGCCGAAATACCGGGAAAGGCTTATGTATCGCACGCCGCGACGATGCGGTTGTGATACGCCCAGCCACCATCGGATGCCAGCGAACGACCTCCTTCATCGCACAGCGGCACCGCCGAGGAGGGGCCCGCCGAGGAATGGCCCGCCGAGAATGCGCGACCGCCGGATGCGGTGAAGCGGGTCCACCTCATCAGCGATCGCCCGCGCTCGCGTGGCAAGCGGTGCCGGCAGCGCGTCTGGCACCGATGCTGCTCCGTCGTGCCAGGCACCCGGAGCCAGGCCGGCGTCCGCGGTCCCCCAGACCTCGCGTGCGCGTGCGAAGGCGTCGCCCAGCTGAGGCCGCGTTGAGCGGCCGAGGGGCCCGACGGCGTGGTAGATCAGTGGGGCCACGACCTCGGTGAGCGCGCCCGGCCGCCGCGCCGCGGCACCGCCCACATGGCGCAGCTCCATCATCACGATGGGCGAGTCGTCGGCATGCGCGGTGCGGAGCAGCTCGGGAGCCAGGTCCAGGGCGGATGCCTCGAGCCAGCGTGCGTCGCCGAGGGCCGGCACCGGATCGGGAGGATCGAGGTGGATCTGCGCGAGCCGGGCGGCATCGGCCGGACCCCAATCATCGGCGAGCGGGTGGGCCGCCGCCCGCACTGCCGAGAGCAGCGGCTGCGCCCCGTCGCCACCGTCGGGGTCGGCGACGGACAGGAGGATCGCGACACGGCCCCGAAGCTCGGCGGGAACCACCGGGGCGGCCGTGAGGTGAATGAGCGCGAGGCTGGAGGAGACACTCGGCCCGATGGCGCTCAGGCTTCCGGCCCACGCCTCCGCGACGGTCTCGAGCGCCTCACCCGGCCACAGCAGCCTGCCCGCGTGGAGGGCAGGGGCCGGGAACAAGTCGATCTCGAGCTCGGTGGCGACGCCGACGCCGCCTGCACCGCGAAACGCCCACAGTGCATCGCGGTCGACGGCCTCGCGCGCATCGTCGCTGGCGACGCGCGATCTGCCGAGGCCGTCCACGTAGCCGACGCGGCGGATCGCCCCGCTCGCCAGCCCGTCTCGACGCACCAGCCAGCCGATGCCGCCCGCAAACGAATACCCGGAAATCGACACTGTTCCCGCAGATCCGGCCGGCCCGAGCAGCCCCTGCTGGAACGCCGCCGCATTGACCGCGGCCCACGTCGCCCCACTGCCCACGGTGGCTGTCTTCGCCTCGGCATCGATGCTGACCGACGCCAGCCCCGAGGTGTCCAGGAGCAGCGCGTCGTCCCCCACGGGCGCTCCGGCGCCATGACCGGTCGCCTGCGGCACGACGGTCAGGCCGTGCTCAGCCGCCGCCATCGCCTCGCTGACTTCCGCCGCCGTTGTAGGCGCGGCCACGAGCCGCGGATGCTGCTGCGTCACCGTGTTGTGCGGACGCGTCGCGCGCGCGTATTCGGGCGCTGATGAGTCGTACATCATGCTCTTGCCCTCCTCGTCGATCGCGGAGCTCAGGCCAGTGCGAGCACAATGCCGACCGCGACCAGCACGACCGCTGTCGCGACGTGCACGGTGAGCGCCTGGCGCACGCTGCCCCCGTTGGTGACGACGATCACGGCATCGCCGATCGGGGTGATCGCCGCGGCGATCAGAGCCCAGCCGAAGGCCTCGTGGCCTGCGACGGCGAGCACGACGAGGGGAACGACGCCGGAGGTGATGTCGCGGACCCCTTTGATGCTCGTCAGGGCGCGCGTGCGCCCCTCTGGCACTCCGAAACCGGCCAGCGCGACCCGGGGCGCCAGCACGAAGCGCGCCCCGATGAACAAGATGGACAGACATGCGAGAACAGCGACGACGAGAGCTGCGATAGCCATGAGAAGCCTTCCGAGATAATCTAACAATGTTTTATAACACCGTTCTATCACCTGCACGACTGCTCGTCTAGCGTCGTTAGGTAACCGCGCTACGATTGGCGCATGTCACCCAGACCCGCCCCCGACCTCGATCGTCGCCGGGACCAGATCACCGCGACGGCGCGCGAGCTCGCTGAAGCGGAAGGGTGGGCCGCCGTCACCATGCGCCGGTTGGCGAAGGAGCTCGGGGCCACCCAACCCGTGCTCTATTCAGCCTTTCCCGACGGCCGGCAATCGCTCGTCGATGCGGTCGCCTTGAGCGGATTCACCGAGATCGCCGCAACGCTCGAGTCCGTCCCGCCCGAGCCTGCGGCCCGCATGCGCGCCTATCTCGACTTCGCGACCCGCCACCCACGCCTCTACGAGGCGATGTTCGCACTGCCGTCCGGCCTGGAATTCGGCGCCAGCAGCAGCCCCGAGCCCCTTCGCCGCGCCTTCGCTGCGATCCAGGCCGCCTTCCCCGGCGCCGATGCCAGAGCAGAAGTCGCCTGGGCCGCGCTGCACGGCCTGGCCACCCTCCAAGCAGGCGGGCGCCTTCCCGCCTCCCGTGCGCAAGCGCGCGTCGAGCACCTCGACAAGATGCTGGCGCGCGCCGAGAGCACCGGGTAGCGGAAGCAGTCGGCCTGGCCTGCGCAAAGGTGCAGACCCCGGCGGCGCGTCTCTCTTCTTCCGCTTGGTGACGGCGATGGTGACCGCCCAGAGGGCTGCGCCGCCGATGAGCGCCTTCCACCACCACCCGCGTCGAGTCGAGGCGACGGCCATCGGCACCTGAACTGCGGGTGGGACGTCCACGAGCCGCTCCTTCGTCATCCGACGGGACGTGAGCTACCGCTGGCTGACCGCCTGCAAAGAAGTGCCGACCCAGTCGCGCAGTTGCTGTGCGGGGGCGGCGCCGACGGTGCGTGAGGTCTCGCGGCCGCCGGCATAGAACAAGAGCGTGGGGATGCCCGTGACCTGGTGTCGTGCGGCGACACCCGGGGATTCGTCGGCATTGAGCTTGACGACCTTGAGTCGGCCCGCGTTCTCAGTGGCGAGCTGCTCGACGACGGGCGCGATCGCCCGGCAGGGGCCGCACCACGGCGCCCACACGTCGACCAGCACGGGCAGCGAGCTGCGCGCCACCGCTTCGTCGAAGGTCGCGTCGTCGGCCGAGACGAGCCACGGAAGGTCGGCGTGACAACTGGCGCAGCGCACGCGACCCTCGCGGGCCTGCGGCACGCGATTGCGGGTGCCGCAGGCCGGGCAGGCGACGACAGCGGATGCCTGCGTCACGGTCACAGGTTCACCCCGTGGCGCGCGAGCGCCCGCTGCAACTGCGGCAGGCCGGGGGCCATCAACCATTCGCCGCCGACGTAGACGAGCGGCGTGCGCGCGCGTCCGCGACCCAGCAGTTGCAGCTTCCGGTTCACATCGGGATGGCGGTCCAGGTCCACGTAGTGATACTCGATTCCCGCGCGGTCGAGCGCACGGCGGGTCATCTGGGTGATCCCGCACCAGTTGTTGCCATAGATCGCGACGGGCACGTCCACCGCCTGCCGGGCGGCACGCTCAGCCATGGGCCGGGTGGGAGCCATCACGTCGAAGAGAGTCATTGTCGTTCACCTTCGCTTTCGATCGGGGCTGAGCCGGTCTCGGGCGCCTTGATGGTTTCGAGCGCAGCGACCAGCTCGTCAAAGTCCGGGAGATGGTGAAGTTGCGGCGAAACGTGCGCCCAGCGGATGACGCCCTCATCGTCGATCAGATACACGGCTCGCTCACTGAAGCCGTTCCGTACGCGCCACACGTTGTACGCGCGGGCAGTCTCGCCCTTCGGGTGAAAATCGGAGAGCAGCGGATACCTGATGCCGCGCACCGCGGCCCAGGCCCCGTGGCTGTATATCGAGTCGGCCGAGATGCCGATCAGCTGGATCCCCCGGGATTCGAATTCGGCGATCTCTTGTTGGTACAGATCGAGCTGGACGCTGCAACCCGGGCTCCAGTCCAAGGGGTAGAACACGAGCGCAACGGGTCGCCCGCGGAAGTCCGACAGACGCACCACCCTTCCGCTCGCGTCGGGAAGGCTGAAGTCGGGCGCCGGCGTGCCCACGGGGAGGCCGCCCGCAACGCGCTCCCCCTCCATCGGCGGAGCCGTTCGGTACAGCTCGCGAACATCAACCCCGGCGGCGTCATTGGTGGGCACTGCGGCCTTGTCAACGTCGAATCCGTCGACGAGCGCGAACGCATCCATCACGCTGCTCCCCTCACGCGTGCGTGCCGGCGGACAGGAATCGTGACCCTCCCGCGCACCCGCTTCGTGGGGCCACCGGAACGGCGGCCCCACGGAAGGTGCCTGGTCAGTGCACCAGCGAATGCGCGGGTTCGGCTTTTCCCTGCTTCGAACCCGCCTCCTCGTGCTCGGCGCTGGCGCCGACGCTCGCTGGTGCCTCGCTCGATGCCGTGCTTCCGGCCAGGGCGCGCTGCGACGCACGGCCGGTAGCGACCTGGATCTTGCGCGGTCGCGCGTGCTCGGCGATCGGAATCGTGACGCGGAGAACGCCGTCACCGTAGCTCGCCTCGACGTGTTCGACATCGGCATCCTGGCCCAGCGCGACCCGCCGCAGGACGGACGCGTCGGAGCGCTCGCGCACCAGCCAGTGACCATCCTTCTTCTCAGAGTCGCTCGAGCGTTCGGCTCGAACCGTCAGCCACTGCCCATCGATGGACACGTCGATCGACTTCGGGTCAACTCCCGGAAGGTCGGCGCTCAACACGTAGCGATCCGACTCGCGGTGCAGATCCAGCGGCACCCCTACCGGCGCCTGCGCCCCGTTCATGGCGGAGAACAACGCCGAGCCGAGTCGGTCGAACTCATTCAACACATCGAACAGCATCATCAACCTCCAATTCCTGAGTCGGGATGGCTCAACTTCTGCCATGAGTGACGCTCGAGCATCCGTCACTATTCCCGCGAATCGGATAATTTCTCCGAGCGGTAGCTTGGCCGTAGACCCCGCTCTGAGATGGTCGGAGTCCCAGCGAGACGACGCGAAAGACATGCCTGCCCCGTTCGACTCGCGGCGCGCTCCGCTCGGCGTCACGCCCGCCGCGGGCGGCGTGAACGCGGCCGTCCACTCCGACCGCCAAGGCGGTCTAGTTCTGCCCGGTCTGCGAGGACGGGATCGAGCGTCTGCGCGAGCCACGCCACCGCGCCAGCTGGGTGCTCCCCGACTTCGTGCCCGACGTCGGCGCCGGCGCCTGCTTCGGGCTGCGCGCCCGGCCCCTGGGGACCCGGCCCCTGACCTCAGGCTCGACGCCGACAAGCTGCTCGTCGACCCGCATGCGAAGGCAGTACACGGCCTACGCCGCGCTCACCCACCCCGCCGAGGGCAACCACCTGAGGCCCGCACTGTCGTTCAAGGGCAGCGACAACGCCGCGTACTGCCGGCTCGTGCCGCGCCGAACTGCTGCAGTGTCTCGAGCCAATGGAGGCGCACCCGACCTTCGATCAGCGGTGGTGCGAGCGCTGCCAGGTCGCCGTCTCCCCGGAAGACGTCGACGACATCCAGGTCGCGCTGCTGCACCCTCGTGATGTGGTCGTGTAGATGCGCTTGACTGGATAGTGGGTGTTGCCTTTGCTTTCGGGCGGTGAGGGCCGAGCCCGAGTTTCGAGATGGAGGTACACGCACGTGACGAGTCCGGGTTGGTTCGCGGCGGTTGGGTGCGCTGTGCTTCTGATCGTCATCGATTCGGTTATCTGGGCAGTCGTGTCTCAGGCCGCCAATGGCGCGAGCAGAAGCCACTTCGCGGGCATCCGTCTGCCGTCTCTGATGAGGAGCGAGGACGCGTGGCACGCGGGCCATGTCGTGGCGCGCAAGGTCATGGCGCCCTTCCTGGTGGCGGCGGCGGCAATCGCGGTGTTGTCCGTCCCTTTGCAGCTCGCCCCAGTTGCCTACATCGCCGCTCTCGGTCTCTCCCTTGTCTCCACGGTGCTGGCACTTGGTGTCGGTGCCGCGTGCGCTTCTCGCGCCGCCCGGCGCCTGGCTCCTTAAGAAGGCTGTTGGTTCACTGGCCGAGGCGACCCGCGGTGGATGATGTGCCGCACCTGCCGGCCGTCATCGAGCGTGATCCGGTCGTGCTCACCGAGCTGGATCAGTTGAAGCTACATGCGTGCATCGTCGAGCGCACTGCCGACATTCGGCCGGGCTGTGGATAAGTCGACAGCGATTGAGTAGAGGATCTCCCAGCCGTCGGGGACCTGCTCCGCCAGCTTCGCCTTCACCTCACCGTAGCTTGGAGCCCCGATCGTCAGTTCGCGCGTGACCCGGCTGTGTGTCTCAGCCTCGACGGTGACGGGCTGGCCGCCCTTCCGGTCGATAAACCGGACATGCGCGAGCTCGAAACCGTCCGGGATCCGCGCCTCAAGCGAGGCCCGCGCCACATGCCCTTCGGCGTGCGCCTCGCGGTCTGTCCACCTATAGGTCGAGCGGAGAGCGGCGCGCACGATCACTCCCGAGATAAGCGCCGCAGATGCGGATGCAGGTGTGGGCAAATGTGGGCAGATGCCCCTCGCAAGACAGAGAGAGCTCCGAATCGCCAGTGTTTTCGAGGCGAACCAGGGTTCTACGTCGCGTGCCCCTGGAGGGACTCGAACCCCCAACCCTCTCCTTAGGACGGAGCTGCTCTTCCATTGAGCTACAGAGGCCGGCTGGTCAATCGTATCGGAGCACCCGCCGATGTCGGTGGCCCGTGCTCTACTTGCGGCATGTTCGAGACGGCTGACGAGGTCGCGGCGCTGCAGGCACTGCTCGACCACAGCATCGCCCAAGCTGGGCCGCACCTGCGCCAGATCTTCACCGACGACGTGCTGATGAGCGCGAGCGAGCTCATCGAGCGGATGCCGGGCATGCGGCTCCTCACCGTTGCCACGGTCTCCCGCGATGGCCGCCCCATCGCCGGGGCCGTCGACGGCTACCTGCTGCACGGCGAGCTCTGGTTCTCGTCGGGCGCGGCGGCAGTGCGCACCGCCCACCTGCGGCGGAATGCCGCCGTGAGCGCCACATGGCTTCCCGATGAGACGACGCAGCTCATCGTCCACGGCGAGGTCGAGATCATGCCGTTCGGCGACGGCCGGGCCGCGCCGCTGCGGCAGGCGATGATCGATCACTACGTCCCTGTCGAGGGCCCCGAGTGGGCGCACTTCGTCGACGAACTGGTCGACGACGGCTCGGTCGCCTTCCGCATCGCCGCCTCGAAGGCCTTCGCATATCACCGCGCCCCGGCCAGGCCTTGACGGCATCCGGCCGCCCTGCATTGATGGGGGCATGTCCATCCGTCACGTGCAGGTCGTCTCCATCCCGGTCTCCGACCAGGACCGCGCGAAGGAGTTCTACGTCGGCGTGCTCGGCTTCGCCCTGCTCGCCGACCGGCGATTCACGCCCGAGATGCGCTGGGTCATGGTGGCGCCGCCCGGCGGGCAGACCGCGCTCACCCTGGTCACCTGGTTCCCGTCGATGCCGCCCGGGTCGCTGCAGGGCACCGTGCTGGAGTCCGACGACCTCGAGCGCGACGTCGCGGCCCTGAGCGGCAAGGGCGTCGAGGTGAGCCCGCCGCAGCATGCCCCCTGGGGACGCTTCGTCACCTTCGCCGACCCCGATGGGAACGGGATCGTGCTGCAGGCATCCGCGCCGAATGCCGCCGACGCGGGCGTCTCCGACTGGTCCGGCCACGCCTGAGCCGGTCGCAGGCGCCTCTCGCGACTACTGGTGGAACTGCGGAATGATCAGGTAGATCCCGTACAGCACCGCGGCGATCACGAGCGCGAAGCAGAGGCAGGCCGCGAGCGACGCCCACGGCGGTCGCGGGTGCGTCAGCGGAAGCTCGGCTTGATCGACCGCGCCCGGGCCATCGGCCCCGACGCGCTCGGCTGCCGCGCGGGCCTCGGCCGGCGCGCCCACCGCGAGCAGGCGCAGCCCGAGCGCGAAGACCGCGACGACGCCGCCGGCCGCGACCAGGCTCACGACGAACTCGATGCCGAGCGCGCTCCATGCGATCATTTCGGCTCCCCAACGCTCACGGGCTCGCGCCTGCCGGCGAGCACGTCCTCATCGACGTTCACGGTCTCGTGGCTGACGGGGTGCCGCCGCGACAGCATCCAGAACGCCGCCATGCCGGCCACGGCGGCGACGACCACGATGACCGTCCCGATGGCGCCGGTCTTCACGATCAGCGTCGCAACGGCGGCGACCAGCGCGGCCGCGGGCACCGTGATCAGCCAGGCGAGCGCCATGCGCCCGAACGTTGCCCAGCGCACCGATGCCAGCTTCTTGCCGAGTCCCGAGCCGACGATCGCACCGGTCGTCACCTGGGTGGTCGACAGCGGGAAGCCGAGGTGGCTCGACACGAGGATCGTCGCGGCCGAGCTGGTCTCTGCGGCGAATCCCTGCGGAGGCGTGACCTCGGTGATCCGCTTCCCGACCGTGCGCATGATGCGCCAGCCGCCAGAGTACGTCCCGGCGGCGATCGCGAGGGCGCACGCCAGGATCACCCAGAACTGCGGCCCGGTCCCCGCCTTCTGCAGGCCGGCCGCGATGAACGTCAAGGTGATGACGCCCATCGTCTTCTGGGCGTCGTTGGTGCCGTGGGCGAGCGAGACGAGGGATGCCGACACCGTCTGCCCGTAGCGGAAGCCGCGCTCGGCGCCGCGGCTCGTCGCCCGGCGGGTGATCATGTACGCCGCATAGGTCGCCACGAGCGCCACGGTGCCGGCCACGAGCGGTGCGAACAGCGCCGGCAGCGCGATCTTCGACAGCACGTTGAACCAGTCGACGGCGCCCCACCCGCTGCCGATGATCGCCGCCCCGATCAGGCCGCCGAACAGCGCGTGCGTCGAACTCGACGGCAGGCCCAGGTACCAGGTGGCGAGGTTCCACATGATGGCGCCCACGAGTCCGGCGAAGATCATGACGGGCGTGATCTGGATGCCGCCCTGCCCTTCCTTGACGATGCCGTTCGAAACCGTGGCGGCGACCTCGGTCGACAGGAACGCGCCGACGAGATTCAGCGCTGCGGAGATCAGCACGGCGACACGCGGCCTGAGCGCCCCCGTCGCAACGGAGGTCGCCATGGCGTTGGCCGTGTCGTGGAAGCCGTTCGTGAAGTCGAATACGAGCCCCAGAACGACGACCAGGATGACGATCGCGAGCGCGTCCATGGCGGGCACGGTAAGTGCCGCCCGTTAAATCGGGGTGAACGGAATCAGCTGGTGGACCCCGGCGAACCCGGTGCGGGCTCAGGCCGCCTGCGGCTGCAGGTAGTCCTCCCACTCAGGCAGCAGGTGCTCGGAGCCGCGCACCATCCACGCAGGCTCATGCGGCATCCGCGGCGTGAATCGCAGCTCCCAGCCCATGTCCGCGAGCAGGCGGTCGCCCTTCACGTTGTTGCACCGCAGGCAGCAGGCCACGAGGTTCTCCCATGAGTCCTGGCCGCCTTTCGAGCGCGGCACGACATGGTCGATCGTCGAGGCGGGCTTCGCGCAGTACGCGCAGCGATGCCCGTCACGCCGCAGCACGCCCCGGCGCGAGACCGGCACCTGGCGGCCGTGCGGCAGGCGCACGTAGCGCGTCAGCACGATGACGCTCGGGCGGTCCCACTCCGCCGAGATGCCGAAGACCGGGTGGCCCGTGTCGATCTGCACGATGGTCGCCTTGTGGTTCATCACAAGGGCGAGGGCGCGCTTGAACGAGACGACGGCGAGCGGCTCGTAACCGGCATTCAGGACGAGAGTGCGCATGGGACTCCTTCGGAATGCGCTCGTACGACCTGGCTGGTCACCTCGCGCATTAACGACGAAGGCGCCGCCACAAGGGCGACGCCGAAGAAGACTGCCTGCGGGCAGAAGTGGTGGACGTGGTGCAGATGGTGACGGTGGTGCGAGTGCCGCGTGGCCGCGCTCGGCCGCACCCGCGCGGTACGCGCGTTGCTCGGCCCAGTCGTGTTCACGGACGTCTCCCACCGGTGGAGCGCCGCCGGATGCGGCGCACCGACGCGGCCAGCGTAACCCGGAAGGTGCAGATCACGCATGCGGTCGCGGCGATCTCATGCCGTGTCGTCGCACGGATTTAACCTGGGATGCCCGCCCGAGCATGCGTGTGCCGATGCGGCCACGCCGCATCGGCACACGTCGAATCCCGGTCGAGCCTTAGCCGCCGTAGTGCTGGATGTGGTACGCCGAGGTCCAGATCGGCCGCTCGCCGACGGAGCCGCCGGGCTTGGGCGCGTCGAAGATCAGCACGTTCCCCGATGCATCGGTGCCGGCGTAGAAGCCGTCGTGCGAGCCGTCGTTGAGGGCGATCACATCGCCGGGCTGCGCATCGGCCAGCGACACGGTCTGGCCGATGTGGCCTTGTTGGCTCGACGAGTGGGGCAGCGAGACGCCGAACTGCGCGTACACGAACATCACGAAGCCCGAGCAGTCGAAGCCCGCCGGGGTCGAGCCGCCGTAGACGTAGGGGGTGCCCGCGTACTTCTTCGCCGTGGCGAGCACGTCAGCGAGGCTGTAGCTCGTGCCGGCAGGAACCTGGGTGAGGTACTGCGCAGCCGTCGGGCCCGAGTACGCAGCGGTGTACTTCGCTGCCGTGGCCGCGGCGGCCTTCGCCGCCGCCGCGTTCGCGGCAGCCTGCTTCGCGCTCTGGATGTCGGTGACGCTGGTCGCCTGGAAGTCCTCGTGCGCGGCGGCCGGAGCGGCGGCGGTGGTCGCCACGTCGGCCGACTGCGCGTTCGCCTTCTTCATCGTGTCGATCACGGCGGAACTGGAGTCGGCGTGCCCCTGCGAGCTCGGGTTGAACGCATAGGCGGGGATTGCGATGGTGCCGACGATGCCGGCGGCTGCGACCAGCACGAACAGGTTCGCGAAGCGCTTCAGCTTGCGCTTCGGCTTGGCGACGGAGGCGACGGATGCCGGAACGGCGGGTTCCTGCGCGCTCTGGCGGCGCTTCATCGCGCCCGCCTCGCTGCGCGCCTGGAAGGCTTCGCGCGCCTCGCGGCGCGTGATCGCGCCGTCCGTCTTCCCGTTGAGTTCTGCCAAGGTGTGTACCTCCGGCGCTCCCGCGCAGGCGCGAGTCCGTCCTAGTGGTCTTGGGCCCTGTGGGGTGGGCTTCGGCTTCGCGAGTCGAGCGACGGAATCAGGAGCGTCTCGACCCGGGTCTAGCGGCCGGGTATCAGCCTTTCGACTCGAACGAGAATAGGGGAAGGTAACGAAAAAGTCACACCGGATTCGCGCGTCAGTCGAATAGCCAGGAACTCCCCAGCCGGGCGCTCAGGAGGCGACGAAGATGTGGCTTGCGACCTCGTGGGGAAGCTCGAGCCCCTCCGCGTAGCCGGCGACCTCGACGAGCACGTAGCCCCCCGCGGGAGAGATCGTCACGGTGTTGCCCGGCACGACGCCGGCCTGGCGCAGCTGGGCGAGCAGCTCGGGGTCGAACTGCACGGGCTCGCCGAGCCGCCGAATGGTCGCCGTGACGGGCTCGCCCGAGGCGACCGCCTCGACCGTGCTCACGACGTCCTTGAGGAACACGGCCGACAGGGTGCGGCCCTCGTCGTCCATGGGAGGGATCGGGGTGCCGTAGGGCGACTCGGTGGGGTCGCCCAGCATGCGGCGGATCTTCTCTTCCACCTGCTCGCTCATCACGTGCTCCCAGCGGCAGGCCTCGTCGTGCACGAACTCCCAGTCGAGGCCGATGACGTCCGAGAGCAGCCGCTCGGCGAGACGGTGCTTGCGCATCACGTCGACCGCGCGCCTGCGGCCCTTCTCGGTGAGCTCGAGGTGACGGTCGCCCGACACGATCACGAGGCCGTCACGCTCCATGCGCGCCACGGTCTGCGACACCGTGGGCCCCGAGTGCCCCAGGCGCTCCGAGATGCGCGCACGCAGCGGCACGATCGCCTCCTCCTCGAGGTCGAGGATCGTGCGCAGGTACATCTCTGTCGTGTCGACCAGATCAGTCATCCCTGCTCCCTCATATACACGGGCATTGAAGAATCCCGGGCGGAATGCTCTTGACAGCGCGCCCCCTAACAGCCTACTTGGAAGGGACGCATCGCCCCGCCCCATAAGCTGGGTCGCATGCCGAGCATCACGCTGCCTGACGAACTGCTTCCCGCTGACGGCCGTTTCGGCTGCGGCCCCTCGAAGATCCGGCAGGAGGCGGTGAACGCGCTCGCGACGCGCGGCGCCGAGCTGCTCGGAACCTCGCACCGCCAGGCGCCGGTGAAGTCCCTCGTCGGCCGAGTCCGCGATGGTCTCGGCGAGCTGTTCCGCCTGCCAGAGGGCTACGAGATCATCCTCGGCAACGGCGGGTCCACCGCCTTCTGGGACGCCGCTGCCTTCGGCCTCATCGAGAAGCGCGCAGAGAACCTCACCTTCGGCGAGTTCGGGTCGAAGTTCGCGAAGGCCGCGAAGGCCCCCTGGCTCGAGGCTCCGGTCGTCGTCGACGCCCCGGCCGGCTCGAGCGCGAAGCCCGTGGTGACCGAGGGCGTCGACGTCTACGCATGGCCGCACAACGAGACCTCGACCGGCGTCGCGACGCAGATCGCGCGGGTCGCGGGCGACGACGGCACCCTGACCGTCATCGACGCGACGAGCGCGGCGGGCGGCATCGACTTCGACGTGACGCAGACGGATGTCTACTACTTCGCCCCCCAGAAGAACCTCGCCTCCGACGGCGGGCTCTGGCTCGCCGCGGTGTCGCCGGCCGCCATCGAGCGCATCGAGCGGATCGCGGCATCCGGCCGCTACATCCCCGAGTTCCTGAGCCTCAAGCAGGCCGTCGACAACTCGCGCCTCAACCAGACGCTGAACACGCCCGCCGTGGCCACGCTGATCCTGCTCGACGAGCAGCTGAGCTGGATCAACGGCAACGGCGGCCTGGCGTGGGCATCGGCGCGCACCAAGGAGTCGAGCGACCAGCTCTACCGCTGGGCAGAGGCGACGCCCTACACGACGCCGTTCGTCGCCGACCCCGCCGACCGCTCACAGGTCGTGGTGACCGTGGACTTCGACGGTATCGACGCGGCCGCGGTCGCGAAGACGCTGCGTGAGAACGGCATCGTCGACACCGAGCCGTACCGCAAGCTCGGCCGCAACCAGCTGCGCATCGCGACCTTCACCTCGATCGACCCCGCCGACGTCGCCCAGCTGATCCGTTCGATCGAGTACGTGGTCGAGCACCTCGGCTGACCCCCTTCCCTTCCCCCTTCCCCAATCCCCCGAAGTGTGAGTTCAGGCTCCCTCTTCGCGCTTTTGGGGACCCGAATCTCACCGAAGAGTGAGTTCGGGTCCCTGCCGTTTCCGCCCCGTCTTCCCCAGCACAGAGCTCGAAAAGCTCGAACGATCCACGGATCCGCACGTGGCCCGGATCGCGAGGCATCCCGATCGAGCATTGTGAGCGGATGCCTCAGCCACGCTCGCTTCCGCCGCATCTCGGTCCCATGTTCTCGACTCGCGCCGCGAGAGCCGCAGGTGTCTCACCCGGCCGGCTCAGGGGCCGCGACCTCAGCCAGCCTTTCCGCGGAGCGAACGCCGTAGGGCGCCCTCGCACGCTTCGTGAACGGGCCGAGGCATGCGCGGCGCGAATGACCGGCGCGTGGGCGTTCAGCGGTGTGACCGCGGCCGCGCTGCACGGGGTTCCGTTGCCCCCGGCGCTCGACTCCAAGTACCGTGCGCTCGATGTCGCGGTTCCAGACCCACGCTCCGCTCCGCGCGCGGACGGCATCATCGGCCACCGATACGACGCCGACTCGGTGAAGGTCGTGTTCCTTGCCGGGCTGCCTGTGATGTGGAGCCCCGACGCCTGGTGCCAACTGGCGGCCGTGATCTCTCGCGAGGACTTGGTCGCGGCTGGGGACTTCCTGCTTTCCGGTGACGCGTGGGAGGGCGCACGCCGGCGCCCGCGATGCACGATCGGGCAGCTGAGTGACGCCGTGCGACGGTATGCCGGCAAACGCGGCGCACGGAACCTGCGGTGGGCGCTCTCGCGGCTCAGGCCCGGCGTTGACTCGCGCCCCGAATCGCTTCTACGTCTCCTGCTCGTCGAAGCCGGAGTGCCGGAACCCGTCGTGCATCAGGCAATCGATGTCGCCGACGGGGCCATCACTCTGCACCCGGACCTCGTGCTCGTGGCGCTCGGGGTCGTTTTCGAGTACCAGGGTGACGGCCACCGGGGCCGGGACCGCTACTTGAGCGACATCGAGCGGAACGAGCTCCTCAGAGCGGCCGGGTGGGACGTCATCGAGGTGACCGCGAGAGACCTCTTTGAAGATCGTGAGGCGTTTCTTGCGCGCGTCTTCGCGATCCTGCGTCGTCACGGCTTCCGAGCAAACTAACCCAACCCGACCTCACCCGGAGCACCCGAAATCAACCGAAGTGTGGGTTCGGGTCGTTCCCGGCGAATTCAGGCGACCCAAACTCACACTTCGGGGCAAGACCATGCAAGACCATGCAAGGCGAGGCGAGGCGAGGCGAGAGCCAGGGCCGGGCATGGGCCCGGCACGAGACGCCGATCTACTCCTCTTCGTCTGAGGCGAGGGCCGCGGCCTCCGCGCCCTGCAGCTCACTCGACTCGAAGTCGTCGACCTCGGCGTCGTCCTCTTCGTCGTCGAAGTCGTGCAGGTCGGCGACCTCGAGGTCGTCGGAGTCGTCGTCCTCATCGTCCGACTCATCGAGCTCGTCGTCGCTGTCGAGCTCGTCGCCGTCCTCGTCCTCATCCGACTCGTCGGCGTCGTCCGCGACGAACTCGTCCTCGGGCTCGGGCTCGCCCGCGGCCGCGGCGGCCTCGCGCTCGGCCTTCTTCTGCGCCTGATACTCGGCGAGCCGGTCGGCCCACGGCACCCAGTCGGGCGCGAGCAGCGCGTCATCGCCGGGCATGAGCTCGGCCTCGAGCACGTTGACCGCGTCGGAGTCGGCCTCGCGCGAGAGCGACACCGTCCAGAACCACCCGGGGTAGCCGGGCAGCCTGTTCTCGAACAGCAGGGACAGCACGCGCTCGCCCTCGACGAGATGCCCGGCCGGCGCACCGATCGTGGCGGCCGGCGTGATCTCGGCCAGCGCCGCGCGCGCGACGTCGACGGCTTTCAGCAGCACGTCGTCGGCGACGGGCGCCGGGGATTCCGATGCGGATGCCTCAGCTGCGGCATCCGTCGCCTGCACCTCGTCGCTCATCACGCCTCGAGGTCGTCGGCGACCTTGCGCAGCGCCTGCGCAACCTTCGTTCCGTGCGACTTCGACGGGTAGCGGCCGTGGCGCAGATCGTTGCCGATGCCGTCGAGCACCTGGATCAGGCTCTCGACCACAGCCGCCATGTCGTCGGCCTTCGGCCGGCGCTGGCGCGAGAGGCTGACCGGCGCCTCGATCACGCGCACCGAGAGGGCCTGGGCGCCGCGCTTGCCGTCGGCGATGCCGTATTCAAGGCGCGTTCCGCTGCGGACCTCGACGCCTGCGGGCAGCGCCGTGGCGTGCAGGAAGACCTCTTGGCCGTCATCGCCTGCGATGAAGCCGAAGCCCTTCTCCTCGTCGTAGAACTTCACCCGTCCGGTGGGCATCGATACCTCTTTCGTGTCACTGGACCTCGAAACGGGGCTGGCCGCCCCGAGACCGAAGTCAATTATCCTTTATCTCGTGCCCGACGAGACCCGTCCCCCCGTTAGTCGACTGCAGCGTTCGCTGGCCTTCTTCAGCCTGGCGCTGATCGGGCTCTCGGTCGTCGCGATCCTCGTCCTGATCATCGTGGGTGGCGCCGGCATGAAGATACCCAGCACTCAGCTGCAGTATTTCGTGCAGTTCTTCCCCCTACTCGCGCTTCCCCTCGGGGCGCTCGGCATCATCGCGCTCTTCGTGGTCGGTGCCGTCGAACGCCGCAAGTACAACGGGCCCGGGTCGAAGTAGCCATGGCGACGGGGCGGGGCGAACGATGACGAGCACTCTCACGCTCGCCTCCCGGCTCGCTGACCTCGACGATGAGGCGCTGCGGGCGCTGATCTCGCTGCGACTGCCGCTGCGGCCGAAGATCGACGACTTCTTCGACCTGGCCGAGGCGCTGCTCGAGCATCCGTCTGTCCAGCACGCGCTCACCGGCCTCGACCGGCCCACGCTGGCGACGCTCGCGGCGATCACGACAGGCGAAGACATCGATGAGGCGGATGCCGCCACCGCGGAGCACCTCGCGGCACTCGCCGACCGTGCCCTGATCGAGCAGGGCGAGAGCGGGTGGGTCGCCTACGAGGCCGTGCGCGAGCGCCTGGCCGCCTGGCCGCACGAGGGTCTGCCGGGGGCACGGCAGCTCCTGACCGAAGCACCGCCCGCCGCGCTCGCCCCCGCCACCTCCGACGACCGCGCGGCGACCGATCGGCTCGCCTCCGAGCGGGCCTTCCAGTCGGTCACCGCGTTCGCCGAGCTGTTCGGCGAGCTCGAGCGCGAGCCGGCGCGCGAGCTGCAGAAGGGCGGGCTCAGCCTGCCCGACGGCCGGCGGCTCGCGACCGCTATGGCGGTCGACGCCCCGGCCGTGCCGGTCGCCGTCTGGCTGTCAGAGCGCGCCGGGCTGGTCGCCCGCGACGGCTCGCTGTGGCTCACGACCGACGCCGCCGAGCAGTGGCTCTCAGGCACGACCGCGCAGCGCTGGCAGGCGCTCGCGACGACCTGGCTCGAGGCCGTGCCGCCGTCCATCCGCCAACTGCTGCGCGGCCGCACCCATCAGCGTTGGGGAAGCGCCCTGCACGAGACGCTCGCCTGGTTCTACCCGGCCTCCGGCGAGCCGCTGCTGCGCTCGGTCGAGCGCTTCGAGGCATCCGCCGAGCTCCTCGGGATCACGGCGGCGGAACTGCCGAGCACCGCGGGCGCGGCGCTGCTGGAAGCCGGCCCGGCAGAGGCGGCCGCCGCGATGTCCGCCCTGCTGCCCGCCGAGGTCGACAAGGTCTATCTGCAGCACGACCTCACCATCGTGAGCCCCGGGCCGCTCGTGCCCAGCCTCGATGCGCATCTGCGCCGCGTGGCCGACGTCGAGAGCCGGGCCCTCGCCTCGAGCTACCGCGTCACCGCGGCCAGCCTCGAGCGCGCGATCGGAGCCGGCGAGACGGCCGAGTCGATCCGCGCCTTCCTGAACAGCGTCTCGATCACGGGCATCCCGCAGCCCCTCGACTACCTCATCGACGAAGCCGTGAAGCGCTACGGTCTCGTGCGGGTGCGCGCCCACGACGGCGACGAGCGCGTGCGCACCTCTGTGCGCTCGGTGGATGCCGGGGTGATCGCGGCGATCGCTGTCGACCAGGCGTTCACCTCGCTCGGTTTCACCCGCGTCTCCGATCACGAGCTCGTCTCCCGCTTCCCCCGCGACGTCGTCTACTGGGCACTGGCGGATGCCCGCTACCCGGTGGCCGCCGAAGACCCGGCCGGCCGCATCGTCGGAGTCAGGAAACGGCACGCGCCCGCCACGGACGCCGTGCCGACGGTCGACCGCGCGTCGGCGCTGGTCGCCCACCTGCGCGAGGCGTCCGCGACCGAGGCCGCCCAGTCGCCGGAGGCGTGGCTCTCGCGACAGCTCGAGACGGCCGTCAAGGCGCGGGTGCCGCTCGTGGTGACCGTCGGCATGCCCGACGGCTCCGAGCTCGAGTTCCTACTCGAGCCCACCGGCGTCGGGGGCGGGCGGCTGCGCGGGCGCGACCGCAAGGCCGACATCGAGCGCACCCTGCCACTCAAGAGCATCAAGGGCGTCCGCGCACCGTAGCCCTGCGCCGATCCTCGCAGAGCTTCCCCGCACCACTCAGGGGTAGGCTCGCTCTTTATGGCTGACGGACCCCTCATCGTCCAGAGCGACCGCACCGTGCTGCTCGAAGTCGCGCACCCCCAGGCGGAGGACGCCCGCCACGATCTCGCCGTTTTCGCCGAGCTCGAACGGGCGCCTGAGCATGTGCACACGTACCGCATCACCCGCCTCGGGCTGTGGAACGCGCGGGCCGCGGGGCATCAGGCCGACGACATGCTGGCCACCCTCGATCGCTACTCGAAGTTCCCCGTGCCGCAGTCGGTCGCGGTCGACATGCGCGAGACGGTCGAGCGCTACGGCAAGCTCGTGATCGCGAGAGACGACGAGGGGGCTCTGGTCCTCAGGAGCAGCGACCACGCGGTGCTCACCGAGGTGGCATCCGCCAAGCGCATCGCCCCCTTGCTCACGCGGCGCATCGACGACGAGACCTACGCGGTCGATGCGTGGGCGCGCGGCGCCCTCAAGCAGGAGCTGGTCAAGCTCGGCTGGCCCGCAGAGGACCTCGCGGGCTACACGCCGGGCACCCCGCACCCCATCGATCTCGCCGAGGACGGCTGGCATCTGCGTGACTACCAGGCGAAGGCGGTCGACAACTTCTTCGAGGGCGGCTCGGGCGTCGTCGTGCTGCCCTGCGGCGCCGGCAAGACCCTGGTCGGCGCGGGAGCGATGGCGACCGCGAAGACCACGACCCTGATCCTCGTCACCAACACCGTGAGCGCCCGCCAATGGCGCGACGAGCTGCTGCGCCGCACCTCGCTCACCGAGGACGAGATCGGCGAGTACTCCGGCCAGACGAAAGAGGTCAAGCCGGTCACGATCGCGACGTACCAGATCCTCACCGCGAAGCGGAAGGGGCAGTACGCCCACCTCGCGCTGCTCGACGCGCTCGACTGGGGCCTCGTGGTCTACGACGAGGTGCACCTGCTGCCGGCGCCGGTCTTCAAGCTGACGGCCGAGCTGCAGGCGCGCCGCCGCCTCGGCCTCACCGCGACGCTCGTGCGCGAGGACGGCCGCGAGGGCGATGTCTTCTCGCTGATCGGGCCGAAGCGCTTCGACGCGCCGTGGAAGGAGATCGAGGCCCAGGGCTTCATCTCACCGGCGGCCTGCTATGAGGTGCGCGTCGACCTGCCGCCCTCCGACCGCCTCGAGTACGCGGCCTCCGCCGACGACGAGCGCTACCGTCTCGCCGCGACAGCACCGGCCAAGCTCGACGTCGTGCGCTCGCTCGTGAAGAAGCACGAGGGCGAGCGCGTGCTGATCATCGGCCAGTACCTGGACCAGATCGAGATGCTGTCGGATGCCCTGGGGGCGCCGTCTCTCACGGGAGCCACCCCCGTCGACGAGCGCGAGCGGCTGTTCCAGGCCTTCCGCACCGGCGAGCTCAAGACGCTCGTGGTCTCGAAGGTCGCGAACTTCTCCGTCGATCTGCCCGAGGCGACGGTGGCGATCCAGGTCTCCGGCTCGTTCGGCTCGCGGCAGGAGGAGGCGCAGCGCCTCGGCCGGCTGCTGCGGCCGAAGGAATCCGGGCTCTCGGCGAACTTCTACACGCTCGTCGCCCGCGACACCGTCGACCAGGACTTCGCCCAGAACCGCCAGCGCTTCCTCGCCGAGCAGGGCTACTCGTACACGATCCTCGACGCGCGCTCTCTCGACGCGGTCGCGGCCTAGCCTGCGCGACTCGGGGCTCGCGCCGGCACGACGCGCTCAGGCGCGCTCGGCGAGCTCGCGTGACGCGGCGGCTGCGTCGCGCGCGAGGGCGTCCTCGTCGGCGGTGAGCAGCCGGCCGTCTGCGACCACGGCGCGGCCGCCGACGAAGAGCCGCTCGACGGGCGGGGTGTCGGCGAGGCCCAGCGCGGCGACCGGGTCGGGCAGGCCCAGATGCGCGACACCGTCGATGCGCCACAGCGCCACGTCGGCCAGCTTGCCCGGCTCGAGCGAGCCGAGCTCGGCCGCACGGCCGAGCACCGTCGCCCCACCCATGGTGGCGATGCGCAGTGCCGCGCGGGAGCCGAGGGCATCGGCCCCGTCGCGCAGGCGGGCCATGAGCACCGCCTGCCGGATCTCGGGCCCGAGGCGGCCGGACTCGTTCGACGCCGAGCCGTCGACGCCGAGCCCCACAGGGACGCCGGCGCGCAGCAACTGGCGCACCGGCGCGATGCCCGCCGCGAGGCGCGCGTTCGACGACGGGCAATGCGCGACCCCGGTGCCCGAGGACGCATAGCGCGCGATGTCATGGGCATCGAGGTGCACGCCGTGAGCGGTCCACACGTCGTCGCCGAGCCACCCGACCGATTCCAGATAGTCCGTCGGCCCCATGCCGAAGCGCTCGGCGCAGAACGCCGCCTCTTCGACGGTCTCGGACCCGTGCGTGTGCAGGCGCACGCCCAGCGACCGCGCCAGCGCGGCGCTCTCGCGCAGCAGCTCCGTCGTCACGCTGAACGGCGAGCACGGCGCGATCGCGAGCTGCACCATCGCTCCAGGCGAGGGGTCGTGATAGCGCGCCACCGCCTGCGCGGATGCCTCCAGCGCGGCATCCGTCTTCTCCACCGCGAAATCGGGCGGCAGGCCGCCGTCGCTCGCCCCGAGGTCCATCGAGCCGCGCGTCGCGTGCAGGCGCACCCCGACCTGCTGGGCCGCCGTGACGAGCGCGCCGACGTGGTCGCCGCTGCCCGCGGGGAACACATAGTGGTGGTCGGCGACCGTGGTGCACCCCGAGAGCGCGAGCGTCGCCAGCCCTGCGGCGGCACCGCGCCCGACGAGCTCGGCATCGATGCGCGCCCACAGCGGATAGAGCGCGACGAGCCAGTCGAAGAGGATGTCGTCCTGTGCGAGCCCGCGGGTGAGCCACTGGTAGAGGTGGTGGTGCGTGTTGACGAGGCCGGGGGTGACGAGACAGCCGCCGGCGTCGATGCGCTCGGCGTCGGCCACGATGGCCCGAGGCGCAGGGCCGGCGCCGACGGCGATGATGCGCGGGCCGTCGAAGACGACGTGGCCGTGTGCGTATTCCGTGCCCGCGGCGTCGACCGTGGCGACGTAGCCGCCTTCGATGACCACGCGGCCGCTCACAGCTCGAGCTCCACGGCGGTCTCGAGGGCGGCCTCGATGCTGCGCAGCCAGCCCGCGTGCAGCAGATCGTGCGTGTCGCCGTACAGGCTCATTCCCGAGACCAGGTTGCTTGAGCACGAGCACACCATGCCCGCCCGCAGCCCGCGCAGGCGGGCGACGACGAACAGCGCGGAGCTCTCCATCTCGACGTTGAGGATGCCGAGCCGATTGAGCTCGGAGATCCACTCGGGCGTCTCCGCGTAGAACGCGTCGTCGCTCGCGCTGATGCCCCGGTGCGACGCCGAGCCCGCGGCGAGCGCGATCCGCTCGCTGTGCCGGGCGAGCGCGAGGGTGAGCTCCGTGTCGGGCACGGCCGGGAATCCGGGGTGCGCGTAGGCGGCGGTGGTCCCGTCGTTGCGCAGCGTTCCCTCACTGACGAGCAGCTCCCCCGGCGCGACTCCCGGCTGCAGCGCGGCAGAGCTGCCGACGCGGATGAACGAGGTCACGCCCACCCGTGCGAGCTCCTCGACGGCGATCGCCGTCGACGGGCAGCCCATGCCCGTCGAGGTCGCCGTGATGCGGCGCCCCTTGTAGACCCCGACGATGGTGCGATGCTCGCGGTTGTGCGCGACGTCCACCACGTCGTCGAGGAACGACGCGATGAGCGGGATGCGGAAGGGGTCGCCCGGCAGCAGGGCGACGGTCGAGACCTCGCCGGGGGCGACCCCGATATGGAATTGGCGGGCGTCGGCGCCCGCCGTGCTCTTGTCGACGACGTCGAGGGTCGATTCGGCCATCACGTGCTCCTTGTTCGAGGCTCTGGTCCCCGCCCTGGCGCTGCCGCTGCAGGCCATGGTGATAGGACACGCGTGCTTCGAAGGCTAAGGGTGCGCGGTTACGCCGGTGTTTCGTCTCTGACGTAGCGCAGCAGCAGCGTCGAGTCCGAGCGCAGCACCTGAGCGAGGCGCATGCCCTGCGGGTCCGAGGGCACCGCCCCGGTCACCCGGCCCGCGTCGCCGCCCTCGAGCGTCGCCGTCACCGTCAGGCAGATCTCGTCGATCGCCCCGTCGGCGAGCATGAGACCGGCGAGCGTCGGGCCGCCCTCGCAGTGCACGCGCAGCAGGCCGCGCCGCTGGAACTCCTCGAGCAGGAACGACGACTCGACGAGGTCGACGCCGGCCACCACGACATCGGCGACCTCGCTGAGCGCCTGGAAGCGGTCGTCGGGGGCGTCGGCCGTCGTCAGCACGATGGGGCGCACGGGCGCCTCGGCGAAGATCGGCGAACTCGGGCCGAGGCCCAGCTCTGCCGAGACGATCGCGAAGACCGGCTGCGGCGTGCGCCCGTGGGCGACCCGCCAGGCGGCATCCTCGTCGGGCAGCCGCATCGCCCCGTAGCCCTCTTTGCGCACCGTGCCCGCCCCGACGAGCACGACATCGGCGAGCCGGCGCAGCAGATCGAACACGCGGTGATCGGCCGGGTCCTGCAGGCCTCCGCTCGTGCCGTCGCGCGTCACGGCCCCGTCGATCGAGGCGACGAAGTTGAGCCGCACCCACGGCCTGCCGTCGGCGTGCACCGCCCCCTCGTCGTACCAGTCCAGCAGCTGCTGGTCGTCGGCGTCGGCCACTGCGGTCGGAGTCAGCCGGTCGATGCGCGCAGCCGTCACGCGTTCTCCTCTGCGTTCATGCGCGCGCCCTGCTGCCCGCGTCAGTCACGATTCACCTCGGACATGTTGTGCACCAGCCTTCCGGCCGGCGCCCGCCACCCCAGAATGGCCTCTGTCATGCGCACGGCGGCGACCGACTCGCGCACGTTGTGCATCCGCACGATGCGGGCACCCTGCGTGATCGCGACGACGGCTGCGGCGAGCGACCCCTCGACGCGCTCGCCCCGTGGGGCATCCAGCGCCTCGCCCACGAAGTCCTTGTTCGACACGGCCGCGAGCACCGGGTAGCCGAGTTCGGCGAGCTCGGAGAGCCGCCGCGTCAGCTCGAGCGACTGCAGAGTGTTCTTGTTGAGGTCGTGGCCCGGGTCGACGATGAGGCGGTCGGGTGCCACGCCCGCGTCGATCGCATAGGCGACCCGCTCGGCCAGGAACGCGCCGACCTCGGCGACCACGTCGCCATAGCTCGGTCGGGCGAACTGCGTGCGCGGCCCGGCGCCGCGGGCGGCCGCCAGCGAGTGGGTGACGACCAGCGAAGCATCCGTCGCGGCCACGACGCGCGCCAGCTCGGGGTCGTGCAGCCCGGTGGTGTCGTTGATGACGTCGGCGCCCGCCTCGAGCGCCGCGCGGGCGACGCGCGCGTCGAAGGTGTCGACCGAGATCACGACGTCGCTCGCGGCCCGCACCGCGGCGATCACCGGCACGACGCGCCCGATCTCGTCGGCGGCGGCGAGCGCGGGGCCGGGGGCGAACGGCACTCCCCCGATGTCGACCCAGTCGGCCCCGGCATCCGCCGCGGCGACGCACGCGTCCACCGCGGCATCGAGCCCGAAGGTGCGGCCCTTGTCATAGAACGAGTCGGGCGTGCGGTTCACGACCGCCATCACGGCCACCTGGCGCGAGAAGTCGAAGGTGCGCGCGCCGATCCGGCGCACGGGGTCGCGCAGCGGCGGGCTGTAGATCATGCCTCGAGAATGGGCACGTTCGGGTCGGTCAGCCTTCCGACGTCGACCGTGCGACCGCTGCGGATGAGGGTCTGGATGTCGTCGGAGACATCCCACACGTTGACGTTCATGCCTGCCACGAGCCGCCCGCCCACGAGCCAGAACGCCACGAACTCGCGGCCGTCGACGTCGCCGCGGAACACGGGCTGCGTGTCGGCGGCGAGCGGTGCGTAGCCCGCGTACTCCATGCCGACGTCGTACTGATCGCTGTAGAAGTACGGCACGTCGTCGTAGGCCACGTCCTGCCCGAGCATCGACTTCGCGGCCGCCCGCCCGCTGCCGATCGCATTGGCCCAGTGCTCACTGCGGAAGCGCCGGTCGAGTGTCGGGTTCATCGGGTTGGCCACGTCGCCCGCCGCGTACACGAGCGGGTGCGAGGTGACGAGGGCGGCGGACGCCAGCACGCCGTCCTTCACGTCGAGGCCGGCGTCTTCCGCGATCTCGACGTTCGGCACGGCTCCCCGGCCCACGATCACGATGTCTGCGGGGATGACCTCGCCGTCGTTGTCGGTCTCGACGCCCGTGACCACCGGGCCGCCGGGGGCGTCGCTCGTCCTGAGCGCCCGCACCTCGCGCTGCAGCTTGAACTGCACGCCGCGGTCGCGGTGGATCGCGCCGTAAATGGTGCCGAGCTCGGGCCCGATGCCGCCGGAGAGCGGCACGGCGGCTCGTCCGATCACGGTGACGTCGTTCCCGTAGCCGCGTGCGGCCGCCGCCGTCTCCATGCCGATCCAGCCGGTGCCGAGCACGACGACCTTGCGGCCGCCCTCGCGCAGCGCGTCGCGCAGATCCTCGCTGTCGTCGAGCGTGCGCAGGTAGTAGACGCCGGATGCCTCACCCCCCGGCAGCTTGAGGGGGCGCGGCTTCGCGCCGGTCGCGATGAGCGCCTTCTCGAAGTCGATCGACGACGTCTCGTCGAGGATCACCTGGTTGTCGACCAGGTCGAGTTCGACGGCGAGGGTTCCGGTGAGCACGTGCACGTCGTGCTCGTGGTACCAGTCCCAGGGGTGCAGGTACGTCTCGGCAGGCTCTTTCGCCGGGTCGTTCAGGTAGTCCTTCGACAGCGGCGGCCGCAGGTAGGGCAGGTGGCGCTCGGAGCCGACGACCATGACGTCGCCGTCGTAGCCCTCATCGCGCAGCGTCTCCGCAGCGGTGGCCGCGGCCAGGCCGCCGCCGATGATCACGAAGCGCCGAGTGGTCATGCTCCGAGCCTATTCCGCCCAGGGCATGCGGTGCCCATACGCGGCGTTCAATCAGCTCCCTGGTGGAATCCAGGAAACCATCAGAGAATGGTGGACATGAACGCAGGACCTCGAATTCTGATCGTCGACGACGAGCCGAACATCCGCGATCTTCTGACCACCAGCCTCCGCTTCGCGGGCTTCGCCGTTCGAGCCGTCGCCAACGGCGCGCAGGCCATCTCGGCCGTGCTCGAAGAGGAGCCCGACCTCATCATCCTCGACGTCATGCTGCCCGACATGAACGGCTTCGGCGTCACCAAGCGCCTCCGCGGCGCGGGCTACACCGCGCCGATCCTCTTCCTCACCGCGAAAGACGACACGGAAGACAAGATCACCGGCCTCACGGTCGGCGGCGACGACTATGTCACCAAGCCGTTCAGCCTCGACGAGATCGTCGCGCGCATCAAGGCGATCCTGCGCCGCACCATGCAGGCCGACGACGACGCCATCATCCGCGCCGGCGAGCTCACGATGGACCAGGACACGCACGAGGTCTTCGTCGGCGATGTGCCGATCGAGCTCTCCCCCACCGAGTTCAAGCTCCTGCGCTACCTGATGCTCAACCCGAACCGCGTGCTGTCGAAGGCGCAGATCCTCGACCACGTCTGGGAGTACGACTTCAACGGCGACGCCGGCATCGTCGAGAGCTACATCTCGTACCTGCGCCGGAAGGTCGATGCGCACTCGAGCGAGCCGCTGATCCAGACGAAGCGCGGCTTCGGCTACATGCTGAAGGCGGGCAAGGCCTAGGGATGCCGCAGGGCGGGCATCCCCGCCCACGCAGGCCGACCCCAGTTAGCCGGAGTAGCTTTCGTCACCTATGCACCGGTCACTTCTTGCAGCGTGGAACGCCGTATCGCTGCGCACGAAGATCACGGGAGTGACCGTGCTGGTGCTGACCTTCGGCCTGCTGCTCACGGGTATCGGCACCACGCTGCTGTTCAAGCCCGTGCTGATCTCGCAGCTCGACCAGCAGCTCGAGGCGGCGTCGACCTCGTCGAGCATCAACGCCATGCTCGACAGCGAGTCGCAGGGCAATGACCAGGTCAGCCCCGACGGCGAGTCGAGCACCTACTTCCTCGCCATCTACGACGCCGACGGCAAGCTCCTGGGCTACAACTGGCGGTCGAAGGCGAGCTCGCTTCGGCCCGCCGTCAGCACGAGTCTCTCGAGCGAGCTCGCGAAGGCCTGCCACGCGGGCGACAGCTTCAACCTGGCTAGCAACGACGGCACCGTGCAGTACCGTGCGCGCTGCGTGACGGTCAGCTACTCGGCCGACAATCAGCCCGGCTCGGCCATCGTCGCCACGTCGACGGGGTCGATCGACGTGCTGATGGCGGCGTACCTCACGATCTTCCTCGGCTTCGGCGTCATCGTGGTCGTGGTGGGCGCCGTGCTCACCCGCATGCTGGTCACCACCACCTTCGCGCCGCTGCGGCAGGTCGAGCGCACCGCGGCCGCGATCGCCGACGGCGACTTCAGCCAGCGCCTCGGCGGCGCCGAGCCGAACACCGAGGTCGGCCGCCTCAACCGCTCGCTCAACACGATGCTGTCGCGCATCGACCGCGCCTTCAAAGACCGCGCGCGGACCATCGAGCAGATGCGCCGCTTCGTGGGCGACGCCAGTCATGAGCTGCGCACCCCTCTCGTGTCCGTGCGCGGCTACGCCGAGCTGTACCGTATGGGCGCCCTGCAGGACGAGGCGGCCGTCGCCGGCGCCATGGAGCGCATCGAGAAAGAGGCACTGCGCATGGGCGGCCTCGTCGAGGACCTGCTCGAACTGGCGCGCCTCGACGAGACGCGCCCCCTGCAGCTCGCGCAGGTCGACCTGCTGCCGCTCGCGTACGACGCGGCGATGGATGCCCGTGCCGCGCACCCCACCCGGCAGTTCGGCGTCCTCGTCGAGCTGCCGCCCGCACCGCCGCCCGCCCCCGGCCCCTCCGCCAGCGAGGACCCGACGCCGACCCAGGTGCTGCCGGTCGTCGGTGCGCAGCCGCCGCAGCAGGCGGCGACGGGCCTGACGCGGGTGGCGCAGCGCAGCGGCATCCGCCTGCCGCAGCGAACCGCCGGCGAGCCAGGGAACGGCCCGACCGGGCCGATCGGTTTCACGGCTACGGCGCTTGCGCGCCTGCGCCGCCGCGGCGGGCGCCGCGCCGAGGAGATCGCGATGGCCGAGACGATGCCGCTGGAGCTCGAGGACATTCCTGAGCCGCACACCATTCCGGCGCTCGTCATGGGCGAGGAGAACAAGCTGCGGCAGGTGATCGCGAACCTCATCGGAAACGCGGTGCGCTACACGCCGGACGGCTCGCCGATCGAGATCCGCGTCTCCGCCGACCTCGAGACGCGGCGCGCGTCGGTCGAGGTCGTCGACCACGGCGAGGGCGTCCCGCCGCAGATCCGCGACAAGATCTTCGAGCGCTTCTGGCGCGCCGACACCTCGCGCACGCGCGAGACCGGCGGCAGCGGCCTCGGCCTTGCGATCGTGACCTCGATCGTGCACGCACACCGGGGCTCGGTCGACGTCGTCGAAACGCCCGGCGGCGGCGCCACGTTCCGCGTCTCGCTGCCGCTCGCCGACAGCGCCGCCTGAGCCGTCTTCCCCAGCACAGCCGGCGAGGGCGGCCGGCTGTGCACAATCCACGGCTTCTCGGCGATGGCGGATTCCGCGGCCGGGCTAGCGTCACGGCATCCGTTGTCTCCACACCACTCACGGAGGAAGCCATGACGACGTTCCAGGTCGACAGCACCGCGGTGCTCGACGCAACCCGTTCCGCCCAGGCCACGCTCGAGCAGCTGCGCGGCGATGCGGCGCACCTGACCGCGACGCTCACCGCACTGCAGGGCTCGTGGTCGGGCCAGGCCGCAAGCGCTTTCCAGCAGGTGCTCGCCAACTGGACGACCACGCAGCGCACGATCGAGACGCAGATGGCGCAGCTGCAGCAGGTGCTCGCCTCGGCCGCCCAGCAGTATCAGGAGAGCGAGCTGCGGAACTACCAGATGTTCGCCGCGGGGCTCTGAACCGCGCCGGGCATGTGACACATCCCGGGCACACGAAAGGGGCGCCCCCGTGCGGGAGCGCCCCTCTTCGCTGGTTACGTCGTTCTCTTCAGAGACGTTGACGCGGTGCGGACTTAGAAGTCCATGCCGCCGGTCGGGTCGGCGGCCGGGGCCGCGACCTTCTCGGGCTTGTCGGCGACGACGGCCTCGGTCGTGAGGAACAGGCCGGCGATCGACGCGGCGTTCTGCAGCGCCGAGCGGGTGACCTTGGCCGGGTCGAGGATGCCCTGGGCGAGCAGGTCGCCGTACTCGCCGGTCGCGGCGTTGAGGCCGTGGCCGACGGGCAGCTCGGCGACCTTGGCCGCGACGACACCCGGCTCGAGGCCGGCGTTGGTGGCGATCTGCTTGAGCGGGGCCGAGATGGCGACCTTGACGATGTTGGCACCGGTGGCCTCGTCGCCCGTCAGCTGCAGCTTGTCGAACGCCTTGGCGCCCGCCTGGATCAGGGCGACACCGCCACCGGCGACGACACCCTCTTCCACAGCGGCCTTGGCGTTGCGGACGGCGTCCTCGATGCGGTGCTTGCGCTCCTTGAGCTCGACCTCGGTGGCCGCGCCCGCCTTGATGACGGCCACGCCGCCGGCGAGCTTGGCGAGGCGCTCCTGCAGCTTCTCGCGGTCGTAGTCGCTGTCGGTGCTCTCGATCTCGTTGCGGATCTGCTGCACGCGGCCGGCGATCTGGTCGGCGTCACCGGCACCCTCGACGATCGTGGTCTCGTCCTTGGTGATGACCACCTTGCGGGCCTGGCCGAGCAGGTCGAGCGTGACGTTCTCGAGCTTGAGGCCGATCTCCTCGGAGATGACCTGGCCGCCGGTCAGGATCGCGATGTCCTGCAGCTGGGCCTTGCGGCGGTCGCCGAAGCCGGGGGCCTTGACGGCGACCGACTTGAAGATGCCGCGGATCTTGTTGACGATCAGCGTGGCCAGGGCCTCGCCGTCGACGTCCTCGGCGATGATCAGCAGCTGCTTGCCGGCCTGGATCACCTTGTCGACGATCGGCAGCAGGTCCTTGATGTTGCTGATCTTCTGGTTGGCGATGAGGATGTAGGGCTCCTCGAACACCGCCTCCTGGCGGTCGGGGTCGGTGACGAAGTACTGCGACAGGAAGCCCTTGTCGAAGCGCATGCCCTCGGTCAGCTCGAGCTCGGTGCCGAAGGTGTTCGACTCCTCGACGGTGACGACGCCCTCCTTGCCGACCTTGTCGATCGCCTCGGCGATCAGCTCGCCGATCTCGGGGTCAGCGGCCGAGATGGACGCGGTCGCAGCGATCTGCTCCTTGGTCTCGACCTCCTTGGCGCCGGCGATGAGCTCTTCGGTGACGGCCGCGACGGCCTTCTCGATGCCCTTCTTCAGGCTGATCGGGTCGGCGCCGGCGGCGACGTTGCGAAGGCCCTCGCGGACCAGCGCCTGGGCGAGAACCGTCGCGGTGGTCGTGCCGTCACCCGCGACGTCGTCGGTCTTCTTCGCGACCTCCTTGACGAGCTCGGCACCGATCTTCTCGTACGGGTCGTCGAGCTCGATCTCCTTGGCGATGGAAACACCGTCGTTCGTGATCGTGGGGGCGCCCCACTTCTTCTCGAGGACGACGTTGCGGCCGCGGGGGCCAAGCGTCACCTTGACGGCGTCGGCGAGCGTGTTCAGACCGCGCTCGAGGCCGCGACGCGCCTCCTCGTCGAAAGCAATGATCTTTGCCATGGTTGTTTCTCGTCCCTCCCGGACGTAGCAGCGAAAGATGTCGTTAGCACTCAAATCGCACGAGTGCCAAGAGCGATTCTGGCACTCTCACCACACGAGTGCAAGAAATGACGGGGCATCCGTCACACAGGGCAATGGCGACCAGAAGCTGCCCGGCACGCAAAGAGCCGCCCGGCGCGATGCCGAGCGGCTCCTGGTAAGTACGAGAAGCTGCGCGCTAGGCGAGCCGCACGGACTCCGCCTGAGGGCCCTTCGAGCCGGTGCCGACCTCGAAGACGACCTGCTGGCCTTCCTCGAGGCTCTTGTACCCGCTCATGTCGATCGCCGAGTAATGGACGAACACGTCCTGTCCCCCGCCATCGACGGTGATGAAGCCGTAGCCCTTCTCAGCGTTGAACCACTTCACGGTTCCATTCGCCATCGTTTCTCCATTGCGTGTTGCTGGACGCGCGCACTTCGTCGCATCACTGTGGCCACGATCGTAGCCATGGCATGGAGGGCGGATTCGAAAATCGACGTCGATCGGTCAAAAAGTTACGGCCCCGACAGGGTCCCGTCATATCGACGAAATACCCGGCCCGATTCAGCCCGAGTAATCGGCTCCGAGCACCACCGTCACGACCGCCCCTGCGCCCGCGAACTGGTCGGACTGGGTGACCGTCGCCACGCCGAGCGACTGGGCCACGCCGAGCGCCACGCCGCGCTGCGCCGGGTCCGAGTAGTACACGGCGGTGGTCGCGGCGTCCTGCGGCGCGTTCCCGGTCGAGATCGTCGCCCAGCCGGCGCCCTTCAGCTTCGTGGCGGCGCTCGCGGCGAGACCGGCCCGGCCGGTGCCGTTCAGCACGCTCAGCTGGGCGGAGGGAACGATGGTCGCAGTCGGCGTCGGCGTAGCGGTGGCCGTCTGCGTCGGACTCGCCGACCCGGTCCCGGTTCCCTGGGGCGTCGCCGTCTCGGTGATCGTGGGCTGCGAGTCGGAGGAGTGCCCGACGTTGCTGTCGAGCAGGTGCAGGTAGACCCACCCGGCGCCGACGATGACGAGAACGGCCACGAGGCACCAGACGAGCCACAGCAGGCCCTGCCCCCGACGACGGGGCGCGCGGTGAGCACCGACGCGCTCGAGGTCGGTCGGGACCACGTCGAAGCGGTCCTTCGGGAATTGCTGGGCCATGCGCGCTGGGGTCTGTCCTTTTGTGGGGCGGGGGTTCCGCGGCGGGTCAGTCGATCGGCCGGGTGCGGGCGGCGCGGGCTTCGCGTCGCTCGTCCCGCTGCCGCAGCAGCCGCCGCACGAGAAGGGGGTCGTAGGCGAGTGCAGCAGGGGTATCGATCAGCCGACCGAGAATCTGATAGTAACGGGCGCCGGAAAGCCCGAACTGAGAGCGGATCGCCTGCTCCTTCGCCGCGGGCCCCTGCAGCCACTCCCGCTCGAAGTCCAGAACGGCGACCTCGAGGTCGGTCAGCTCGGCGCGCGGCATGGGCACAGGCTAGCGATCACAGGGCCGCGGGCCGGCCGGCAACGCCGATGGGCGCGTCTTCTGCGCCGCCTGCCTGCCGATACATGCCGATGTGGCGGATGCCCGCCTCGAGGTAGACGTCGCCGAAGGGCTCGAACCCGGCCTTGGCATAGAGCGGCTGAGCGTACTCCTGCGCGTGCAGCACCATGTCCTGGCCGGGATTGGCGGCGATCGCGGCGGCGAGCAATCGACTGGCGAGGCCCTTTCCCCTGGCATCCGCCCTGGTCACGACCCGCCCGACCACGATGTGCGCCGCGCGGTGCTCGGGCTCGTCGTCCCAGAGCGTGCGCAGGTAGGCGAGCACCGAGCCGTCCTCGGCGGCGACCCAGTAGTGGCGCGTCGCGGCCTCGAGATCGCGATAGTCGAGCTCGGTCTCATCGACGCGCTGCTCGACGAAGAAGACATCGGTGCGCAGCTTCGCGATCTCATAGAACTCGCGAGCGCTGAGCTCGCTGAACGGCCTGACGATCACGGAACTTTCTGACACTCGGGCGAGTTTACTTAGAGGTCAGCTTCACAAGAGCAGAGAGGAACCGGCATGGGAGACGTCTCGTCCACCAACTACAAGGTCAGCAAGAGCGACGCCGAGTGGCGCGAGCAGCTCGACCCCGAGCAGTACGCGGTGCTGCGCCAGGCCGCGACCGAGCGGCCGTGGACCGGCGAGTTGCTCGACGAGGAGCGCGCCGGCATCTACACCTGTGCGGCGTGCGGCGCCGAGCTCTTCAAGAGCGGCACCAAGTTCGACTCGGGCTGCGGCTGGCCGTCGTTCTACGAGAGCGTGCGCCCCGAGGCCGTCGAGCTGATCGAGGACCGCTCGCTCGGCATGGTGCGCACCGAGGTGCGCTGCGCGAACTGCGGCTCGCACCTGGGGCACGTGTTCCCCGACGGGTTCGGGACTCCGACGGGCGACCGCTACTGCATGAACTCCATCTCGCTCGCCTTCACCCCCGAGGCCTGAGACATTCCGCAATTGCGTCACTAGAGTCTGCATTGTGACGCAATTGCGGATTTCCGAGGCCGCCGCGCTTCTCGGCGTAAGTGACGACACCGTGCGCCGCCTCGTCGAGCGCGGCGAGCTCGAGGCGAGCGCGGCCGCCGATGGACCCCAGACCGTCGACGGCGCGAGCCTCGCCCGGCTCGCGACCGAGCGGGCGAAGACGGCGCCCGAGAGCTCACCCGTGCTGAGCTCGGCGCGCAACCACTTCGTCGGCATCGTCACCCGGGTCCAGCTCGACGGCGTCATGGCCCAGATCGACATCCAGGCCGGCCCCCATCGCGTGGTCTCGCTGATCAGCGCCGAGGCGGCGACCGAGCTGGGGCTCGAGGTCGGCACGCTCGCCACGGCCGTCGTCAAGGCGACCAATGTGAGCGTCGAGACGACGGGGGCCGCGCGATGAGGCGCCGGCCGGCGCTCGCGGCCACGGCGGTGGCCGCCGCGCTGCTGCTCGGGGGCTGCTCGGCCGGGGCATCCGACAACGATTCGAAGCCCGCGACCTCGGCGGCGCCGCAGACCCTCACCGTGTTCGCGGCGACGAGCCTCACGGCGTCCTTCGACACGCTGGGGAAGGCGTTCGAGAAGGCGAACCCCGGCGTGACGGTGCGATTCGACTACGACGGCACCTCGACGCTCGTGACGCAGCTGTCTCAGGGAGCCCCGGCCGACGTCCTCGCCTCCGCCGACGAGAAGAACATGCAGACGGCCCTGGCGCAGAAGCTGATCGCGGGGAATCCGATCGACTTCGCGAGCAATGTGCTCGAGATCGCGACCGCCCCGGGCAACCCCCACCACCTGGCGGGCTGGGCCGACCTCGCCCGGCCGGGAATCAGGGTGGACGTCTGCGCCGACGGCGTGCCGTGCGGCAACGCGACGGCGGCGGTCGAGAAGGCGACCGGCGTCTCGCTGAAACCCATCAGCGAAGAGCAGAACGTGGGCGACGTGCTCGCGAAGGTCGAAAGCGGCGATGCGGATGCCGGCGTCGTCTACGTCACCGACGTGAAGGGCGCGGGCGCGAAGGTCACCGGAGTCGCGTTCCCCGAGGCGCGCAGCGCCGTGAACACCTATCCGATCGCGCAGACCGCGAACGCGGCGAATGCCGCGCTCGCCAAGAAGTTCATCGCGTTCGTCACCGGCGCGCCCGGCCAGAAGGTGCTCGCCGCCGCCGGGTTCGGCGCCCCGCCGACGTGAGCGCGCACGGGCCGGCGGGGCGACGCTCGTACCCCGCATGGCTCTGGATTCCCGCCGGCATCGGCGCCCTGTTCGTGCTGCTGCCACTCGTCGCGATCGTCGCCCACGTCGATTGGCCGCGCTTCGGGCGGCTGATCACCTCGACGTCGTCGCTCGACGCGCTGCGTCTCAGCGTCGAGACGGCTCTGCTCTCTACGCTCGTCTGCGTCGTGCTCGGGGTGCCCATGGCCGTCGTGCTCGCGCGGGGGCGCTTTCGCGGGCAGAGCATCGCGCGCGCCCTCGTGCTCGTTCCGCTCGTGATGCCGCCTGTGGTCAGCGGCCTCGCGCTGCTCTACACGGTGGGCAGCCGCGGCCTGCTCGGGCCGGCGCTGCAGGGTCTCGGGCTGCAGGTGCCCTTCTCCACCGCGGCGGTCGTGCTCGCGCAGTCGTTCGTCTCGCTTCCCTTCGTCGTCATCAGCCTCGAGGGCGCACTGCGCACCGTCACCGCGGCGCACGACGAGATCGCCTTCGCCTACGGCGCGAGCCGCACGCAGGTGCTGCTCAAGATCACGCTGCCGAGCCTCGGCCCCGCGCTCGTCTCGGGCACCGTACTGTCGTTCGCGCGCGCGCTCGGCGAGTTCGGCGCGACGATCACCGTGGCCGGCTCGCTGCAGGGGGTGACGCGCACGCTGCCGCTCGAGATCTACCTGCAGAACAACCTCGACCCCGACGCCGCCGTCGCGCTGTCGCTGCTGCTCGTCGTCCTCGCGCTCGTCGTCGTGTTCGCCGCCGGGCGGCCGTGGCGCCGCGCCGTGCGGGCCGAGCTGCTCGACGCGTTCAACGGCGAAGGAAGCAAGCCGACGCCGGACCTCGTCACAGCCGGCGGAGGTTGATCCAGACCGCCCGCGCCGGACGGTCTGACACGTTGCTCACGAGGTGCGCGCGCCGAGCACTGAACTGGGCGACGTCCCCCGCTGCGGCGGCGAAGATCTCGCCGCCGAGTTGCAGTTCGAGCTCACCCTCGAGGACCACGCCGATCTCATCGCCTGGGTGCTGCGACGGCGTCCGTGCGTGCGACGTGTGCGGCTCGAAGTCGTCTACGTAGACCTCGATCCCGAGGTCAGCACGATACGCGGCGGTACGCCGGTGCAGGCCCCCGTCCGTGACGTCGCGGATCTGGTCCCGGAACTCGACGATCGGCGAGTCGTCCGCACCGCTCTGCGCAAAGAGCGTGGTGATCTGCACCCCGAGCGCCCGAGCGATGGCATGGAGGGTTCCGAGCGACGCCGTCGTCCGGCCACGCTCGACAGTGCTCAGCATCGACAGGCTCAGCGACGTGCGCTCGGCGAGGTCCTGGAGTGTCAGCTCGTTCTTCAGGCGGAGCGCCCGGATCCGCTCGCCGATGCCGGCGACGACCGCGTCGAGGTCGTCGTCGTCCGGCCTCGGTGTCGTCGTCGCGGTCCCGTCCGCGCTCGCCGGGGTCGATGCTTGCATGCGTCCATCTTCGTAGTCGCACGCCTGTCTACGACAACCCCCGCGCAGTGTTCACACGCGTTCACACGGGGAAACACAGCTGCAACAATGTGGACGTAATTTTTCCCATCAGAGTGAAATCTACCCCATTCCCCGAGGACTCCCGCAGAGGACACCTGATGACCACGCATGCCGCTCCCCCTCCCGCGCCCACCGACGCTTCGGCGCCTCCCGTTCTGTCGGTGGGCTTCAGCGAACGGTTGCCAGCCGGCCGCACCGCGCTCTTCGCCGTGCAGCACCTCCTCGCGCTCACGGGCATCTGGGTCTTCCCGAACGTCATCGGCTCCGCGCTGAAGTTGTCCTCCGACCAGGTTGCACTGATGATCCAGGCGTGCTTCCTGCTCACCGGATTGGTGACGATCCTGCAGTCCAGCCGCGTGCTGAAGCTCCCGATCGTCCAGGGTCCGACCGCCGCGTTTATGGTTGCGATCATCTCCTCGGGCGCCGCCTACGGCCTCGGGACGGCCTTCGGGTCGATGGCGATCGCGGGCCTCGTCTTTATGCTGTTGACGATCCCGCTCAAGCGCTTCGGGTTGTTCGGGCACGTCAGTGCGTTCGTGTCCTCGCCTATAGTCCTCGGCACGCTCTTCGTGATCATCGGGGCGCAGCTCGCGTCGATCGGGGCCGGCGGGTGGTTCGGCACGTCCGGATCCCCGTCCTACGGCGTGCTCGCGCTGCTCGTCACGGTCGCGACCGGGCTGATCGTCCTGCTGTGCCTGGTCCTCGGCACCGGCATCCTGAAGCGCGGGGCCGTCTTCTGGGGCATCGTCGGCGGCAGCGTCGTCGCGCTCCTCGTCGGGCAGTGGTCGTTCCCCGACCTCTCCGCAGCATCTCTGGTCGGCGCACCGCACCTTCTGCCGTACGGGTTCGGCGTCTCTCTGCCCGTCGTCGTCCTGATGCTCGTCGCGTTCCTCCAGGCTGGAACCGAATCGATGGGGATGTACACGATGATCGCGAGCTGGGGTGGCGAAACCGTTGACACCGCCCGGGTGAACCGCGGCCTCTTCGCCGAGTTCACCGGCACCGTCCTCGGTGCGCTCTTTGGCGGCATCGGCACGACGTCGTATCCCGAGAACGCGGGGATCGTCCGGGTCTCAGGAGTCGGCAGCCGATTCGTGACGATGACCGCGGGCGGTATCGCCGTTGCGCTGGCCTTCTTTCCGCCGGTCAGCCTGTTCCTCGCCGGGATCTCCGGTCCGGTCCTGTCCGCGGCGACGACGATCCTGTTCGGGATCATCGCGGTGAGCGGCATCCAGATGCTCGCCGCGGTGCGCTGGGACGACCTGAACCTCGCCGTCGGGGCCGTTGCCTTCATCGTCGCCCTCGGCTCCCAGTTCATCCCCACCGCGATCTCCTCGGCGCTGCCGTCGTCGGTCGCCACCGTCGTGACGAGCCCGATGATGATGGGCATGTTCCTGCTGCTGGGCCTGCACGGGGCGATCAACCACGGCGTCCGACCGCTCCTCGCTCGTCGCGGACATCCGCGAAGGCTGATCGCGCCCATCGTCACCCGCACTGAAGGGAACACCCCCGCATGACCACGATCAGCGTCCACGGCACTGTGCGCAGCGCCGATCCGCAGGGGGCACTTCGCGACTGGTTCGATCCCGCTCACACCGCGATCGTCTCGATCGACATGCACCAGGGCCACCTGTCGGAGGACCCAGACTGCCCGTGCCCCGCGCCTCGCGGCCGGTCGATTGTCCGACCGATCGACGACTTCCACCGGGCGGCTCGCGCGCTCGGAGTCCCGGTCGTGCACGTTCGATCCGAGCTCCGCGCCTCCGGCATCGACGACGTCCGCGGCACGTCCGACAGCGCGTGGAGGACGACCTTCCCGCAGCACGTCGGACCGATCCCGGGAGCCCCTGACCATGCGCTCGCCGGCAGCCGGTGGACGCGCTTCGTGACCGAGGTCGAGCCACAGGACGAGATCGTGACCGGAAAGAAGCGGCTCTCCGCGTTCTACCCGACGGACCTCGACTTCCTGCTCCGCCAGATGGGCGTCCGCGCAGTGGCGCTCGACGGCATCATGGCGGACTGCTGCGTGCTCAACAGCGCGTTCGACGCATCGAACCTCGGGTACCGGGTGACCGTGCTGTCGGACCTGGTGCGCGGCACCGACGAGGGACTGGAGCGCGCCGCGCTATCCATGGTGTCACTGCATCTGGGCGTCGTGACCGAGTCCACCGAAATGCTCGCCGCCTGGGCGTCCGCGGCGGTCGATCGGCCCGCGCGCCGCATCGTGTGACGCCGTCGTCTGACGGGCTTGTCACGGCGAAGCAGGCGCGGCAGGACGGCATAGCGTGGTCTCATGACCACCGTCGCCGAGCACCAGGCCGCCGTCCGCGCTCTCATCGCGTCGCACTGGCGGCCGATGACCGAGCAGGTGCCGACGGGCGCGGCGCTCGGCCGCGTGCTCGCCGCCGACGTCACGAGCCCGATCGATCTGCCGCCGTTCGACAACTCGCAGATGGACGGCTACGCCGTGCGCGCGGCCGATTCCGACGGGCTTGGCGAGGCGAGCACGGGGCGCTCGCTGCGCATCACGGGCCACATCGCCGCGGGCGACCCGATCAGGCAGCTCGAAGACGGTGCCGCTGCGATCATGACGGGCGCCCCCCTGCCCCTCGGCGCCGATGCCGTCGTCCCGGTCGAGGCCGTCGGCCGCCCCGGCGAGTTCGCCGCCGTCGGCGACGCGATCGAGCTGCGGGCGCAGATCGAGCCCGGCGCATTCGTGCGGCCACGCGGCAGCGACCTCGCCGCGGGCGGTGTGCTGCTCACGGCGGGCACCGCGCTCGGCCCCGCACAGCTCGGCGCGCTCGCCGCGTCGGGCGTCACGACGGTGCCGGTGCGGGCCCGGCCCCGCGTGCTCGTCATCTCGACGGGAGCCGAGCTCGCCGAGCCGGGCGAGCCGCTGCGCCCCGGGGCGATCTACGACGCGAACGCCGTCTCGCTCTCGGCGGCGATCACGCTCGCGGGCGGGGTGGCGCTCGCCACCGGCGTCTACAGCGACGACCCTGGCCATCTGCGGATGGCGCTCGAGGCGGCGGGCCCCGTCGAGCTCGTCGTGACGAGCGGCGGGGTGAGCGCGGGCGCGCACGAGGTCGTGCGCGACACACTCGCGCCGCTCGGCTTGACCTTCGACTCCGTCGCCGTGCAGCCCGGCGGGCCCCAGGGTCTGGGGGCGATCACCGTGTCCGGCTTCCCGACCCCCGTGCTCTGCTTCCCCGGCAACCCCGTGAGCGCGCTCGTCTCGTTCGAGCTGTTCCTGCGGCCGCTGCTGCGCGGGCCGCGCCCCGTGCTGCGGCTGCCGCTCGCGGCATCCCTCGACTCCCCCGTCGCCAAGCACCAGGTGCGCCGCGGGCGCATCACGGCCGATCAGACCGTCGAGCTCGTCGGCGGCCCGAGCTCGCATCTGCTGGCGGCGTACGCTCGTTCCGATGCCCTGGTGCAGGTGCCGGTCGGTGTCGACCACCTCGACGCAGGGGAATCCGTGGAGGTCTGGAGGATCGATGAGTGACGAGCCCGCCGAGACCGCGAGCTCGCAGGGGCTCACGCATCTGCGAGCCGACGGCGCCGTGCACATGGTCGATGTGAGCGAGAAGCAGATCACCGCGCGCCGCGCCGTGGCGCTCGGCGCCGTCGTCACCCGGCCCGACGTGGTCGAGCTCGTCGCGCAGGGTCGCCTGCCGAAAGGCGAGGCGCTCGCCGTCGCGCGCATCGCAGGGATCATGGCGGCGAAGAAGACGCCGGAGCTCGTGCCCCTGTGCCACCCCCTGCCGATCACCGGCGTCGACGTCGAGCTGGCCCCTGTCGGCGATCGCATCGAGATCCGCGCGACGGTGAAGACCGTCGGCGTCACGGGCGTCGAGATGGAGGCGCTGACCGCGGTCTCGGTCGCCGCGCTCACCGTCTACGACATGATCAAGGCCGTCGACAAGGGCGCGGTCATCGCCGAGGTGCGCGTGCTCGAGAAGGACGGGGGCAAGTCGGGCCCGTGGCGCTCGGACGATCGGCGCGAGGTATGACCGCGCTCGCTCTCACGGTGTCGACCCGGGCGGCCGCCGGCGTCTATGCCGATGCGACCGGGCCGATCATCCACGAGTGGCTCACCGAGCGCGGCTTCGACACCTCGCGGCGGGTGGTGCCCGACGGGCCCGGGGTCGAGGCGGCCCTGCGCGGCGCGGTCTCGGCCCGGCTGCGCATCGTCGTCACGACGGGCGGCACCGGCATCGGCCCCAGCGACCGCACGCCCGAGCACACCCGCGCGGTCCTCGACCTCGAGCTCCCGGGCTTCGGCGAGGAGCTCAGGCGCGTCGGGGCCGCCCATTCGCCGCACGCCCTGCTGAGCCGCGGCGTGGCGGGCGTCGCCGGCCGCACCCTGATCGTGAATCTGCCGGGCTCCGCGGGCGCCGTGCGCGAGGGCCTCGAGGTGCTCGACGGCTTCTACCGGCACGCCCTCGACCAGATCGCGGGCGGCGACCACCGCCGCTGACGCCCGCGGCGCGCCGCTGTTGCGTCGACTGCGCCCGCGGCGGCCGGGCGTGATTGAGTACTCCAATGGATCTGATCCAGGTGGCCTCCGTGCGCACGCCGCGCAGCCGAGACGAGCTCGCCCTCGCCCCCGGCGAGGTGTTCCTCGGGGGCGGCACCTGGCTCTACAGCGAGCCCCAGCCCGCCGTGACCGGGGTGGTCGACCTGATGTCGATGGGGTGGCGGTCGCTCGAGCGACGACCCGACGGCGGTCTGCGCATCGGCGCGACCTGCACCCTCGAGGAGCTGCACGGCATCTCGGCCGAGCTCGGCGGCACGGCCCGGCCCGTGTTCGCCGAGGCGGTGCGCTCGTTCCTCGCCGGCGCGAAGGTCTGGCGCACGGCGACCGTGGGCGGGAACCTGTGCTTCGCGGCCCCCGCGAGCCCCGTGCCCGTGCTCGCCGCCGCGCTCGACGCATCCGTCAAGGTCTGGGGGCCGGGCGGCAAGCGACGCATCGCCGCGGCCGACTTCGTCACCGGGGTCGGGCAGACCGCTCTCGCGCCGGGCGAGCTGGTGAGGGCGATCGACGTGCCCGCCTCCTCGCTCGCGGCCCGCACCGCATGGCGCAAGGCGGCGCTTTCGCCGCTGGGCCGCGCGGGCGTGTACGCGGCGGGGCGGCGCGAGGCATCCGGCCGCACCGTCATCGTCATCGCCGGCGCGCGCACGCGGCCCGGTGCGCTGAGATTCGAGCGGATGCCGGAGCAGGGCGAGCTCGCCGACGCCGTGCGCGACCTCGGCGAGTGGTTCGCCGACCCGCACGGAACGCCGGCGTGGCGGCGCGCGATGGCCGTGCGGCTCGCCGAGGACGTGCGTTCCGAGCTGGAGGGGGCCGCCGCGTGAGGATCACGGTCAACGGGCGCTCGCAGGACATCGAGGCGCAGCCGGGCCAGGTGCTGCGCACGGTGCTGCGCGAGCTCGGCCACTATGAGGTCAAGCGCGGCTGCGACGCGGGCGACTGCGGCGCATGCACCGTGCTGCTCGACGGGCGCGCCGTGAACTCGTGCATCATCCCGGCCCACCGAGCCGACGGCCGCGAGGTGACGACGGTGCAGGGCATCGGCACGGCAGACGAGCCGGCGCCCGTGCAGGAGCGCTTCGTGGCGGCGGGCGGCTACCAGTGCGGCTACTGCACGCCGGGCTTCGTCGTCATGGCGTCGACCCTCGGCGACGAGGAGCTCGCGGATCTGCCGCAGGCGCTCAAGGGCAACCTGTGCCGCTGCACCGGCTACCGCGCGATCGGCGATGCCATCGCCGGCACCCGCAACACGGCGCCGGCCGGCATCAGCAACGGCGACCCGGCCTACGGCCAGGCGGTCGCGCCGCCCGCCGCGCGCCGGGTGGTGAGCGGCGAAGAGGCGTACACCCTCGACAAGGACCCGCCCGAGGGGATGCTGCACCTCGCGGTGCTCGGAAGCCCGCACGCTCACGCGCGCGTGGTCCACCTCGACGCCTCGCGTGCACTCGCGCTGCCCGGCGTGCGCGCCGTGCTGACCGCCGAGGACTCGCCGACCGTGAGGTTCTCGTCTGCGCGGCACGAGCACCGCGAGGACGACCCCGACGACCAGCTCGTCATCGACACCGTCATGCGGTTCCGCGGCCAGCGCGTGGCCGCCGTCGTCGCCGAGTCGCGGCGCATCGCCGAGCAGGCGTGCGCGCTGATCGAGGTCGGCTACGAGCTGATTCCCGCGGTGTACGACCCCGACGAGGCGCGGCGCGAGGGTGCGCCCCTGCTGCACCCCGAGCGCACCCCGGCCGACCGCGTCGACGACGCGACGCGGAACCTCGTGATCGCCTTCGACGAGGGCGACCCCCGCGACGAGGTCGAGGCGGCGCTGGCATCCGCCCCTCACAGCTACAGCGGGACCTACCGGACGCATCGGGTCACGCACATCGCGATGGAGACGCCCGCCGCGCGCGGGTGGGTCGACGACGGCGGCCGCTACGTGCTGCGCACGAGCTCGCAGGTGCCGTTCCTCGTGCGCGACGAGCTCGCGCACGTCTTCGGCCTCGAGCCCGAGCAGCTGCGCGTGCTCACGGGCCGTGTCGGCGGCGGCTTCGGCAGCAAGCAGGAGATGCTCATCGAGGACCTCGTGCTGCTCGCGATGCTGAAGACGGGCGCGCCCGTGCAGTACGAGTGGACCCGCACCGACACGATGTCGGTCGCGCCGACGCGGCATCCCATGCGCCTCGCGATCACGATCGCCGCCGACCCCGACGGGCGCTTCCGCGCGCTCGACCTCGACGTGCTCGCCGACGCGGGCGCCTACGGCAACCACACGCGCGGCGTTCTGCACCACGCGGTCACCGAGTCGACCGAGGTGTACCACTGGGGGAAGAAGCGCGTGCACGTCGAGGGCGTGTACACGAACAACCTGCCGTCAGGGGCGTTCCGCGGCTACGGGCTGGGGCAGGTGATGTTCGCCGTCGAGTCGGCGATCGACGAGCTCGCCCTGCAGCTCGGGCTCTCGCCTGCCGAGCTGCGCCGGCGCAACATGATCACCGCCGACGACCGCTTCATCGCCGAGACGTTCGACGACCTCGCGATCGGCAGCTACGGGCTCGATCAGTGCCTCGACTGGGTCGAGGCGCAGCTGGCCACAAGCGCGTCGCCGTCATGGGAGCCCCGCGGGTTGCCGCTCACGACCGTCAGCCGGCCGTCGGGGCCGGAGTGGGCCGAGGGCACGGGGCTCGCGATCGCGATGATCGCGACGCTGCCGCCCCGGGGCCACTTCGCCGAGGCATCCGTGAGCGTCGGTCACGACGGGACCTACGTGGTCTCTGTCGGCACGAGCGAGTTCGGGAACGGCACGACGACAGCGCACGTGCAGTTCGCGGCGACCGCGCTGAACACGGACGCCTCGCGCGTGCGCGTGCGCCAGTCGGACACGGATGTCACCGGGTACGACACCGGCGCGTTCGGCTCTGCGGGGACCGTCGTGGCGGGGCGCGCTGTGCACTCGGCCGCGCTCGGGCTGCGCGATCGGCTGATCGAGGCGGGGGCGGCGGCGCTCGGCGTCGAGGCGGCGGCCTGCGTGCTGGATGCCGACGGGGTCGTCGCGGCGCCGCAGGGTGCGGCGACGACCTCTGCTTCCGGGCAGCCGCGGCGCGTCGGGTTCCGCGAGCTCGTCGAGGCGCTCGCGCCGCGCACCGGCCAGGTGACGCAGAAGGCGAGCAACGACGGCACGCCGCGATCGGTCGCGTTCAATGCCCAGGGATTCCGCGTCGCGGTCTCTCGGGCGACGGGAGAGGTGCGCATTCTGCACTCGGTGCACGGCGCCGATGCCGGCACCGTCATCAACCCCGAGCAGCTGCGCGGGCAGCTCGAGGGCGGGGTGGCCCAGGCGATCGGGTCCGTGCTCTACGAGAACCTCATCGTGTGCGACGGGGTGGTCGAGACACCCGTGCTGCGGCAGTACCACATTCCGCAGTACGCCGACCTGCCCTACACCGAGGTGTTCTTCGCCGACACGTACGACCTGCTCGGGCCGCGCGGCGCCAAGTCGATGAGCGAGGCGCCGTACAACCCCGTCGCCCCCGCACTCGCGAACGCCATCAGGGATGCCGTCGGCGTGCGGCCGACCACCACGCAGCTCACGCGCGACGCGGTGTGGGCGCTCGCGAACGGCGCCGACGGTGGTTCTTCCGCCGGCCGGGTCGCACCCCTGTAACCAGCGCGCAATGAGCGACCGATTAGATGAGCTATGGCCGTCTACGACACCGTGCTCCGAGGGCGCATTCTCACGCCCGACGGCGAGCGCGACGCATCCCTCGCCGTTGCGAACGGGCTGATCGCGGGCATCTTCGAACCGGACGCCGAGCTCGAGACGCGGGTCGACCGCACGCTCGCGGCCGACGAGGTGCTCCTTCCGGGCCTCGTCGACACCCACGTGCACGCCGACGAGCCGGGCCGCACCGAGTGGGAGGGCTTCGCGAGCGCGACCGCCGCGGCTGCGGCAGGCGGCGTCACGACCATCATCGACATGCCGCTCAACTCGATCCCGCCGACGACGACCCTCGCCGCACTGCGCGTCAAGCAGGCCGCCGCACGCGATCAGGCGGGCGTCGACATCGGCTTCTGGGGCGGTGTCGTGCCCGACAACCTCGGCACGGGCGAGCTGCGCGCGCTGCACGACGCCGGTGTCTTCGGCTTCAAGTGCTTCCTCGCCGAGACCGGGGTCGACGAGTTCCGGCACCTGACGCAGGAGCAGCTCGAACAGGCGGCGCGCGAGCTCGCGGCGTTCGACGGGCTGCTGCTCGTGCATGCGGAGGACGCGGGCCACCTGCATGACCATCGCGGCGGGGGCGACTACGCGGGCTATCTCGCCTCGCGCCCCGACGAGGCCGAGAGCGCAGCCGTCGCGCGCGTCATCGACGTCGCCCGCCGCACCGGCGTCCGCGCGCACATCGTGCACGTCTCCAGCGCGACCGCGCTGCCCCTGCTGCGCGCCGCGAAGGCCGACGGCGTGCGCATCACCGCCGAGACCTGCCCGCACTATCTCACCCTCGCGGCCGACGACGTCGCCGATGGCGAGACGAGCTTCAAGTGCGCGCCGCCGATCCGCGAGCGCGCGAACCAGGACGCCCTCTGGGCCGCCCTCGCCGATGGCACGCTCGACATCGTGGTGAGCGATCACTCCCCCGCGACGGTCGAGCTGAAGACGCGCGATCACGACTTCGCCCGCGCCTGGGGCGGCATCGCCGGTCTGCAGCTCGGTCTGCCCGCCGTGTGGACGCAGGCGCTCGCCCGCGGCGTCCCCCTCGCTCACGTCGTCGACTGGATGTCGGCCCGCACCGCCCGGTTCGCGGGACTCGCAGGCCGCGGCCTCATCGCCCCCGGCGCCCGTGCCGATCTCGTCGTGTTCGCCCCCGACGCCGCGTTCACCGTGGACGCGGCCCGGCTCAGGCACAAGAATCCGATCACGGCGTACGACGGGCGCGAGCTGCGCGGCGTGGTGCGCCAGACGTGGCTGCGCGGCGCGCCGGTCGGCGAGCACCCAGGCAGCACCGCACCCGCGGGCGAGCTCATCACCCGGAAGGAGAGCTGATGTACACCCTCAGCGCGAACCAGTACGGCAAGGCCGAGATCCACCTCGTGCGCATCTACCGCGATTCCCCGCGGCACGAGATCAGGGACCTCACCGTCACCACGTCGCTGCGCGGCGATTTCGAGGATGCCTACACGACGGGTGACCAGTCGAAGGTGCTGCCCACCGATACGCAGAAGAACACGGCGTTCGCCTTCGCGAAGACGCACGGCGAGGGCGCCGTCGAGGACTATGCGCTCGCCCTCGGCCGGCACTTCGTCGACAACGACGAGTTCGCGCGCGAGGCGACCATCGAGGTTCTCGTCGACGGGTGGGACCGCGTCGTCGTCGGCGGCGCCGAGCACGAGCACACGTGGGTGCGGCGCGGGCCCGAGCGGCGCACCGTGCGCGTCGACGCCGTCGGCACGGGCGACGACCAGCGGCTCGAGGTCACGGGCGGAGTCACCGACCTCGTGATCCTCAAGTCCACCGGCAGCGAGTTCCACGGCTTCCACAAGGACGAGTACACGACGCTCGGCGAGACCGACGACCGCATCCTCGCGACGTCGATCGACGCCGCGTGGCGCTTCGGCACGTTCCCTGCCGACTGGGATGCCGCGTTCGACGCGGCGCGCGCGGCCCTCGTCGGCACCTTCGCCACCTGGCACTCCCTGGCCCTGCAGCAGACCCTGTGGCAGATCGGCCAAGCCGTGCTCGACGCCGTGCCCGAGCTCGCCGAGGTGAAGCTCGCCGCGCCGAACAAGCACCACTTCCTGTATGACTTCAGCCGCTTCACCGTGGAGCCGCCGATCCCGAACGACAACGAGGTGTTCCATGCCGACGACCGCCCCTACGGCCTCATCGAAGCGACGGTGACGCGCTCATGACTCAGGATGCCGCGGCGCAGCTGCGCCGCGCCGACGACCTCTACTGGCTGGGGGCCGCCGTGCGCCTCGCCGAGCAGAACGTGCGCGACGGCGGCGGCCCCTTCGGGGCCATCGTCGTGAAGGACGGCCAGCAGGTCGCCGTGGGGCAGAACCGCGTCACGCGCGACAACGACCCCACGGCGCACGCCGAGGTCGAGGCGATCCGCGCGGCCGGCCGCGCGCTCGGCACCTTCGACCTGAGCGGAACCATCCTGTACAGCTCTTGCGAGCCGTGCCCCCTGTGCCTCTCGGCCGGCCTCTGGGGGCGTGTCGAGCGCATCGTCTTCTCGGCGAACAAGATGGATGCCGCCGCGGCGGGCTTCGACGACCACGAGTTCTACGAGCTCATGGCCACCCCGCGCGACGGCTGGACGCTTCCCGTCGTGCAGGAGCTGCGCACCGCCGACGCCTCAGAGCCGTTCGAGCTGTGGGGTCGCTTCGACGGCAGGGTCCGCTACTAGGTCGGCTCAGCTGCCGCGATACGTCGAGTAGCCGAACGGGCTGAGCAGCAGCGGAATGTGGAAGTGCTCGTCGACCGACCACACCTCGAAGTCGACGACGATCTCGGGGAAGAACGAGACGGCGTCCTGCGTCGCGAAGTACGCCGCCGTGTCGAACACGACCCGGTAGCGCCCCGCCGGCACCTCGGCCGGGCCGAGCTGATCGATGCGGCCGCTGTCGTCGGTCGTGCCCCGGCCGAGCTCGTGCCACTGCCCTTCCGAGAAGGCGTCGAGCCTGACGGGCACGCGCGGCGCAGGTCGGCCCCGCGCCGTGTCGAGCACGTGGGTGGTGATCTGGCTGCGAGCGGGGCCCTCGGGCAGCGCGACCGCGTTGAAGAAGGTGCGCAGACGCAGCTCCATGATCTGGCGCGCCTGCTCGATGGCCGTCGCGAGCTCGGTCTCGGGGTCGAGAGCGAGGCGACGGCGCAGCTCGATGAGGATCTCGGCGCGCGTGCGCCCCGCGGCGCGGATCAAGAAGACGCGACCGAACTTCGCCTCGTACTCGCGGTTGCCCTCGGCGATGCGCAGTGCGAGCTCGGCGTCGTCGGCGTCGGGCGCGGCCTGCTCGGCCTCAGACATCCGATCGCCCTGCTCTCCGATGCGCGGGTGCTGCGCGAGCGCCTCGTCGAGCTCGGCCTCGGTGAGCGGCGTCGCCAGCTCACGCGCGTGCTCCACGAGCGCGTCGACGCCGTCGTATGGGGCGTCGGCGAGCATGCCGTCGACCCAGCGCCTGACGCCCAGTGCGTCGGCGACGACGGGTTCCAGCTCGTCGGCGGTGATCGGGGTTCCGGCCATGAGCGACCTCCTCGCAATGCCGCTATAACCTTATCTATGGCTGTCGTCTTCCCCTCCGCCGGCGTGGTCCTGGCCGCCGGCGCAGGCACGCGCTACGGGGTTCCGAAGGCGCTCGCTCGCGCGGCAGACGGCACCCCGTGGGTGCAGCTCGCGGCCGAGAGGCTGCTCGACGGCGGCTGCTCTCAGGTGACGGTCGTGCTCGGCGCCTCCGCCGCAGAGGCGAGCGAGCTGGTGCCGCGCGACCCGCGCGTGCACACGGTCGTCGAGTCCCATTGGACCGACGGCATGGGAACGTCTCTGCGGGCGGCGATGCGGCATCTCGAGGCATCCGCCCCGCCCTCGGTCTCGGCGGCCGCGATCACGCTCGTCGACCTTCCCGACCTGCCCGTCGCGGTCGTGAAGCGCCTGCTCAGCGGCGTCAAGATCACGAGCCTGCGGCAGGCGGTGTTCGCCGGCCGCCCCGGGCACCCCGTGATCGTCGGGCGCCAGCACTGGGCCGACTTCATCGGCACGCTGCACGGGGACTCGGGCGGCCGCGGCTATCTCGTCGATCACGGCGTCGACGAGATCGAGGCGGGCGACCTCTGGTCGGGCCGCGACGTCGACGTGCGCTAGTCAGCTCTGCTGCCGGGCGAGCTCGCGCACGGCAGCCAGGAACGCGTCGAACGCGAGCGCGACGTCACCGGGCGCGACGATCTCGTCCGGACTGTGGCTCACCCCGTTCCGGCCGTTGCGCACGAACAGCATGCCGATCGGCGCGACGTTCGCCACCGCCATCGCGTCGTGGCCTGCGCGCGACCACAGCGTGAGCGGGTCATCGATGCCCGCGGCACGGATGCCGGTCTCGACGGCCTCCATCAGCTCGTCCGCGCAGGCGACGCCGTCCGCGCGGTAGAACTCGGTCGCCGACCACTCCAGATCGCGGATCGCCGCGATCTCGTCCGCCGCCACCTGGATCCGCGCCCACGCGTCGTCGCGGTCGTCGTCGAGTTCCGCGCGCAGGTCGAGGGTGAGCTCGACCTTCCCGGGGATCACGTTGACCCCGCCCGGGTACGCCTGGAGTTTCCCGACCGTCGCGATCACGTCGAGGTCCTGGCCGATCCGCTCGATCTCGACGACGAGCTCGGCCGCACCGACCAGCGCGTCGCGGCGCAGCTCATAGGGAGTGCCGCCCGCGTGCCCCGCGTGCCCGGTGATCTCGAGCGCGAAACGCCGCGCCGAGGCGATCGACGAGACGACGCCGAGCGGCACGCCTGCCCGTTCGAGATACGGACCCTGTTCGATGTGCGCCTCGAGATAGGCGACGAGATCACGCGGCCGGCGCGCGGCGTCACCGATGTTGCGGGGGTCGAGGCCGAAGGCGACGGATGCCTCGCGCAGGGTCGTCCCGTCGCGGTCCGCGTACTCCCACCACGCATCGTCCCATGCGCCGGCGAAAGCCCGCGATCCCGAGAGGGCGTTGCCGAAGCGGGTGCCCTCCTCGTCGCTGAAGGCGACGACCTCGAGGGCGAAGGGCAGGGAACCGGGCGAGCCGGCGAGCGACCGCGCCACTTCGATCGCGAGCAGCACACCGAGCGGCCCGTCGTACTTCCCCGCGTCGGGAACCGTGTCGATGTGCGAGCCGAGCACCACGGCCGGAAGGTCGGGCGAGGCGCCCTCGAGGCGACCGCACACGTTGCCCGCGGCGTCCGTCCACACCGCGAGGCCGGCCTCGCGCATCCAGCCGGCGACGAGCTTCGCCGCGCGGCGGTGCGCCTCGCTGAGGTGGGTGCGGGTGAGGCATCCCTCGACCTCGCTGATGGCGCCGAGCTCGTCGGCGCGCGCCATGATGCGCTCGGCGGCTTCGGCGTTCATGCGCGCGCCCCGTAGTGGGCGAGCGCGGCGTCGACCCCGCCGCCACTCGGCACCGCGGCGCCCGCGCGGCGCAGCACCTGCTCGAGCGCCGCGAGCGTCGTGAGAACGGCGTCGCGGCGGGCGTTGTAGCCCATGACGCCGATGCGCCAGATGCGGCCGTGCAGCGGGCCGAACGAGGTGCCGATCTCGATGGCGTAGTCGGCGAGCAGGGCGCCGCGCACCGCCTCGCCGTCGACGCCTGCGGGGATGACGACCCCGATCACGTTGTTCATGCGGTGCGCCTGGTCGCCGAAGAGCTCGAGGCCGAGGCCCGTGAGCCCCGCCGCCATCGCACCGCCGTGCAGCGCGTGCCGGGCGACGGCCGCGGCCATGCCTTCCTCTGCGAGCAGCCGGGCGCACTCCCGCGCGGCGTAGAGCATCGATGTCGCCTCGGTGTGGTGGTTGAGGCGCTTCTCGCCCCAGTAGTCGAGGATCTGCCCAAGGTCGAAGTAGTTCGAGCGGATCGGCTGCGCGAGCACCTGCGAGTCGTCGTCGCGGATGCCCGCCTCGATGCTCTTACGCGCCTCGATCACGGCGACGGCCCGGTCCGAGAGGGTGATGGGTGACGAGCCCGACGGGCCGGCGAGGCACTTCTGCAGGCCTGCCGTGGCGGCGTCGACCCCCCAGGCATCCGCCGCGAATTCGTTGCCGCCGAGCGACGCGGTGACGTCCGTGTAGAACAGGATGCCCCGCTCACGGCAGGCCGCGCCGATCTCGGCGAGCGGCTGCGCCAGCGTCGTCGACGTGTCGCCGTGCACGAGCGCCAGCAGCTTGGGCCGCACCTCGTCCAGGGCCGCGATGACCTGCTCGGGCGGGAACACCTCGCCCCACTCGCGCTCGATGGTGTGCACCTCGGCGCCGCAGCGCGCGGCGATCTCCTGCAGCAGGAAGCCGAAGCGTCCGAAGATCGGCACGAGCACGCGGTCGCCCGGCTCGATCAGCGACACGAGAGCGGCCTCGATGCCTGCGCGCGAGGTGCCGTCGACGAGCAGCGTGGCGGCATTGCCGGTGCGGAACACCTCGCGGTAGAGCGCCTGCGTCTCGGCCATGTAGCCCGTCATCACGGGGTCGTACTGCCCGACCAGGGCGGCCGACATGGCGCGCAGCACGCGCGGGTCGGCCGTGATCGGGCCGGGGCCCATGAGCAGGCGGTGCGGCGGGTGGATGGCTGGGTGCGTCACGCGGCGTCCTTTCCGTTCAGGGACTCGGCGACGGATGCCGCGAGCTCGATGAGTGCGACGTCGGTGTTCCTCGCCCCGATCAGCGAGAGGCCGACGGGGTCTTCGGCGGTCTCGAGCAGCGGCGCCGAGAGGGCCGGCCGGCCGGAGAGCCCCGCGATGCAGGTGAGGCGCATCGTCGCGGCGCGGATCGCCTCGACCTCGGCCGTCGGCGCGTCGGCGCGCGGCGGTGCCGAGGCCGCCGCAGGAAGCAGCAGCACGCGCCCCTCGGCCCGCTCGTCGAGTCGCGCCCGGAAGACGGCGACGGCGTCGCGGGCCTCGGCGGCCTGCTCTGGCGTGATGCGCGCCGCCGCCTCGAAGCGGGCGGCGATGTCGGCCCCGAGCGCTCCGGGGTGGGCGCGCACCCATTCGCCGTGGCTGAGCCACGCCTCGCGCGCCTGCGTGACGCGGTACAGCTCGGCGGCTTCCGCGAGGTCGCCCGGGTCCACCGCGTCGGTGACCTCGAAGCCGTCGGCGATCATCGCGTCGACCGTGCGGCGGAACTGCCGCTCGAGCTCGTGCGGCAGCTGCACGGACCGCAAGTCGAGCAGTGCGAAGCGGATGTCCCCGGCGTGCTGCGGCGCATTCGCCAGCCCCACGCGGGCGACGGCCGCGAGCGTCTCGGCATCGCGGGCGAGCCAGCCGACGGTGTCGTACGACGGCGCGAGCGGCAGCACTCCGTCGACGGGCACCGCGCCGTGGGTCGTGCGCAGCCCCCAGATGCCCTGGTATGAGGCGGGCACGCGCACCGAGCCGCCCGTGTCGGTGCCGAGTCCGATCGTCGCCTCGCCGAGCGCGACGGCGGCGGCGGGGCCGCTCGACGAGCCGCCGGGCAGCGCACCGGGCACGGCCGCGTTCGGCGCGGCGCCGTAGTGCGCATTGCGGCCGGCGATGGAGTAGGCGAACTCGTCGGTCTGCGCGATGCCGACGACGTCGGCGCCGGCATCGAGCAGCGCGGTCACGGCGGGGGCGGATGCCACGGCCGGCGTCTGCTCGTCGAGATAGGCAGGCACCCCCGCCCCGACGCGCTGGCCGGCCACCTCGAAGAGGTCCTTGACCGCGACGGTCATTCCCGCGAGCGGTCCTGCACCGGTGCCGCGCACGAGGGGGTCGCCGGTCACGCGCCACATCGAGGTGTCCAGAGGGCTTCGAGGAGTGTCCACGCTCCGATCTTCCCGCGATCCGCCGTCGAGTACGCAGTACTCGCGGCCGAAACCGCCGTGATGCACCGAGTACGGCGAACTCGCGGGGCGGGCGTCACCACGCCGCGGACCCGGGGCCGCGGCCGGGGCGAAGCCCGCCAACGCGCCCGAGTACTCCTTGATCGGAGGTGGCGCGTACTCGCTGCGGCGGCTCGTCGACAGCCCGAGCACGACAAGCGACTCGGCGAGGCGGGTCGCGGCCGCGACGCCGTCGACGACGGGAACCCCCAGCGCCGCCGAGACCTCCGTGCAGAAATCCGCCATGCCGGCGCAGCCGAGCACGATGACGTCGCTGCCGTCAGTGTCGAGCGCGCGCCGACAGGCCTCTGCGGTCTCGCGCCGCGCGTCCGAACCGGGCAGGTCGAGCTCGAGAACGGGGATGTCGACGGCATGGATGCCCGCGCAGGCGGCCCGGAAGCCGTAGCGCTCGGCGAGCTCCTCGGCCCTGCCCACCGTGCGGGGCAGGGTCGTGACGATGCTGAAGTGGCGGCCGAGCAGCGTCGCCGTGTGCATTGCGGCCTCGGCGATGCCGACCACCGGCCCCGACGCCACCTCGCGGGCGGCGTCGAGGCCGGGGTCTCCGAAGCACGCGAGCACATATGCGTCGACCCCGTCGGCCTCGCCGCGCGCGATCTCCGCGAGGAGTCCGGGCACGGCGAGCGCCTCGTCGTAGTGGCTCTCGATCGAGGCGGGGCCCATCGTCGGGTTGACCGCCGTCACCGTCGTCCCGGCGGATGCCGCGGCGAGCGCGGCCCGCCCGATGGCGGCGGTCATCGACTCGGTGGTGTTGGGGTTGATGGCGCGCAGGTGCACGGCGTGGGGCATCCGATCTCGAAGGCTGAACGGGACTACTCGGCGACCAGCCCCGCCACGACCGGGATCTCGGCCGACTGCGGCGCCGCGGCGAGGGTCGGGGCGACGATCGGGTTGAGCTTCTCGAGCACCCAGTAGCCGACGAGCCCGACCGCGCAGCCGATGAACCACGAGTAGTCGCCGAGCACGTCGCCCCACGAGGGGATGAGCACGATCGGCAGGCCCACCGCCGCGCCGATCGCCGTGGCGATGATCGCGTTCGGGTTGAAGCCCTTCTTGTAGAAGTACTTGGCCGTCGGGCTCAGAGTGAACAGATCGTCGGTGAAGACCTTGCCCTTGTGCACGAGGTAGAAGTCGGCGAGCAGCACACCGAACAGCGGCCCGATCACGGCGCCCAGCGTGTTCAGCGTGTAGTTGATCGTCGAGGGGCTGTTGTAGAGGTTCCACGGCGTGATCAGCACCGAGCCCACGGCCGCGATCATGCCGCCCATGCGCCAGCTGATGCGCTTCGGCGAGACGTTCGAGAAGTCGAACGCGGGCGAGACGAAGTTGGCGACGATGTTGATGCCGATGGTCGCGACGGTGAAGGTCAGGGCGGCGAGCACGATCGCGAAGGTCGAGTCGATGCTGCCGACCGTCTCGACGGGGTCGGTGATCATCTTGCCGAAGACCGGCACGGTCGCCGCCGTCGTGATGACGGTGAGGATCGAGAAGAACAGGAAGTTGACCGGCAGGCCCCAGAAGTTGCCCCAGTGCACCGAGCGGAAGGTCTTGCCGTAGCGCGAGAAGTCGCCGAAGTTGAGCAGCGGGCCCGAGAAGTACGACACGGTGAGGGCGATGGCGCTGACGAACACCGCGAACTCGTGCCCGCCCGAGAGGTGCAGCGACGGGTTCAGGTTCCAGTCGATGTTCCCGAAGCCGCCCGCGCGCACGAGCAGATAGATCGCGAGCGCGAGCATCACGACGTAGACGGCCGGGCCGGCGAAGTCGATGAAGCGGCGGATGGTGTTCATGCCTGTCCAGAACACGGCGGCCTGAGCGACCCAGAGGATGCCGTAGGTGATCCACCCCAGGCTCGACAGGCCCGCGAAGCCATGCGTGTGGGCGTCCGCGAGCGGAGCGAGCTGGGGCCAGAGCTTGAGCGCCACGACGATCAGCGACGCCGAGGCGAGATAGGTCTGGATGCCGTACCAGGCGACCGCGATCAGGCCGCGGATGATCGCGGGGATGTTCGCGCCGAGCACGCCGAATACCGAGCGGCTGATGACGGGGTAGGGCACACCGGCCTTCTGGCTCGGCCGGGCGATCAGGTTCGCGAGGAAGAACACGATCACGATGCCGATGACGAGCGCGAGCAGCACCTGCCAGGCGGCGAGACCGAGGGCGAAGAAGCTGCCGGCGGTGACGTAGCCGCCGACCGAGTGCACGTCGGACATCCAGAACGCGAAGATGTTGTACCAGGACCAGTTCTGCTTCTTGAGCGGCGCGAGGTCGTCGTTGGCGAGGCGGGCGTCGTAGTCGGGCTTGACGACGCCGGCGCCCTCGGGCAGACCCGCCGCTTCGAGCAGGTCGTGGGGCTTGGTGGGTGGAGCTACTGACTCTGACATGGCGCAGGCCTTTCGGGAGAGTGCGAGCAGGGGCGGGGGTTTCATGTGAAGCGATCACTTCACAAGAGCGGATGCCGCAACGGTACGGCCGCGCCCGGGGTCGCCCGTTTCACCCACGTAAAACGTGTGTAAAGCGGGGGCTTCACACTTTTCCTGCGCGTTTCCGCCATCGAGCGCGGTTATGGTGAGCCGGTGGACAGCCTGGATTCCTCCGCCCGCCTGGGCGCCCGGCTGCGTGAGCTGCGCGAGCAGTCGGGCCGCTCGCTGCGGTCGCTCGCCGCCGAGCTCGAGATCTCGGCGAGCGCCCTGTCGCAGATCGAGCGCGGCACGATGCAGCCCTCCGTGAACCGGCTGCTCGCGATCGTCGCGGCACTCGACGTGCCGCTCTCCGAGGCGTTCGAGGACCGGCCCGTGGCATCCGTCGCCCACGCCCCTCACGACCGCGTCGTCGTCACCCGCGCCTCCGCCCGCCCCGACCCGCTCGAGCTCGGCACCGGCATCGTCTATCGGCGACTGTCGCCGTCGCACATGCAGGGCGTCGACTTCTTCGAGTCGACGTACCCACCGCACAGCTCGGGCGACGAGCAGGCCGTGCTGCACACGCATGAGGGCTACGAGGTCGGGAACGTCACGCAGGGCACGCTGACGATCCGCTTCGCCGACGAGACCGTCGAGCTCGGGCCCGGCGACTCGATCACCTACCCGAGCCGCACCCCGCACCTCATCAGCAACCCGCACGACGAGACCGCGGTCGCCGTCTGGCTGATCGTGCACCCCGAGGCGCGCTGAGCCGCCGCGCTCCCCGCCGCACGGCTGCTGCGCATCCACTGCGGCGCACTTGCACGAGGGAACATTTTCTACGCAGTGTAGAAACTGTTCCCTCATGATAGTGCGGCACGACTACAGCCCTTGAGCCCCGCGAGATGCACACGCGCTCGTCGACGGTGAGATCGCGGGCATCATGTCGTGCGGCTCGAGCGCGCCTGAGCCTGCGGCGTCCGTAACCGCCCTGCAACACGGGGCCGAGAGACTGTGCCCATGTCGATCACGGTCGCCGCTGCGGGCGCCCCCGGTGAGTACGATGCGGGGGTGCGTTACCGCGCCTGGCAGCCCTGGTCTGCGCTGCATCCGTCGATCGCGATGCGCGCGCCGCACCCCCTCGACCTGCGCAGGGTCGTCACCGCGTGAGCGTGCTGCGCGACTACGCCGCGACGCTCACCCAGCCCACCCTGCCCTTCGGGCCCGGGCGGGACGGCGCGGTGCGCTTCGACGAGGTCGTCGACCCTGCTGGTGCCCTGCGGGCGCCGTGGAAGCGCCTGGCCGACGCCGCAGGCGGTCTCACCGCCGATGTGCTGAACCGCGTCGAGGGAGAGATCGCGCGCTTCATCGCCGACGACGGCGTGCACTACGCGAGCGCGGGGGCGAGCGCTCAGCCGTGGCGGCTCGACCCGATGCCGCTCGTCATCGACGCCGCCTCGTGGGCGCGCCTCGAGGTGGGCCTCGCTCAGCGCGCCGAGCTGCTGAACGCGCTGCTCGTCGACCTGTACGGCGAGCGGCGGATGCTGGCGGAGGGCATCATTCCCGCCGCGGCGGTGTTCGGCCACAGCGGGTTCACCCGTGCGGCCGCCATGCCCGGTGCCACCGACCGGCGCCCGCTGATGATCGTCGGCACCGACCTCGGGCGCGATGCGCACGGCGACTGGCACGTCATCGGCGACCGGGTGCAGGCGCCGTCGGGCCTCGGCTACGCGGTCGAGAACCGGCGCGTGATCTCGCGCGTGCTTCCCGAGCTCTACCGCGACGCCGAGCTGCACCGGCTCGAGCCCTACTACGCCGCACTGCGTGAGACGCTGCTCACCGCGGCGCCCGAAGACGTCGAGGACCCGCTCGTCGTGGTGCTGTCGCCCGGCACCCATTCCGAGACGGCCTACGACCAGGCATCCCTCGCCAACCTGCTCGGCTTCCCTCTCGTGCAGGGTGACGACCTGGTCGTGCGCGACGGCTGGGTGTGGATCAAGCCGGCGGGCTGGCCGCACGCGGCGCCCCGTGAGCGCGTCGACGTCATCCTGCGCCGCGTCGACCCCGACTGGTGCGACCCTCTCGAGCTGCGGGGCGACTCTCAGCTCGGCGTCGCCGGGCTCGTCGAGTCGGTGCGGCGGGGCCGGGTGCGGCTCGTCAACGGGCTGGGCGCGGGCGTGCTCGAGAACCCCGCGCTGCAGGCATTCATGCCGGCGGCGTGCGAGGCGCTGCTGGGCGAGCAGCTGCGGCTGCCGGCCGCCCCCGCCTGGTGGCTCGGCGACCCCGAGGCGTACGAGCTCGTCCGAAAGCGGCTGCGCGCGGGTGACGCGACGCTCGAGCTGCGGCACCTCGACGGCACGCGCGCGCCGTTCTCGGGCAGGGCTTCCCGCACCCGCGCCGAGCGCGTGGCCGCCGACCCCCGCGGCTACGTGGCGATCGAGCGACTGCCGCTCTCGCAGGCTCCCGTGTGGCAGGGCCAGGGCGTTGCGACACCGCAGCCGATCGTGCTGCGCACGTTCACGGTCGACTACCACTCGGCCTATCGCCCGCTGTTCGGCGGCGTCGCGACCGTCTCGAGCAGCGCGGGCGCGCGGCTCGCCAGCAAGGACGTCTGGGTCCTCAAGAGCGAGCTGTCGGATGCCGACCAGGGGCTCGCCGCGATCACGCCGCTGCCCTTCGTAGCCACGGTTCCGCTGGCGGCGCCGCGCGCCCTCGACGACATGTTCTGGGCCGGCCGCTATGCCGAGCGCACCGAGGATCTGCTGCGTGTCGTGCTCGAGGCGCACGAACGGCTCACCCCGCCGAGCCCCCTCGAGCCGAGCGCCGCCGGCATCGGCGCGGGCGAGCTGATGCGCGTGCTCGAGCGGCTGTGCGGCCGGTCCTGGGAAGTCCCGGAGGCCGAGTTGCGCTCGCTGCTGCTCGACGCGGCACGCCCGGGCTCCGCGGCGCACTCGCTCGCCCGCATGCGCACCGCTCTCGAGGGGGTCCGCGACCAGCTGTCCGACGACACCTGGCGGCTGTTCGGCACCGCCGAGCGCGCCCTCGGCGCGCTGCGCTCGTCCGACCGCGGCCGGCAGATCGCCGACGCCGGCGAGCAGCTGCTCACGGGGGTCCTCGCCTTCCAGGGCGTCACCGCGAGCATGATGCGGGATTCCGGCTGGCACATGATCGAGGCGGGGCGCTACCTCGAGCGCGCGCTGCAGCTGTGCACCCTGCTCGACGCCGCGGTGGCGGCATCCCCGGCCGCTGAGCTCGACCGCCGGGTTCTCGAGGCGGTGCTCGGCGCCGCCGAGAGCGCGGTCACCTACCGACGCCGCTACCGCGGGCGCGCGCGCAGCGAGGGCGTGCTCGAGCTGCTCCTCGGGGCGCCCGACAACCCGCGTTCCCTCGTCTTCGCGCTCGCGCGGCTGCGCTTCCATCTCGGCGCGCTACCGCTGTCCACCGGCTCGACGCGGCCCGAGCGCCTCGTCGACGAGTTCAGCGCCGCCGTCGCGATCGCCGACGCGTACGAGCTCGCCCAGGCGCGCGACGGCGAGCGCACGGCTCTCGCCGGATTCCTCGGCGAGGCATCCGCGCAGCTCACCCAGATCTCGGACGCGATCGCCGAGCTCCATCTCGCGGGCGGTCCACCGCGGCAGCCGCTCGCCGCCAGATCGTTCGTCGAGGTGATGAGGTGAGCATGAGCTACCGCGTCTCGCACCGCACCGAGTACGCCTATGACGATGTGGTGAGCGACAGCCTCGGCGTCGCGCACCTCGTGCCGCGGCAGCTGCCCTGGCAAGAGGTGCATTCGCACTCCCTGGTCATCGACCCGGTGCCCGGCGACGTCTCGCAGCAGACCGACTACTTCGGCAACGCGCTCAGCTACTTCCACGTCACCTCGGGGCACGAGCAGCTGGTCGTCGAGGCGACGAGCGACGTCACGACGATGACGCCGTGGTACGACCAGGCGGCGCTCGAGGCGCCGTGGGAGTCCGCGCGGCCTTTCGCGGCCCCCGAGACGCCGGGAGCGTGGGCTGCGACCGAGTTCGCACTCGAGTCGCCCGGCGCCAGGCACGTGCTCGCGGCGCACGACTACGCCGCTGCGTCGCTCGCCCCCGGCCGGCCGATCGGCGAGGCCGTCGCCGAGCTCATGTCGCGCATCCACGCGGATTTCGACTACGACCCGACCGCGACGACCGTCACCAGCACCGTCGCCGATACCTTCGCGAAGCGCGCAGGGGTCTGCCAGGACTTCGCACACCTCGCCCTCGCGTGCCTGCGCAGCCACGGGCTCGCGGCGCGCTATGTGAGCGGCTACCTCGCGACCGATCCGCCGCCCGGCAAGCCGCGTGTGGTGGGGGCGGATGCCTCACACGCCTGGCTCGCGGTGTGGGTGCCCGGCTCGGGCGATTGGCTCGCGGTCGACCCCACGAACGACCAGCGCGCGGGCGAGCGCTACGTGACGGTCGCCTGGGGCCGAGACTACGGCGACGTGGCGCCCCTGAAGGGCGTCATCTTCACCGAAGCGACGAAGTCCACGCTGCGCGTCGCGGTCGACGTGGCCCCACAGGGGTAACGACTGCACCATGAGGTCCTTCACGTGCCGCATCTGCGGCAGCCCGCTGTACTTCGAGAACTCGGTCTGCGTCTCGTGCGGCACCGGCCTCGGCTACTCGCGCGCCGAGCGCGACATCGTCCCCGTCGACCCCTCGGGCGTCTACATCGATGCCGCGGGCGACACGTGGCACGTGTGCGCGAACCTCACCCTCTCCGGCTGCACCTGGCTCACGCGCACACTCGGCGGCCTGTGCTTCAACTGCGCGCTCACCCGCACGCGCCCCCGCGACGACGACCGCGCCGGGCTGTCGAACTTCCTGGTCGCCGAGCGCGCCAAGCGACAGCTGATCGTCGAGCTCGATCGGCTCGGCTTCCCCCTCACCGGCAAGAGCGAGACGGATGCCGGCCCCGGCGACCCCGAGACGGGGCTCGCCTTCGACCTGCTGTCGAGCGCCGCCCAGCCCGTGACGACGGGGCACGACTCGGGCGTGGTCACGATCGATCTCGCCGAGGGCGACGACGCCTACCGCGAGCAGATCCGCGACAGGCTCGCCGAGCCGTACCGCACGATGCTCGGCCACTTCCGTCACGAAGTCGGGCACTACTACGAGTGGCTGCTCGTGCGCGGCGAGGAGCGCATGGCTCGCTGCCGCGAGCTCTTCGGCGACGAGAGCGCCGACTATCAAGCCGCGCTCGAGCGGCACTACGCGGAAGGGGCGCCGCCCGAGTGGGGCGACGCGTTCATCTCGGCCTATGCGTCGATGCATCCGTTCGAGGACTTCGCCGAGACCTGGGCGCACTATCTGCACATCTGCGACACCGTCGAGACGGCCGCGGCCTACGGCCTCATCTCAGTGAACCCGATCGATTGGCGGATGCCGTTCCGTCAGCTCGTGACAGACGTGTGGATCCCCCTGTCAACGGCGCTCAACATGATCAACCGCTCCATGGGCAAGGAGGACGTGTACCCCTTCGTGATCGCGCCGCCGGTGCTCGACAAGCTGGACTTCGTCGCGGCGCTGCGCCCCGACGTAGCCTGAGCACATGAACTGGCTCGATCGCTTCTTCCCGAAGGCGCCGAGGTCGACCGGCCCCGCGGTCGGCATCGGCATGCTCGTCGCGGTCGTGAGCGACTCCGATCAGCTCGAACCCCACGACGACGATCCGGTGGGCGTCGTCATCGCGCCCGGCAACAAAGAGATCGCGCCCTACCCCGGCCTGCAGTTGCCGCGCTATTGGACGGTCGCGTTCGAGGAGCCGAGCTACACGGGCGACGGCCGCGGCCCTTTCGAGCAGGCCACGTTCCCCGAGCATCGTCTGCGGGTCCTCGACCCCGACCCGTCCTGACCAGGCAGCACTGGGCCGCGAGCGGTGCGAACCGCACGCCCGAGAGGCTCGGAGCATACGTCTCGCACCGCCCGACGCGGCGCCGCGGAATCAGCGCGCCGCGAGCGACTCCAGCACCTCGGCCGTCGTGCCGAGCTCGCCGAGCTTCGGGAACTGGTGCTCGACCGATGCGTTGTGTGCGGCTTCGCTCGTGTCGGTCATCGCGTCGACCACGAACGCCACGTGGTAGCCGAGCTCGTACGCCGAGCGCGCGGTCGACTCGACGCCCGAGGTGGTCGACACCCCCGTGAGCACGATCTGGGTCGCGCCGACGGCCTTGAGCTTCGCGTCGAGGTCGGTCGACAGGAACGCGCCGAGGGTGGTCTTCGTGACGGTGATATCGCTCGGCTGCTGGTTGAGCTCGGGCAGCAGCACGGTCGCCTCGGCGGGCAGCGACCCACCGGCGGGCCGGCCGGATGCCTTGCTGCGCTCGGTGCGGCCGGGGGCTCCCCCGGCGACGTTCACCAGCACGACCGGCAGGCCCTTGGCGCGGAACGCCTCGGCGAGCTTCGCCGAGTTCGCGACCACGTCATCGAACGGGTGCACCGTCGGGTAGCCGCGCAGGCCGGTCTGCAGGTCGATGACGACGAGGGCGGGGGTCTGCTCGAGTTCAATGCTCATCGGTTCTCCTTCTGGGGTGGGGTGGTGTGCGGCGCGCGGGCCGCGGCCGTCACAGTGCTTCCGCCAGCCGCGCGAGCAGCGGCGCGGCCGCCCGCAGGGTCGCGAGCTCGTTAGCGTCGAAACGCAGGCCCAGCTCGCGGGCGATCGCCGTGGCGCGCGCATCGCGCCGAGCGTCCATGACCTCACGGCCGGCGTCCGTCAGGCGCAGCAGCATGCGGCGCCCGTCGCCCGAGTCCTTCTCGCGCTCGACGAGGCCGCGTGTCTCGAGTGCGGCGATCGTGGCGCCCATCGCCTGCGGGCTGACGCCGGCGAGCCGCGCGAGCGCACCGGCCGTCGTCTCGACAGCGCGCCTGATGTGAAGCAGCGCGCCGATCTCGGACGCGCTCAGCTCACCGACCGCGCGTGCCGTGCGGGCGGCGGCGATGAAGAGGCGGATGCTCTCGAGCAACGAGCCCGCGAGCTCTTCGGTCTCGCGCGCATCGGCCATATTGCTAAGCCTAGGTTGATAAACCTCGCTTTACAAAAATGATCCGCCCCGCTCGACGTCGGCGTTCCCGAATCGCCGACGGAGCGGGGCGGATCTGCACTGAGGGCGCCCAACCCCTTGTCACGTTCCTCAGTGGTTCAGATGCCAGTGGTCGTAGCCCAACCGGCAGTCGCAGCCGACGCGGATCCAGTCGCCCGTGCGCTCGCTCATGAAGATCTCGGCGTGAGGCTCGCGCTGCGGCGAGCGCAGCGCCAGCGGCGAGCGGCGCCGCGGGCCGCGCTTCATGCCCACGCGCTGCAGCAGCGCCTCCCACGCAGTGGGGCTCGGAACGACGATCGCGCCGGCCATGATCCCTCCACCCTTTCGCGCGTTACACGACAACTGTCAGGAAGGGTATCGGACACTTGTCGCGTTGTCTATAGGACAGCTGTCGCTTATCGCGGGCTAGGGTGGTGCATCATGGATGCCCGATCGCGACGCTCGCGGACCGCCCTCGTCGATGCCGTCTACCGCCTGGCGGTCGAGAAGGGCATCGACAACCTGACGGTCACCGACGTCGCGGCCGAGGCAGGGGTCAGCCGAGACACGTTCTACCGGCATTCCGGCGACCCGGTCGCGCTCCTCTGCGGCGCCCTGCAGGACGAGCTGGCCGACTCGGTGTCGTCGTATCTCTCGATGCCGCTCGTCGGCGACAACGACGACAGCGTGTTCCTGCCGCCCGCCGCCGCGGTCATGGAGCACATGCGCAACCACACCGCCATCTACCGGCAGGCTCCCGGCAGCAAGAGCGGTGCACGGCTCACGGCGATCATCGAGGCCGCGGCGCGGCGGGTCATCGAGACGCACCTCGACAACCACCCCGAGATCGTGCCCGAGCAGCTGCAGCCGATGACTGAGATCACACGCCAGATGTCACTGGCATACGCCTCGTCCGGTGCGACGGCCGCGTTCTTCGCATGGATCAACGGCGACGATCTCGGCGACGTGCGGCACTACGCGCAGGTGGTGCTGCTCTCAGGGCCGGAGTGGTGGCTCGGGCTACCCACCCCCGTCGCGAAGCCGCGCTCGCGCGAGGCGGGCTGAGCCGCCGGCCGGTCGGCCGACAACGTGGAGCGCCCCGCACCAACCCGAATGGCGCGGGGCGCTCGAGACGGTGCACCCCCAGCCGGAGCATCCTCTGAGCAGCTGCGCTGCGGCGCCTCCCCTGACGCACTTCGATGTCTTCCGGGCCCCTGGGCCGTCTCAACGAGTTCAAAGGTACGGGCGAGGAATCCGCCGCGCCATCCCGTTGACACCGCGAGGCGCGATCCACTAGGGCGGCTCCAGAACGGCTGGCCGTTGGCATTGAGAGAGCCGGTTAGGGGTCTCGATCCCCTGGCCCCTCGCTTACAAGGCGAGCGCTCTACCAACTGAGCTAAACCGGCATCGGCCCGAGAGCCACTCCCATCTTATGGGAGGGGCTCTACGGCTTCCGGTTCGGCGTCAGCACGACCTGGCTCGCATAGGCGAAGCCGCCGCCGAAGCCGAACAGCAGGGTCGGCGCGTTCGCCGGAATCCGGCCCTCGTGCCACCACTTCGACAGGCCGAGCGGAATCGACGCAGCCGACGTGTTCCCCGACACCTGCACGTCGGTGACGACCGTGCGGTCGGTCAGGCCGAGCTGCTCAGCGAGCGGCTCGATGATGCGCAGGTTGGCCTGGTGGGGCACGAACACCTGGATGTCGTCCATGCTGAGCCCCGCCTCTTCGACCGCGGCACGGGTGATGCCGGATGCCTTCGACATCGCCCAGCGCAGGATCATGCGCCCGTCCTGCGAGAACTTGTTGCCGGTCTCGTCCTCGACGATGACCGCGCGCGACATGGTCGGCTCGGACCCCCACACCGTCGGACCGACGCCGATCTCGGCCTCGGTCGCAGCGGCCTCGAGCACGAAGGCGCCGGCCCCGTCTGCGGTCAGCACGCACGTCGTGCGATCGGTCCAGTCGGTGATCGCCGAGAGCTTCTCGGACCCGATCACGACGGCCCTCTCGACCTGGCCCGCGCGGATCGCGGCATCCGCCAGCGCGATGCCGTGCTCGAACCCCGAGCACGCCGTGTTCACGTCGATGATCACGGGCGAGGTCATCTCGAGCGCCGCGGCGACCCGGCCGGCGACGTTCGGGCTGTGGTCCATCACAGAGGTCGAGGCCACGACGATGAGCTCCACCTGGTCGGGCTCGAGTCCGGCGTCGGCGATCGCGGCGCGGGCGGCGGCAGTCGCCATGTCGGCGACCGACTCGTCCTCGCGGGCGATGTGGCGCTCGATGATGCCGGTTCGGGTGCGGATCCACTCGTCGCTCGTGTCGACCATGGTGGCCAGCTCCGCGTTGGTGAGCACCCGCTCAGGCTGGTAGTGACCGAGTCCAGTGATGCGCGAGCCTGCGACGGCGCGCTGAGCCTTCAGCATGTATGCCATTTTCTCTGTAGACGGATGCCAGGGCGGGAATGTTCCCGGTTCCCGCGCGGCGATCTCAGCCGGCGGGCGGCGACGGCGGGGAGGTGACGATGATCGCGGTCGACGTGGGCGTCGGCGTGGGGGTCGACGTCGCGCCCGGGGTGTCCGTCGGCTGCGGCGTCGCGAAGCGCTCGCCCTGCGCCTGCTGGATGAAGGCGCGGAAGTCCGAGGCATCCGTGACGGACCCGGTGTAGTGCTGCCCGTCGACGAGGACGAGCGGCAGCTGGTCTGCGGTGACCTTCTTCACGTCGGAGTTGGGAAGCGGCCCCGTCGACGCGCGGTCGAGAGCGGCCTGGGCCCAGTTCTCGTAGGTGCGCTCGGTGATGCACGAGCGGATCGACGACATGTGGTCAGCGCCCGCCTGCTTGGCGTAGGAGGCGATGCGGGCGTCGGTCAGCCCCGCGCTCGTCTGCCCCGGCTCGTGCTCGAACATCAGCCGGTTGAAGTCGAAGAAGCTGTCGGGCGAGTAGTTCGCCACGCACGCCGCCGCGTTGGACGCGCGCAGCGAATACTGCGTGCCCTGCGCCGAGCGGTTCGCGTAGAACGGCAGCGGGTGGATCTCGAGCGTTGCCGCCCCGGACTTCACGAGCTTCGCGATCTGCTCGTTGTTGGTGCGCTCGAACTGCCCGCAGTACTGGCAGAGGTAGTCGACATAGGTCGAGATGTTGACCACCTGACCGGTGGTGTCCAGCGGCCGCGCCGTCGGCTTCGCGTCGACCGCGCGCGCCGGCGACCGCTCAGCCTTGAGGCCGGCGCCGATGAACACGCCGTCGCTCGCCATGTTCGCCGGGCCGCGATGCGGCGGGCGGATCGAGGTGACCAGCACGACGGTCACGATCGCGACCACTGCGACGATCGCGACGACGATGCCCGTGCGCACCAGGACCCGGTTGCGACGGTCCTTCCTGCGCTGCTTTCCGCGCAGTTCGCGTGCCTTCTGCCGCGCGATGCCACGCGCGTCGGTCGGCGTGCGATCTGCGCCCGGCGAGCCGTCTGTCATATGCCTCTTCCCACGGATGCGAGCGGAGCCGCTCGCGTCGAATGCCTGGTCGATGCTAGCCGAGCCATCCATGGCGTAGCATGAGAGCGCTGTCAGCGTCGTCAGGCGATTGGCGGCATAGACAACATCCATTCACTACGGATCGTCCGGCACGTACCTGCCGGTGAAGGAGACATAACGCCATGTCAACTGTCACGTACGACAACGCGTCCCGCATCTACCCGGGTTCGAACATCGCGGCTGTCGACGCTCTGAACCTCGACGTCGCAGACGGCGAGTTCCTGGTCCTGGTCGGCCCCTCGGGTTCCGGCAAGTCGACCGCCCTCCGCATGCTGGCCGGCCTGGAAGAGGTCAACAGCGGAAACATCTTCATCGGCGAGCGCAACGTCACCGACGTCCCGCCGAAGGACCGTGACATCGCCATGGTGTTCCAGAACTACGCGCTCTACCCGCACATGACCGTGGCCGAGAACATGGGCTTCGCGCTCCGCATCGCGGGCGTCGCGAAGGAGGAGCGCAACCAGCGCGTCCGCGAGGCAGCGAAGATGCTCGACCTCGAGCCCTACCTCGACCGCAAGCCGAAGGCGCTCTCTGGTGGCCAGCGTCAGCGCGTCGCCATGGGCCGCGCGATCGTCCGCAGCCCCCAGGTGTTCCTCATGGACGAGCCGCTGTCGAACCTCGACGCCAAGCTCCGCGTCCAGACCCGCACCCAGATCGCGTCGCTGACCCGCCGTCTCGGCGTCACGACGGTCTACGTCACCCACGACCAGACCGAGGCCCTGACCATGGGCGACCGCATCGCGGTCCTCAAGGACGGCGTGCTGCAGCAGGTCGGCACCCCGCGCGAGCTCTACGCAGACCCGAAGAACGTCTTCGTCGCCGGCTTCATCGGCAGCCCCGCGATGAACCTGTTCGCCGCCGACGTCACCGAGGGCGGCGTCAAGTTCGGCTCGGCCGTCGTGCCCGTCGACCGCGCCACGCTCGGCTCGGCCACGCAGGTCACCATCGGCGTGCGCCCCGAGGACGTCGTCGTGAGCCTCAGCGAGTCCAGCGGCCTGCGCGTCGAGGTCGACCTCGTCGAGGAGCTCGGCGCCGACGGCTACCTGTACGGCCACACCGAGGTCTCGGGCAAGCGCGTCGACATCGTCAGCCGCGTCGACGGCCGCGTTCACCCGAACGCCGGCGACGTCGTCTACATCACGCCGAAGACCGGCCACGTGCACATCTTCGACGTCGAGTCGGGCGAGCGTCTCGGCGGCGCCGTCACCGACTGAGCGCGAACGGATGCTTGGAGGCCGCGGTTCCCTTCAGGGGGCCGCGGCCTTCGGCATCCCCCGCACTGATCCATCGACCTAGGGAATCTCGTGGCCTCCTCCATCGACATCACGGCCGCCACGGCCGAACCGGCGCTGCTCGACCTGCCGTGGAACACGCCGCTCGACGAGTGGCCGTCCGACTACATCGCGCAGCTGCCGAAGGGAATCAGCCGGCACCTCGTGCGCTTCGCGAACCTCGGCGGCTACGTGGTGGCCGTCAAAGAGACGACGGGTGAGATGGCGCGGCGCGAATACGAGCTGCTGCGCACCCTGCAGCGCCTCGACATCCCCTCTGTCGAGCCGGTCGCGACGATCACGGGCCGCGTCGACGAGCACGGTCAGGAGCTGCCGCCCGTGCTGGTCACCCGCCACCTCAAGTTCTCACTGCCGTACCGCGCCCTGTTCTCGCAGACGCTGCGCCCCGACACCGCCAAGCGCCTCGTCGACGCGCTCGCGGTGCTGCTCGTGCGCCTGCACATCACGGGCTTCTACTGGGGCGACGTGTCGCTCTCGAACACGCTGTTCCGCCGCGATGCGGGCGCCTTCGCCGCGTATCTGGTGGATGCCGAGACCGGCCAGCTGCACGAGCACGGCCTCTCGAACGGCCAGCGCGAGAACGACCTCGAGATCGCGCGGGTCAACATCGCCGGCGAGCTGATGGACATCGAGGCAGGCGGCCGCGCCGACGCCGAGCTCGACCCGGTCGACATCGCGAACGGCATCATCTCGACGTACCGCGAGCTGTGGAACCAGCTGACCGGCGCCGAGACCTTCGACGCGTCGGAGCGCTGGCGCATCAACCAGCGCGTAGAGCGCCTCAACGACCTCGGCTTCGACATCGGCGAGCTCACGATCAAGACGGAGGCCGCCGGCACGAAGGTTCTGATCCAGCCCAAGGTCGTCGACGCCGGCCACCACCAGCGCCGGCTGCTGCGCCTCACGGGACTTGACACAGGCGAGAACCAGGCGCGCCGCCTGCTCAACGACCTCGACTCCTATGCCGCGAGCTACGGCCGCCCCGGCGCCGACGAGGAGGCCGTGGCGCACGAGTGGCTGACCCGGGTCTTCGAACCGGTCGTCGCCGCGATCCCCGCCGAGCTGCGCGGCAAGCTCGAGCCCGCCGAGGTCTTCCACCAGCTGCTCGATCACCGCTGGTTCATCTCGCAGGAGCAGGGGCGCGACATCCCCCTCGCCGAAGCCCTCTCGAGCTACATCGACAATGTGCTGCGACATCGCCGCGACGAGGCGACGGTCTTCGCGCCGACGACCGAGGCGCTCACGCTCGGCCTGCCGACCGGCGTGATCTCGTTCGACCAGTAGCGGCGCGTCACGCCTTCTTCTGCGCGCGCACCTTCGCGATCTCGTAGAGGGCGACGGAGGCCGCCACCGACGCGTTCAGCGACTCGATGCCGCTGATCGGAATCGACACGATCGCGTCGCAGGTCTCGGTGACGATGCGCGAGAGGCCCTTGCCCTCTGAGCCCGCGACGACGACGACGGGCTGATCTGCGAGGTCGAGGTCGTAGAGCTCGGTATCGCCGCCAGCCGCGAGGCCGATGACGAAGACGCCCGCTTTCTTGAACTCCTTGAGCGTGCTCGTGAGGTTCGGCGCCATCGCGACCGGCGTGCGCGCGAGCGCGCCGGCCGACGTCTTCCACGCCGCCGAGTTCACGCCGGCAGAGCGCCGCTGCGGCACGATGACGCCCTGGCCGCCGAACGCCGCGGTCGAGCGGATGACCGCTCCGAGGTTCCGCGGGTCGGTGACCCCGTCGAGCGCGACGAACAGCGGCTTCTGGCCCTTGCGGATCGTCAGGTCGAGCAGCTCGGCCGGGTGCGCGTACTCGTACGGCGGCACCTTGAGCGCGAGGCCCTGGTGCACCGCGTCGCGACCGGCCATGCGGTCGAGCTCGGGGCGCATCACCTCGAGCACGGGAATGCCGCGGTGCGCGGCGGTCGCCAGCGCCTCCTTCATGCGGTCGTCCATCTCGGCACGGGCCGCGATGTAGAGCGCGGTGGCCGGGATGCCCGCCCGCAGCGCCTCGACGACGGAGTTGCGCCCCGTGACCAGCTCGGTGTCATCGCTCTTCGCACGGCGCTGCGCGGCGCCGCCGCCGGTGTTCGAGCGGGTGCCCTGCGCGCCCTGCCGCTTCTGGGCGGCGCGCTCTGCCAGCATCTTCTTGCGGTAGGCGGGGTGGTACTCGCGGTCCTCGGCCTTCGGCGTCGGCCCCTTGCCTTCGAGCGACTTGCGGCCACGGCCGCCGGAGCCGACGCCCGTCGAGCCCTTCTTCACCTTGCGGACTGCGCCCGCGCGAGGCTTACCAGCCATTCCGTCCCACCTTCACCTTGCGGACTGCGCCCGCGCGAGGCTTACCAGCCATGTCAGTCTCCTTCGATCGACCAGTGTGCACCGGTCTGGGTGTCTTCGATCGTGATGCCGGCGGCGACGAGCTCGTCGCGGATCCGGTCGGCGACCGTGAAGTCCTTCGCTGCCCGCGCCGTCTGGCGGTCGTCGAGCAGACGCGTCACGAGCGCGTCGAGCGCCGCCCGTGCCGCCGTGTCGCGCGTCGTGTTCCACTCGGGCGCCAGCGGGTCGATACCCAGCACGCGCGTCATCGCCACGACCTTTCCGCGCGCGGATGCCGCGGTCTGCAGGTCCTCGGAGTCGAGGGCCGTGTTCCCCTCGCGCACGGTGTCGTGCAGCACGGCGAGAGCCTGCGGAACCGAGAGGTCGTCGTCCATCGCGGCCGCGAACTCGTCGGGGATCACCGGCAGCTCGGCCGAGGTGAACCGCGTGCCCTCGAGGCGGCGCGCACTGCGCGAGAGGAATCCCTCGATCCGCTCCATGGCCGCGGCGGCTTCGGCGAGCGAGCGGTCGGTGTAGTCGATGATCGAGCGGTAGTGCGCCTGCCCCAGGGCGTAGCGCACGACGATCGGGGGCGCCGATGCCAGCAGCTCGGCCGCGTAGAGCGAGTTGCCGAGCGACTTCGACATCTTCTGCCCATTGATGTGCACGAGGCCGTTGTGCACCCAGTAGCGCGCGAAGCCGTCGCCCGCGGCCGCCGACTGGGCGAGCTCGTTCTCGTGGTGCGGGAAGCGCAGGTCGAGGCCGCCGCCATGGATGTCGAACTCGGGGCCGAGGTAGCGCGACGACATCGCGGAGCACTCGATGTGCCACCCCGGCCGCCCCGGGCCCCACGGGCTGCTCCAGGTCGCCGAGGCGGGCTCGCTGTCCTTGCGCCCCTTCCAGAGCGCGAAGTCGCGCGGGTCGCGCTTGCCGCGCGGGTCCGCGTCGGCGGCATCCTGCATGTCGTTGACGGACTGGTGGCTGAGCGCCCCATAGTCGGCCCAGCTGCGCACGTCGAAGTACACGTCGCCCGAGCCGTCGCCGGCGGCATACGCGTGCCCGCTGTCGATCAGTCGCTGGATGAGCTCGTGCATCTGCGGCACATTCGCGGTCGCGCGCGGCTCGTACGTCGGCGGCAGCACGCCGATCGCGCGGTACGCGGCCGTGAACTCGAGCTCGACGCGGTAGGCGAGCGCCCACCAGTGCTCGGACTCCGACGCGTTCGCGAGCACCTTGTCGTCGATGTCTGTCACGTTGCGCACGAGCGTCACGTCGAAGCCGCGATAGCTCAGCCAGCGACGCAGGATGTCGTAGACGAGCGCGCTGCGCACGTGCCCGATGTGCGGCGACGACTGCACTGTCGGGCCGCAGACATAGAGGCCGACCTTCCCCTCGACCAGCGGCTCGAAGTCGCGCAGGGCCTGGGCCCGGGTGTCGTAGAGGCGAATGGTCACGCTCAAAGCTTACGGAAAGCGAGCTGGGCGTTACCGCGCGATGAGCGCGGTCGCGATCGCGGCGACGCCCTCGCCGCGGCCCGTGAAGCCGAGACCATCGGTGGTGGTCGCCGTGATGGCCACCGGAGCGCCGAGCAGACCGGAAACACGGGCCTCGGCCTCTGCCTTGCGCGGGGCGAAGCGGGGCCGGTTGCCGATGAGCTGCACGGAGACGTTCTCGATGCGCCAGCCGGCGTGCTCGACGAGCCTGCGCGCCTCGGCGAGGAACACCTCGCCGTGGGCGCCCGCGAAGCGCGGGTCGCTCGTGCCGAACACCGTGCCGATGTCGCCCACCCCGGCCGCCGCCAGCAGCGCGTCGACGATCGCGTGCGCCACCGGGTCGCCGTCGCTGTGCCCCGCGAGGCCGCGCTCGCCTGGCCACTCGAGGCATGCGAGCCAGAGCGGGGCATCCGCCTGCGCGAAGGCGTGCGTGTCGGTGCCGACGCCGATGCGCGTGGCGGAGGCCGGCCGCAGCAACTCCTCTGCGCGGCGCAGATCCCACAGGGTCGTGACCTTGAAGGCGAGCGGGTCGCCCTCCACGACGGCGACCGGGTGCCCGGCATCCGCCATCAGCTGGGCATCATCAGTCACGTCCCGCGCGGCCGACGCGTAGGCCGCGATCAGCTCGGCCGCGGGGAAGCCCTGCGGCGTCTGCACCGCCGACAGCTCGGAGCGATCGACCGTCTCGACGATCGCGCCGCCGTCGGCCGTGCGCTTGATGGTGTCGCTCACCGGCAGCCCGGGGATCGCCCCGGCACCGCTTGCCGCCACGGCGTCGACCACCCGGTCGAACAGCGCGGACGGCGTGAGCGCACGGGCCGCGTCGTGGACCAGGACGATGTCGGCATCGCCGACGAGCGCGAGGCCGGCCGCGACGGATGCCTGCCGCGTCGCGCCGCCCGCGACGACCTCCCCGCGCCCGATCACCCGGCTGAGCATGCCGCGGGCGTCATCGACCAGCTCGGCCGGGGCGACGACGATCACGTGGGGCTCGTCGCGCATGCCGGCGACGGAATGCAGCGCGTGCTCGAGGATCGTGCTGCCGGCGAGCGGAACGAACGCCTTGGGGGCTCCGGCCGCGAGGCGGGTGCCGCTCCCCGCGGCGACGACGATGACGGCGACCTTCACGACTCCCAGTGTGCCGCACACAGCGAAGCGCCCCGCCTGTCTGCTGAACAGTCGGGGCGCTTCGGCGCGTCGAACGACGCAGAGAAGATCGGGCTCAGGAAGCCAGGACCTCGTCGAGCACGGTGGATGCCTGCTCCTCGTCGGTCTTCTCGGCGAGGGCCAGCTCAGAGATGAGGATCTGACGCGCCTTCGCCAGCATCCGCTTCTCACCGGCCGACAGGCCGCGGTCCTGATCGCGCCGCCACAGGTCGCGAACGACCTCGGAGACCTTGATCACATCGCCGGAGGCGAGCTTCTCGAGGTTCGCCTTGTAGCGGCGGCTCCAGTTGGTGGGCTCTTCCGTGAAGGGCGCGCGCAGAACCTCGAACACCTTGTCGAGACCCTCTTTGCCGATCACGTCACGAACGCCGACGAGGTCGACGTTCTCAGCGGGAACCTCGATGGTCAGGTCGCCCTGGGTGACGTTCAGCTTGAGGTAGATCTTCTCTTCGCCTTTGATGATCCGTTTCTTGACCTCGGTGATCGTTGCTGCACCGTGGTGGGGGTAAACGACGGTCTCGCCAACCTCGAAAAGCATAGATAGTAGTCCCTTCAGCGCCTTCCAGATTATCACAGCGCGACACGCCGAAGCTGGGCGCGGCCGCCCCCGTCGCCCGCGCCGTGACTGGTCGTCCGGGCCGCCTCGGCGCCCGGATCCGCCCCTGGGCATACGCTAAACTCGAACAGCATCCGAGGGCGCACCAGGCCGCAAACCGGCCCGCCCGATGCGCCCACACACGGAGGTTCTTGGTGAAGGTGCGTTTCGCAGCATCCGTCGTCCTCGCCGCCGGCGTCGTCATCGGAACGGCCGGCTGCAACCTGCTCGCCCCGCAGGAGACGACCCGCATCACGCAGAGCACCTCCTTCGGTGTCGAGGGCACGGTCGGCGACGTGCACATCCGCAACGCGTACCTCGTCGCCCAGGGCCAGCAGGTCGCGCTGATCGCCACCTTCGTCAACAAGGGCGACTCTGGGCAGACCATGACGATCCAGCCGAAGGCCAACGCCGACGACACGAAGAGCCTCCACGTCAGCCAGGACGAGCTGACCATCCTCGGCCCCGAGCAGACGCTGCAGTGGAACGACCTGACCGTCTCGAAGGGCTCGCTCGTGCCGGTGTTCTTCACCTACGGCGACAAGACGGGCGTGACGCTCAACCTGCCGGTGCTGACGGGCGACTTCAAGGTCAACTCGACGCTGACGCCGACCCCGGTTCCGACGGAGACCTCGACGCCCGCCGGCACCTCGGTTCCGACCGACACGGCGACGCCGAACCCGACGACCACCGCCGGCTGATCGCGGCACGATTCATGACGAGGGGCGGATGCTGCGGCATCCGCCCCTCGTCATGTCCGCGCCCGCGCTATTCGCTCTCGAAGCGATAGCCGAGCCCGCGCACGGTGACGAGCATGCGCGGCTCGGACGGATTCGGCTCGATGCGACTGCGGATGCGCTTGATATGCACGTCGAGCGTCTTCGTGTCGCCGAAGTAGTCGCTTCCCCAGACGCGGTCGATGAGCTGGCCGCGCGTGAGCACCCGGCCCGCGTTGCGCAGCAGGAGCTCGAGCAGCTCGAACTCTTTGAGCGGCATCGGTGTGTCGACGCCCTTCACGGCGACCGTGTGCCGATCGACGTCCATGCGCACATCGCCGACCTCGAGCACGCCGTCGTCGACGAGCTCGGGCTCGACGCGGCGCCGCAGCACGGCGCGGATGCGGGCGAGCAGCTCGCGACTCGAATACGGCTTGGTGACGTAGTCGTCGGCGCCGAGCTCGAGCCCGACGACGATATCGACTTCGGAGTCCTTCGCGGTGAGCATGATGATCGGCACGTTGGAGTGGGCGCGCACCTCACGGCAGACCTCGGTCCCGGGCATCCCCGGAAGCATCAGGTCGAGCAGGATGAGGTCGGCTCCGTCGCGCTCGAACGCGCTGAGCGCGTCCGGGCCGGTCTCGGCGATGTCGACCTCGTAGCCCTCGCGGCGCAGCAGGAAGGCGAGCGGGGCCGAGAGCGACGGCTCGTCCTCGACGAGCAGCAGGCGGGTCACTGGTTCTGTTCTCCTTGAGGTGAGGCGGCCGAGCTGGCCGTCGCCCGCAGCGCGGACCCCGGCTCGTCGGCCTCGGGGAGGCGGATCGTGAAGGTCGAGCCCATACCGGGCTGCGACCACACGCGCACGTCTCCCCCGTGATTCTGCACAGCGTGCTTGACGATGGAAAGGCCGAGCCCGGTGCCGCCCGTCGTGCGGCTGCGCGCCTGGTCGACGCGGAAGAAGCGCTCGAAGATGCGCTCCTGGTCGGCCTCGGGGATGCCCTCGCCCTGGTCTGTGACCGCGATCTCGACGACGCCGTCGGCCGCGCGGGCGCCGACGCCGACGCGCGAGCCGTCCGGCGAGTAGCGGATGGCGTTGGAGATGAGGTTGTCGACGGCGGTGATGAGCAGCTTCGCGTCGCCGTAGACGCTCGCGCCGGTGGGCGCCCCGACCACCAGCTCGATCGCGTGGGCGTCGGCGCCGACCCGGTTCTGGTCGACCGCGGCGGCGATGATGTGGTCGATCTCGACCCGCTCGGCGTTCGCGACCGCGTCGACCGCCTGCAGCCGGGAGAGCTCGATGATGTCCTGGGTGAGGCGGGCGATGCGCAAGGACTCGGCGTTCAGGCGGTCTGCGAACATGCGCACCTGCTCGGGGTCGTCGGCCGCGGTGTGCAGCGCTTCGGACAGCAGGCCGATCGCCCCGATGGGCGTCTTGAGCTCATGGCTGATGTTGGCCACGAAGTCGCGGCGCACCGCCTCGAGCCTGTAGCCCTCTGTGCGATCCTCGACGAGCAGCAGGACGAACCGGCTGCCGAGCAGCGACGCGCGCACGTGCACTCGGATGCCCGCGTCTTTGAAGCGCCCGCGCTGCAGATCGACCTCCTCGTCGATGAGCGTGCCCGTGCGGCGCACGCGCTCCGCGAAGTCGATGAGCTCGGGGTAGGTCAGGCGTGCGTTGGAGACGAGCGCAAGGGCGAAGGCCTTCGCGGTCGCCTTGACGACGTTGAGGGATGCGTCGACGACGATGCCCGCCGAATCCATCGCGTCGAGGATCTGGTCGACGCCGTCTGGGACGGTATTGCTACTCACTTGGACGGCCTGTCGGCTGCGGCTGATGGACAAGAACAGAATGACGACGAACCCGCCGCCGATGACGATTCCCGAGAGCAGCGCCACCAGCACCAACCAGCTGGAGTAGTGCATGGAGCCAAGCGTATATAGGCCGCACGCGCCCGGATCGCCGCGGCGGCCGTCTGGCCGGGGTGGGCGGCGGGTACTTTAGAGATTGTTCAGGAACCAGGAACCGCTCGTTCACCAGTCCCCGTGAAGATGGCAACGTTGCGGCCGCCCCGGCGGCGACCGTCATGTGCTCACGAAGATCACAAGGAAGCACGAACCCGATGCGCGCAGTCTTTCAGCAGGAACTCGCCGATGTGCAGGATCGCCTCGTCGAGATCGCGGAACTCGTCCTCGACTCGATCCGCGATGCCACCACGGCGTTCAACGCCGCCGACGTGGCGCTCGCCGACAAGGTGATCGCGGCCGACCCCAACATCGACGAGCTCGCGGTCGAGCTCGACGAGCTGGCGATCGAGATCCTCTACCGGCAGAGCCCCGTCGCCCGCGATCTGCGCATCGTCGTGAGCGCGCTGCGCATGAGCGCCTCACTCGAGCGCATGGGCGACCTCGCCCGGCACATCGCGCAGCTCGCGCGCCGCCGCTTCCCCGAGCACGTCGCCCCCGACTCGCTGCGCGACACCTTCACCCAGATGACCGCCCACGACATCCACATCGCCGAGCTGCTCGCCCAGCTGCTGCGCACCCAGGACGTCGAGCTGGCCGAGCAGCTCATCCAGGGCGACGACGCGGTCGACGCGCTTCACGCCGGTGTCTTCGCGACCGTGCTCAGCCCCGAGTGGAAGGGCGAGGCCGAGCAGACCGTCGATGTGACCCTCGCGTCTCGCTTCCTCGAGCGCTTCGGCGACCACGCGGCGTCGATCGCGAAGAAGGTGCAGTACCTGGCGACCGGCGACTGGGTGCCTGAGGAAGCCTGAGCAGACGCGGCAGACGTACGAAGAAGGGGCCCCGAGCGGGGCCCCTTCTTCGTACGTCGCCTGCTACTTCTTGCCCTGGGCTGCGACGGCCGCGGCGCCGGCCGCGGCGGCCTCGGGGTCGAGGTACTCGCCCGGGCCGAGCGGCATGAAGTCGGCGCCGAGCTTGTAGACGAGCGGGATGCCCGTGGGGATGTTGAGCGCCGCGATGTCTGCGTCGCTGATGCCGTCGAGGTGCTTCACGAGCGCCCGCAGGGAGTTGCCGTGCGCGGTGACGAGCACGGTCTTCCCCTCGGCGAGCGAGGCCGTGATGTCGCTGTGCCAGTACGGCAGGAAGCGGTCGATGACGTTCGAGAGGGCCTCGGTGCGCGGGATCTCGCCGTCGATGCCCGCGTAGCGGGGGTCGCCGACCTGCGAGTACTGGTCGTCGTCGGCGAGCGGGGGCGGCGGCACGTCGAAGCTGCGGCGCCAGATCATGAACTGCTCCTCGCCGAACGCCTCGAGCGTCTGCGCCTTGTCCTTGCCCTGCAGGGCGCCGTAGTGGCGCTCGTTGAGACGCCAGCTGCGCTTCACGGGGATCCAGAGCAGATCGGCCACGTCGAGTGCGTGATTCGCGGTCTGGATCGCGCGGGACAGGAGCGAGGTGTAGAGGATGTCGGGGGCGAGCCCGGCCTGCTTGAGCAGCTCGCCGGCGTGCCGCGCCTCGGCGACTCCCTGCTCGGTGAGCCGCACGTCGACCCAGCCGGTGAACTGGTTCGTGGCGTTCCATTCGCTCTGGCCGTGGCGCAGGAGGATGAGGGTGTAGGGGGCGTCGCTCATGCCCCCAGCCTATCGGCGGCGCCCCGCCGGGAATACTGGTCACATGCCCCGTTCGATCCCCGTCTCCAAGCCGGTCGGGTCGGTGACGAGGGGCACGACGAACACCAATCGCCTGCGCCGCGTCGACCGTTGGATCGCACACCGGCCGGAATTCGCGAAAGCCGCGGCTCCGCTGGTCGTCGACCTCGGCTTCGGCGCCAGCGGGGTGACGGCCTTCGAGCTGTGGACGAGGCTCGCGACCGTGCGGGCGGACGCCCGGCTGATCGGACTTGAGATCGACCCCGGCCGGGTGACCGTCGCGCGGCAGCAGCTCGCCGCGGTGCACGCGGGTCGCACCCCCTTCGACCCGGCGATGCGGGTCGAGTTCGCGCGCGGCGGCTTCGAGGTGCCGCTCCCGGGTGGCGAGCAGGCTACGGTCATCCGCGCCTTCAACGTGCTGCGCCAGTACGGCGAGGGCGACGTCGCTGACGCGTGGGCGCGCATGCGCGCACGGCTCGCCCCGGGCGGGCTGCTCGTCGAGGGCACCTGCGATGAGCTCGGGCGCGTGTGCTCGTGGGTCGATCTCTCCCCCGACGGGCCCGAGCGCTTCACGGTCTCGCTGCGCCTTGCCGGCCTCGAATCGCCCACGATCGTCGCCGAGCGGCTGCCGAAGGCGCTGATCCACCGCAACGTCCCCGGCGAGCGGGTGCACGAGTGGCTCTCGGGCCTCGAGGACGCGTGGCGCAAGGCATCCGTTCTCGCGCCCTACGGCGAGCGGCAGCGCTGGATCGCGACCGTCCGCGCCGTGCGAGAGGCGGGCTGGCCGGTCATCGGCGGCGTCGCCCGCTGGCGGCTCGGCGAGGTGACCGTGCCCTGGGAATCGGTCGCGCCCCGCTAGACCGCAGGCAGCAGGCGCTGCGCCTCGGCCTGCGGCATGCCGGTCGCGCAGAGCAGGTCGACGAGCAGCGGATGCAGGGCGAGCACGAGCCCCTTGTCGCGCGCCGTGCCGCTCGGCATCACGTCCTCGGGGTCGAGCCGGCGCACGACCGCGACGAACGCGGCCCGCGCGGCCGGCAGGTGCTCGATCGTGGCGAAGCTCTCGCGCAGCAGCTCGGTGCCGGTCTCGAGCTGGCCGACGGCGTCCGCGATCGCGGGTCGAGGCTCGCCGTCCCGCAGCAGGTAGTCCGCCCGCCGGGCGACGACGCGCAGGTTGCGCCAGGCGAGGTCCATCGAGCGCTGCAGCGACTGCTGCGACTGCAGCTCGGGCAGGTAGCGCCGCAGGAACGGCGAGATGCGGGCGACCGAGAGCGCCGACTCGAGGCTCTCGGCCCAGGCATCCGTCGGCCCCTGCGACGTGCGCGCGAGGTCGAGCGCCTGCGCCGAGACGGCAGAGTCGCCGCCGCGCAGCGCGACGATGAGCATGCGCAGCACCGCCTGGAACGCGTCGATCGACGTGGTCGCAGCCCGGCCCGCCTCGCGGCGCGGGTCGCGCGGCACGAGAACGGTGGCGAGCAGCGCAGCGACACCGCCGATCACGCCGTCGAGGGTGCGCACGAACGGGCCGCCCGCGGGCGAGGGCAGCAGCACGACGATCGCCGCCTGCACGAGGACCGTGGCGGGGAACCCCGGCTCGGCCGAGACGAAGCGCGCCACGGCGAGCGAGACGAGCGTGATCAGCGCGACCTGCCAGAAGCCCACGCCGAGCAGGTTGACGGCGATCTCGGACAGCACGATGCCGACGGACATTCCGACCGCGGTGCGGGTCACGCGCACGGGGCGCGCGTCGCGCTTGAAGCCGAGGGATGCCGCGGCCACGGTGATCGTCAGCAGGGGCGTGCGGTGCCCCAGCACCCAGCTGGCGAATGCGTAGGCGGCCATCGCGGCGACGACGATCTGGACGATGGCTGGCCCGGATTCGACGAGCCGGCGCCAGCCGCCCGCGGCCCACCCCGCCGCCCGCGCCCTCACCGTGCGATCAATCCGCGTGCTCGCGGCGCTGGCGCGTCACGGCGCCGAGCCGCGGCAGCCGCGGGACCTCTGCGGCGGCACCGGCCGACGGCGGCACGATGACCTCCTGCGCGGCAGCGATCTCGACCCCGCCCGCGCGCACGCGCAGCTCGGCCGCCGGGTCGGTGCTGCGCTTGACCACGGCGAGCGCGATCGGCCCGAGCTCGTGATGCAGCGCGGCGGCGGTCACGTGGCCGACGACCGCCTCGCCCTGCACGACCTCGGCACCCGCCTCAGGAAGGACGGCGTCGGAGCCGTCGAGGTGCAGCAGCACCAGCCGGCGCGGCGGGTGGCCGAGGTTGTGCACCTTCGCGATGGTCTCCTGCCCGCGGTAGCACCCCTTGTTCAGGTGCACGGCCGAGCGCAGCCAGTCGAGCTCGTGCGGGATCGACCGCTCGTCGACCTCGGTTGCGAAACGCGGCCGGCGCGCAGCGATACGCAGCGCCTCGCTCGCGGCGATACCGGCGACGGCGACCAGGCCGGATGCCGCGCGCGCGGCGAGCCCCGCGGCGAACTCCCGCGTGACGATCGTCTCGAACCAGCTCCAGCCCGAGTAGTCGTGGTCGGCCGCGGCGTACTGGTGGCCGCCGGCCGCGACCTGCGACCAGGGGTCATGCCAGACGACGGTGCGGTCCCCGGGTCTCCATTCGGCTGCGCCGAGTCGACCTGCGGGGGCCGCCGCTGCGCCGAGTCGACCTGCGGGAGCCGCGGCTGCGCTTTCGTCGATCGACCCGCGCGCAGCGCGGACAGAGAACAGCGGCACGGTCGAGCCGACCACCGCCGAGGCATCCGTCACGTCTTCGATCTCGACGCGCAGCATGAACCGCATCTTCTGCAGGAAATCGACGAGCGCCGCGGCCTCTGCGCGGTCGACGATCAGCCACAGCCGCTCGCCGTCTTCGACGACGCGCACGGCGAACTCGATGCGCCCAGAGGGGTCGAGCACGAGCGTCTCGCTCGACTCGCCCTCTGCGAGCCCCAGCAGGCTCTGGCTCGTGATCGAGTTCAGCCAGCTGAGCCGGTCGGGGCCGGCGATGGTGATGACGGCGCGCTGAGCGAGCTCGACGACCGCGCGGCCGTCTTCGAGGGCGCGCTGCTCGCCGACGGGGTTGCCGTAGTGCCACACCGCGCCCGCGTCGGGGCCGTCACCGACGAGCACCGCTCCGTCGAGGGACGAGAACAGGGCGGTCATCGCTCAGTCCACCTTCGCGAGTCGCGCCGAGGCGTGCGTGCGCAGCTGCTGGCCGAGGGCCGCGATGTCCCACGCCCACAGCAGATGGCCCTCGACGAGCCCATAGAGGCGCGTCGCGGCCGAGTACTCCTTGGCGCCGGCCGTGCGCATCACGGCATCGGTCGCGAGGTCGATGCGCGGCCCCTTGACCTGCCCGAGGTACACCTCTGAAACGCCGTCGGGGTGCACCAGCGCGACCTCGATGTCGAACCCGCCGGCATCGTTGCGCAGCGTCTCGACGGCTTCGGCGTCGGTGAACGGTCGCGTGCCGACACCCGGCAGCATGCCCGGGCCGGGGTCGCCCGCGGTCAGCTCGCGCGACAGGCGCCAATAGCCCGTCTCGGCGACGAGCGGCGTGTGCTCGTCATCGAGCACCCACGTATAGGAGTTGTAGTTGAGGTACGAGAGGCCGTCGTGGCTGAAGCTGATGCGCTGGCCGAACTCGCGCTGGACGTGGTCTTCGCCGATCTTGTAGTCGAGCACCCCCGTGCCCTCCCACACGCCGATCAGCCACGACAGCGGGACGAGCTCGGCCGGCAGGCCGACGGGCAACTCGATCATGGCGAGGCTAGTGCTGGCCGCGGAACAGGTTGTAGACCACGAGCACCGCGGTGCCCGCGATCGCCAGCCCGGCCAGGCCCAGCAGAGCGATGAACACGAGTTCCAGCGTGACAAGCATGCGGTCAGCCTAGTGGATGAGGTAAATCGCGCCGGTTGCGACGGCCAGGATCACGAGCGCGCCGCTGACGGACGATGCGAGCCGCGTCACGAAGCCGCGCTTCTCGCGCGTCGCGAGCTGGATGCAGAGGGCGATGACGACGGATGCCGCAAGCGACAGGCTCAGCCAGGCGCCGTCCCGGTCGGGGTGCGAGAAGATGCCGATCAGCACGGCGGCCACGAGGGCGAAGCCCCACACCGCAGAGACGGTGCCCTTCGCCGCAGCCTTGGGAAGCGGATCGCTCGTCATGCCTCCATTCTGCCGCCGTGCGCGCTTTCCCGCGGCGAATCCGCTGCCCTCGCGTCGGATAGGATGCCGAATCAACGTCGAAGGTCATGGAGGTCGTATGGCGCAGCTGCTGATCCTGACATCCGCACAGGATCAGGATGTGCTGCCCGCCCTGGGTCTGCTGAACCATCGCGCCCGCGCGCTGCCGGCCGAAGCCGCCTCCCTCGTGAACGCGCCGAGCTGCGACCTCATCTTCATCGACGCCCGCCGCGACCTGGTCGGCGCCAAGGCGCTCTGCAAGATCCTGAGCACGACGGGGTCGCCCGCGCCCGTGCTGCTCGTGCTGACGGAGGGCGGGCTTCCCGCGGTCAACGCCGACTGGGGGGTGGCCGACGTGGTGCTCGCCGAGGCGGGGCCCGCCGAGGTCGACGCCCGCATCCGCCTCGCGCTCGATCGGCACACGGCAGACGCCACCTCGAGCAAGATCCAGACCTCGGGCGTCACGATCGACGAGGCGTCCTATTCGGCCAAGGTGCACGGCCGCCCGCTCGACCTCACCTTCAAGGAGTTCGAGCTGCTGCGCTTCCTCGCCACGCACCCGAGCCGCGTCTTCACGCGCGAGCAGCTGCTCTCCGAGGTGTGGGGCTACGACTACTTCGGCGGCACCCGAACCGTCGACGTGCACGTGCGCCGCCTGCGCGCGAAGCTCGGCGACAGCGAGTCGCTGATCGGCACCGTGCGCAACGTCGGCTACCGCTTCAACGTCTTCGAAGACGGGCAGTGACGCGGCCGATCGTCGATCTGGTCGAGACGGATGCCTCGGCCGCCGGCGCCTTGCTCGAGCCGTTCGACGAGCAGACCGCGTTCGATGTCGCCGCGGGCCGCCGCGCCCTCTTCGCGCTGCGCACGACTCCTGACGAGCCGGCCGTCGGCAGCGCGGTTCTCGGCGACGGCGCCCTCGATCTCGACATCCGCGAGGAGTGGCGCGAACGGGGGCTGGGCGGCGAGGTCGCCGCGCAGTTGCTCGCACGCGCGGGCGACGGCCCCCTCACGGCGTGGTCGCACGAGGACCACCCGGCCGCCCGGGCGCTCGCCGCGCGCTTCGGCTTCGAGGCGGCGCGCACGCTGCTGCAGCTGCGGCTCGAGCCGCTGCCCGCCGGCGGCGAGCGGGGCGAGGGGGCCCGCCTCGACGGGTCGGTGCAGCTCGGCGCCTTCCGCCCCGGCGCCGACGACGCCGAGTGGCTCGCCCTCAACGCGCGCGTGTTCGCGTGGCACCCCGAGCAGGGCGGCATGACGGCCGACGACCTGGCCCAGCGCGTGGCCGAGACGTGGTTCGACGCGGGCGACTTCCTGGTGGCTCGCGACGGCCGCGGCGCCATGGTCGGCTACAACTGGCTCAAGGTCGAGCCGGGCGGCACGGGCGAGGTCTACGTCATCGGGGTCGCCCCCGAAGCGGCGGGCCGGGGGCTCGGGCGCGCCCTCATGAACGCCGGGCTCGACCGCCTGCGCGCGCGGGGATGCACCGCCGTCGAGCTGTACGTCGAGTCGGACAACACGGCCGCGGTGCGGCTCTATCGCGGGCTCGGATTCACCGACGCCGCGGTGCACGTGCAGTACTCCCGGGCGTAACCGGAAGACCCCGATTCGCGACGGGCGCGCGCGGCGCGGCATCCTTACTCCATGCCCCCACGCACCCGAATCGCCGCCATCGCCCTCGCCGCCGCCGCGGCGCTCACCCTCGCCGCCTGCTCGGGCGGCACCGGCTCCTCCAGCTCGTCCGGCTCCGACGGCTACGTGACCAAGGGGAAGCTCACGATCGCGACCTCTCAGCCCGCGTACGCGCCGTGGGTCGAAGACAACAAGCCGCAGTCCGGCAAGGGCTTCGAGGCGGCTGTCGCCTACGCGGTGGCCGACAAGCTCGGTTTCTCGAAGTCCGACGTGGTGTGGGTGCGCGACGACTTCGACAAGTCGATCGCGCCGGGCCCCAAGGACTTCGACCTCAACCTGCAGCAGTTCTCGATCACCGACGAGCGCAAGAAGGCCGTCGACTTCTCATCGCCGTACTACACGACGAGCCAGGTCGTGATCACGACGGCCACGAGCAAGGCGGCGGATGCCACGAGCCTCGCCGACCTCAAGGACGACCTCATCGGCGCCATGACGGGAACGACGAGCTACTCCGACGCCGTCGCCGACATCGCACCGACCCAGCAGGTGCAGGTGTTCAACAGCAACGACGACGCGGTGACGGCGCTCAAGGCCGGCCAGGTGGACGCGATCGTGGTCGACCTTCCGACGGGCTTCTACGTCACGAGCGCCGAGCTCGACGACGGCAAGATCACCGGGCAGCTGCCTGCCGTGAAGGGCGACACGGGCGACCAGTTCGGCATCGTGCTGCCGAAGGACAGCGCCCTGACGAAGAAGGTCAGCGCCGCCGTCGACGCGCTCCGCGCGGACGGCACGCTCGCCTCGCTCGAGAAGAAGTGGCTGAACAGCCAGGGCAACGCCCCGATCCTCAAGTGACCGCGCCCTCCGCTCTCGAGCTTGAGCGCCGTGCTTACCGAGCGCGGCGCTCGCGGCGCTCCATCTGGGTCAGCATCGCCTCGACCCTGGTCTTCGCCGCGCTGATCTGGGTCGGCGTGGTCTCGACCCCGGGCTGGCACTCCGTCCAGCAGTCGTTCTTCGACCCGGGTGAGGCCTGGCGGGCGGTCCCGCGTGTGCTCGCGGGGCTGTGGCTCAACATCCGCGTGCTGTTCGCGAGTGCCGCGTGCGTGCTCGTCCTCAGCATCCTGCTGGCGGCGCTGCGCACGCTGCGCGGCGCGGTGTTCTTCCCGCTGCGCGCAGCCGTCGCGATCTACACCGACCTGTTCCGCGGGCTGCCGCTGCTGATCGTGCTGTACCTGGTCGGCTTCGGCATCCCCGCACTCGGGTTCTTCCCGCGCATGCCCGCAGGGTTCTGGGGAACCGTGGCGCTCGTCATCACCTACACCGCGTACGTCAGCGAGGTGTTCCGCGCCGGCATGGAGGCGGTGCACCCCTCACAGCGGCTCGCGGCCCGCTCGCTCGGTCTGCGCTATTGGCAGAGCCTGCGGCTCGTCGTCCTTCCGCAGGCGCTGCGCAAGGTGACGCCCGCGCTCATGAACGACTTCGTGTCGCTGCAGAAGGACGTCGGCCTGATCTCGGTGCTCGGCGCCGTCGACGCCGTGCGGGCCGCGCAGATCCAGGTGTCCCTCAACTACAACTTCACGCCGTACCTCGTGGCCGGCCTGTGCTTCGTCGTGCTCGCCGTGCCGATGATCCGCCTCACCGACTGGTACTCGGCCCGCCTCGCCCGCCGCGAGCAGATGGGAAGCGTCGTATGAGCGCCCTGCTCTCACTCACCGGCATCCGGAAATCCTTCGGCGACCACGAGGTCCTCGCCGGCATCGATCTCGAACTCGCCCAGCACGAGGTCGTCGCCCTGATCGGGGCGAGCGGCTCGGGCAAGTCGACCCTGCTGCGCTGCGTCAACCTGCTCGAGCGCATCGACGACGGCCGGATCGTGCTCGCCGGCGAGGACATCAGCGACCCGCGCGTGGACGCCGACGGCGTTCGCGCCCGCATCGGAGTCGTCTTCCAGCACTACAACCTGTTCCCGCACCTCAGCGTGATCGACAACGTCACCCTCGCCGCGCGACACGTGCACAGGATGTCGAAGGCGGATGCCACGGCGAAGGGCCTCGCCCTGCTCGAGCGCATCGGCCTCGGCGCCAAGGCGCGCGACTACCCCGACCGCCTCTCCGGCGGTCAGCAGCAGCGCGTCGCGATCGTGCGCGCGCTCGTCACGGACCCGGCCCTGCTGCTGCTCGACGAGATCACGAGCGCTCTCGACCCCGAACTCGTCGGCGAGGTGCTCGACCTCGTGCGCTCGCTCAAGGAGCAGGGCACGACGATCCTGATGGCGACGCACGAGATGGACTTCGCGCGCGAGGTGGCCGACCGGGTCGTGTTCCTCGACGCCGGAACGATCGTCGAGCAGGGGGCACCCGACGCGTTCTTCGATCACCCGGAGCAGGAGCGCACGAAGCGGTTCCTCACGCGCCTCGGGGCGCGGCGGAGGTAGCGCCCGCGGCAAGGCCGTGCGGCCCGGGCATCCGTTCACCCCGCGTTAGCGGCGGGTGTAAAGATAGGGCGCATGGATGGCGAGAACACGCTGGTCGAGGACACGCTCGGCAGCGACAACCTGGACGACGACTTCGAGCCCTGGAACGCCGAGTCCGACCCCTCGCTGCCCCGTGACCGCTACATCGACCGCGAGCTGAGCTGGCTCGCCTTCAACCAGCGGGTGCTCGAACTCGCCGAGGACCCCAAGCTGCCGCTGCTCGAGCGGACCAACTTCCTCGCGATCTTCGCCAACAACCTCGACGAGTTCTTCATGGTGCGCGTGGCGGGCCTCAAGCGCCGCATCATGACCGGCCTCGCCGTCCCCACGAACACGGGCAAGGCTCCCGCCGATGTGCTGGCGGATGTCTCGGCCAAGGCTCATGAGCTGCAGCTGCGCCACGCCCGCGCCTTCCAGCAGATCGGGCAGGAGCTGCGCGAGAAGGGCATCACGCTCGCCTCGTGGGACGAGCTCACGGAGGACGAGCGCGCCCCCCTGCGCGAGCTCTACCAGAAGCAGATCTTCGCGGTGCTGATGCCGCTCGCCGTCGACCCGGCGCACCCGTTCCCGTACATCTCGGGCCTCTCGCTCAACCTGGCCGTGCGCGTGCGGAACACGAAGACCAAGAAGGAGCAGTTCGCGCGCCTCAAGGTGCCCACCGTGTTGCCCCGCTTCATCCGCATCGACGGCGGCGGCTCCGACAGGGTGCGCTACATCCTGCTTGAGGACCTCATCGCGAACCAGCTCGACGAGCTCTTCGCCGGAATGGAGGTCGTCGAGCACCACATCTTCCGCGTCACCCGCAACGAAGACGTCGAGATCGACGAGGACGAGACCGAGAACCTGATCCAGGCGCTCGAGAAGGAGCTGCTGCGGCGCCGCTTCGGGCCACCCATCCGCCTCGAGGTCACCGAGGACATGGACCCCGTCACCCTCGACCTGCTGGTGCGCGAGCTCGACATCACCGAGCAGGAGATCTACCGCCTGCCGGCGCCGCTCGACCTGCGCGGCCTGTTCGACCTGGGGCGCATCGACCGGCCCGAGCTCAAGTACCCGCCGCACGTGCCCGTCACGGCCGCCCAGCTGCAGCCGAGCGAGCCGAACGCCAAGCCCGACATCTTCGCCGCGCTGCGCCGCCAGGACGTGCTGGTGCACCACCCGTACGAGTCGTTCGCGACCAGTGTGCAGGCGTTCCTCGAGCAGGCGGCGCGCGACCCCAATGTGCTCGCGATCAAGCAGACGCTCTACCGCACGAGCGGCGACAGCCCCATCGTCGAGGCGCTCATCGACGCGGCGGAGGCCGGCAAGCAGGTGCTCGCCCTCGTCGAGATCAAGGCGCGCTTCGACGAGCAGAACAACATCGAGTGGGCGCGCAAGCTCGAGAAGTCGGGCGTGCACGTCGTCTACGGCCTCGTCGGCCTCAAGACGCACTGCAAGCTCGCCCTCGTCATCCGGCAGGAGGGCGGGCAGCTCAAGCACTACAGCCACGTCGGTACGGGCAACTACAACCCGAAGACCAGCCGCGTCTACGAGGACCTCGGCCTGTTCACCTCCGACGACCAGGTCGGCAAAGACCTCACCCGCCTGTTCAACGAGCTCTCGGGCTATGCCATCGAGAAGAAGTTCAAGCGGCTGCTCGTCGCGCCGCTGCACCTGCGCAAGGGGCTGCTCAAGGCCATCGCCCAGGAGACCAAGAACGCCCTCGCGGGCAAGCCCGCAGGCATCCGCATCAAGGTCAACTCGATGGTCGACGAGGCCATCATCGATGCGCTCTATCAGGCGAGCCGCGCCGGCGTCCCGATCGACATCTGGGTGCGCGGTATCTGCGGCATCAAGCCCGGGCAGGAGGGCTACAGCGAGAACATCCGCGTGCGCTCGATCCTCGGCCGCTACCTCGAGCACTCGCGCATCTTCAGCTTCGAGAACAACGGCGACCCGCTCATGTACATCGGCAGCGCCGACATGATGCACCGCAATCTCGACCGCCGCATCGAGGCGCTCGTGCGCCTCACGAAGCCCGAGCACATCAGCGAGCTCACCGAGCTGTTCGACCTCGCGATGAGCGACGAGACGTCGTCGTGGTCGCTCGAGTCCGACGGGTCGTGGGCGCGGCACTCCGTCGACGAGTCGGGCGCGCCGCTCGTCGACCTGCAGAACCGGCTCATGTACCAGATCTCGCACCGACCCCGTTCGGCCACTCGCCTGTGACGGACGGGCCTGTTCTCGCCGCGGGTGCGGTGTGCTGGCGCATCGTGGACGGAGACGTCCGCGTGCTCGTCATCCACCGCCCCCGCTATGACGACCTGACCCTGCCGAAGGGGAAGGTCGACCCGGGCGAGACGCTTCCGCAGACCGCCGTGCGCGAGGTGCGCGAGGAGACCGGGCTCTCGATCACGCTCGGCATGCCGTTGTCGCAGACCGAGTACACGATCGCGAGCGGGCGCGAGAAGATCGTTCACTACTGGACGGCCGAGGTGACGGAAGCCGCAGCGAAGGCATCCCGCTTCAAGCCGAACTCCGAGGTCGACGCCGTGCACTGGATGCCGCTCGCGAAGGCCAGGGTCGCCCTCAGCTACGAGCACGACATCAGGCTGCTCGAGGAGTTCGCGCAGCTGCACGAGAAAGCCGGTGGCGCCACGTTCGGCATCATCGTGCTGCGGCACGCTAAGGCCCTGCCCCGCGCAGAGTGGACCGGATCGGACGAGAAGCGCCCCCTCGCCTCGCGCGGGGTGCTGCAGGCGCAGCACATCGTGCCGACGGTGCGGGCGTGGCAGCCGCGCCGCATCATCACCTCCCCCGCGGTGCGCTGCGCCGCGACCGTCGCACCGCTCGCGCGCGCTCTGGACCGCAAGCCGCGCCACGAGCCCGGCATCAGCCAGGATGCCTGGGACGACGGCGCCGCGCAGGTGCCCGAGGTCGTCGCCAAGCGCCTGGTTGCGGGGAAGACCGCTGTGCTGTGCAGCCATCGGCCCGTGCTGCCCGACATCCTGCGCGAGTTCGCCCTCGCCACGGGCACACCGGTCACCTGGCAGCTGCGAGAGGCGGCGGTGCTCGAGCCCGCGGCGTTCACGATCGTGCACTTGTCACGTCTGCACCCGACGGCGGGGATCCTCGCGCTCGAGACGCACAACCCGGTCTGACGGGGCAGGGCGGCGCGCCCGCGGCGGGGGCGCACGGCCGCCGTTTGATGCTCGTTCACCGTTCGTTTACCCACGCGGCAGAGTCTCGTCAGGCGCCCCGCTTAGCGTCGCCAACGGGTCGGCACCGACCCCGTGCTCCGCGCGCACCCGAAGTCCTTCTGCCGCGCGGGCGAACAATCCATTCCGAAAGGGAACACAGTGAAGCTCAAGAACGTGGCGGCTGCGGGCGCTCTCGCCCTTGCTACCGCTCTCGCGCTCTCGGCCTGCGGCGGCAACGGCGGCTCGGACGGCGCGGCGAACACTCCGTCGCCTGCCAAGACCGTCGACTACAGCTCGCTCTCCGGCACCATCACCGCCGGCGGCTCGTCGGCCCAGGCCAACGCACAGACCGCGTGGGCCGCCGCCTTCAAGGGTCTCGGCGCCAACGTCACGATCAACTACGACAAGTCGCAGGGCTCGGGCGGCGGGCGCACCAACTGGCTCGGCGGCAGCTACGACTTCGCCGGCACCGACTCGGCGCTCTCGGCCGACGAGTTCACTCAGGCGAAGACCACCTGCGGCCCCGACGGCGGCCTCAACATCCCCGTCTACCTCTCGGGCGTCTCGGTCATCTACAACCTTCCGGGCGTCGACAAGCTCAACCTGAGCGCCGAGGTCATCGCGAAGATCTTCTCGGGCGCCATCAAGACCTGGAACGACCCGGCCATCAAGGCGCTGAACTCGGGCGCCGACCTGCCGAGCAGCCCGATCGCCACCGTGCACCGTTCCGACGGCTCGGGCACGACCAACAACTTCACCTCGTACCTCAACCAGGTCGCGCCGAGCGTGTGGACCAACGCGCCGAGCAACGACTGGCCGTACCCGAACGTGGGCTCGGGCCAGCAGGGCGGCTCCGGCGTCGTGAACACCGTCACCGCCACCGCGAACAGCATCGGCTACGCCGACCAGAGCTCGATCGGCAAGGCGACGCAGGCCGACATCCAGGCCGGCACCTCGGGCAGCACCTTCGTGACCTACTCGGCCGACGGCGCGACCAAGGCCTTCGACGACGCCGCGCAGGACGCGTCGCAGGGCGACGGCGACCTCACCAAGAAGCTCGACTACACCAAGATCACCGGTGCCGACGCCTACCCGATCCCGCTGCTGTCCTACGCCGTGACCTGCAAGACCTTCAAGGACTCGACGCAGGGCAAGCTGACCGCCGCGTACCTCGGCTTCATCGGCAGCAAGACCGGCCAGGATGTCGCGGAGAAGAACGCCGGCGCGGCGCCTCTTCCCACCAGCATCCAGGACGAGATCGCCAAGACCGTCGCGCTGATCAAGTAAGACCGCACGACGGAAGCACCGCTGAACGACGGTCGGGCTATCACCTGGTAGCCCGACCGTCGCACAATAAAGCGTCACCCCCTCCCGACCCGACGAGGAACGAGAAACACCCCGTGACTGAGTCCACCGCCGCAGTCTCCCCGCGTCGGATCGTCGCCAGGGCACGCCCCAGCGACAGAATCTTCAGGTTCCTGAGCACAGGCTCGGCCGCGCTGATCATCGTGATCCTGGCCGGGGTGGCGCTCTTCCTGATCATCCGCTCCGCCCCCGCCATCGGCGCGAGCTGGACGACCGGCGAGCTCGCCGGCGGCACCACGGCCCACCACGCGAACTTCTGGGCGTACACCGCTCCGCTCGTCTGGGGAACGCTGTGGGTCTCGCTGCTCGGCCTCGTCATGGGCGCCCCGGTCGCTATCGGAATCGCCCTCTTCATCTCGCACTACGCGCCGCGCAACCTCGCCGGGGTGCTCGCGTACCTCGTGGACCTGCTGGCGGCCGTGCCGTCGATCATCTTCGGCCTGTGGGGCATCTTCACGGTCCGCAAGTTCCTGCTCCCGTTCCAGGCATGGTTGAACCACCACGCCGGGTGGTTCCCGGTCTTCGGCGGCGAGCTGAGCCAGACCGGCTCGACGATGTTCGCGGGCGGCGTCGTGCTCGCGGTCATGATCCTGCCGATCATCACCTCGATCACCCGCGAGATCTTCCTGCAGACCCCGCGCCTTCACGAAGAGGCCGCCCTGGCGCTCGGTGCGACGAAGTGGGAGACGGTGCGGCTCGCCGTCTTCCCCTACGCCCGCAGCGGCATGCTGAGCGCCGTGCTGCTCGGGCTCGGCCGTGCGCTCGGCGAGACGATGGCCATCGCGCTCATCATGTCCCCCACCGTCGGCTTCTTCCTCACCTGGTTCACCGACAACCAGAACTCTCAGACCATCGCCGCGAACATCGCGCTGAACTTCCCCGAGTCGACCACGCTGCAGCGGCAGGCCCTGATCGGAACCGGTCTCGCGCTCTTCGTCATCTCGCTGGTCGTGAACTTCGCCGCGCGCTTCATCATCGGCCGCACCGGGAAGTCGACAGGTGGCAAGAAGGCACGGCGCCTGCCCCCGACGAACCCGTCGACGATGATCGCCCTCGACGACGCCGAGGGCCCGCTCGAGGCCCTGCACCCGCACGCCTCCTCCGCCCACCCAGAGGGCCCGAAGCCCAGCCGACCCGAAGGGCCGCGTTCATGAGCGCCACCGCCGTCCCCAACGCGCCATCGCCGAAGCGCGAGGTCGACAACGCCCTCACCTCAGGGCAGCTGCCGCGGTACTTCGAGGTCTGGTCGCTGCTCGGCGCGCTCGCCGTCAGCGCGGTCCTGTTCGCCCTCGTCGGCTTCAACATCGTCGGCTGGATCGTGGTCGCGGCGATCGTCTACCTGCTCGCCGTCGGCGTCATCTCCGCCGTCACCGAGAACCGCCGGAAGGCCGTCGACCGCCTCGTGCGAGGTGTCGTCGTGATCATGTTCCTGCTCGCGCTCGCGCCGCTCGTCTCGACCCTCATCGACGTGATCGCCCGCGGCGCGCACGATGCGTTCGACCCGAGCTTCGTGTTCAAGACAGGGGGCACGCACTTCGACCCGGTGTCGCTCAAGGTCACGACGACCATCGGGGCCTGGCAGTCCGTGGTCGGCACGCTCATCATCACCGGCATCGCGACGGTCATCAGCGTCCCGATCGGCATCCTGACCGCGATCTACCTGGTCGAGTACGGCCGCCCCAACGCCTGGATGAACCGGACCGTCACCTTCCTGGTCGACGTCATGACGGGCATCCCCTCGATCGTCGCCGGCCTGTTCGCGTTCTCGCTGTTCACGCTGATCGTCGGGCCGAAGGCGTTCAGCGGCCTCTCGGCGGCGATCGCGCTGTGCGTGCTGATGATCCCGATCGTCGTCAGAAGCAGCGAGGAGATGCTGAAGCTCGTCTCGATCGACCTGCGCGAGGCATCCTATGCACTCGGCACGACGAAGTTCGTGACGATCACCCGCATCGTGCTGCCGACCGCCATCTCGGGCCTCATCACGGGTGTGATGATCGCGATCGCCCGCGTCATCGGCGAGACGGCCCCGATCTTCATCGCCGCGTCGTTCACGAACAACTTCAACGCGAACCCCCTGCACGACGCAATGTCGACGCTTCCCGTCATGGCGTACACAGGCTACAAGTTCCCGAGCACCGACATCGCGGCGTCGTACGACTCGGCGTGGGGTGCGGCGCTGCTGCTCGTCATCCTGGTGGTCATCCTCAACCTCATCGCCCGAATCGTCGCCCGCATCTTCGCCCCCAAGGGCCTGCGGTAGTCACCCGAGAGAAACGAAACGGATTCCTGTGTCCAAGCGCATCGAGGTCAACGACCTCAACGTCTACTACGACAAGTTCCTGGCCGTCGAAGGCGTCTCCATCAACATCGAACCGCGCACGGTGACCGCCTTCATCGGCCCCTCGGGCTGCGGCAAGTCGACGTTCCTGCGCACGCTCAACCGGATGCACGAGGTGATCCCGGGCGCGCACGTCAAGGGCGAGGTGCTCATCGACGGCAACGACCTCTACGGGCCCGGCGTCGACCCCGTGCTCGTGCGCCGGCAGGTGGGCATGGTGTTCCAGCGGCCGAACCCGTTCCCGACGATGTCGATCCGCGAGAACGTCCTGGCCGGCGTGCGCCTCAACAACACGCGGATCTCGAAGTCCGACGCCGACGACCTCGTCGAGTCCTCGCTGCGCGGCGCGAACCTCTGGGAAGAGGTCAAGGACCGCCTCGGCCTGCCCGGCTCAGGCCTCTCGGGCGGTCAGCAGCAGCGCCTCTGCATCGCCCGCGCGATCGCGGTGAAGCCCGACGTGCTGCTGATGGACGAGCCGTGCTCGGCCCTCGACCCGATCTCGACGCTGGCCATCGAGGACCTCATCGAGGACCTCAAGCAGGAGTACACGATCGTCATCGTGACCCACAACATGCAGCAGGCCACCCGGGTGAGCGACAAGACCGCGTTCTTCAACATCGCGGGCACCGGGAAGCCGGGCCACCTGATCGAATACGACGACACGGCGACGATCTTCTCGACCCCGAAGGTGAAGGCGACCGAGGACTACGTCTCGGGCCGCTTCGGATAGGCCCGCATTCGCTCCGCTACGCGCGAACGCCCTCGGGAAGACCCCGGGGGCGTTCTCGGTTAGACTCGAATGGCCGGGCCGCAGTAACCCCGGGCTCCAACTTTCGCCGCTTCGAGCGGCCTCGCGCCGAGAGGCGTTCTGCGGCCCGGTTATTCTTTTGCCCTAGGCCGGCTCCGGCGCGCGATAGCTTCCCGAGCGGACATCGTCGAGCAGGGGCACGCCGGCGGGCTTCCAGCCGAAGGTCGCGCGCGCCTTCTCGGCGCTGAGGCGGCTCGTCGAGCTCAGCACCTGCGCGAACGGGCCGAAGCTCTGCTCGGCCGTCGCGAGCGGGATGGACGTGGGCCGCGCCCCCGTGAGCTCCGCGATCGCCTCGGCGAGCCCACGGAAGCTGAACGGCGCGTCGCCCACCGCGTTGTAGATGCCGCCCACCGGGTGCGCGAGGGCCGCCGCATAGAGCGCGGCGAGATCGTCGACGTGAATCGGATGCCACGTGTTCGCGCCGTCGTCGATGTAGGTCGCGGCGCCGGTCTGCGCCGCGGAGTCGATGAGCCCGGTGATGAGCCCCGAGCCGCCCCTGCCGTAGACGAGCCCCGCACGCACGATGATCGGCGTGATCCCTCGCGCGGCCAGCACGACGCGCTCTGCCTGCGCCTTGACCGGCTGGGCGCTCGCCTCGGGAAGCTCGGCTTCTTCTGCGGTGTCCCGCAAGGGGCCGAAGCCGTAGACGAGGCCCGTGCTCGTGTAGACGACCGGCTTTGCGGCATCCCCGACCCCTGCGCCCTGAACCAGCGCCGCGACGGCGGCGAGCTCCGTCGCATTCGCCTCGTCCGTCATCGAGTAGTCGACGGCCGCGTGGATCACGGCGTCGGCGGCCTCTGCGGCTGCGCGCAGCACGCCGGCGTCCGCCAGCTCGCCGCGGACAGGGGTCGCGCCGACCGCCGTGAGCTTCGCCGCGCTCGCGTCGGATCGCGCCAGTGCGCTGACCTCGTGGCCGGCGGCGACGAGATGCTCGACCAGCACCGAGCCCACGTAGCCGGTTCCGCCCGTGATGAAGACCTTCATTCCGTTCCTTTCGCTTCGGCGACCTCGCGGCCGCGGAACGACGGTAAACTCTGACATCAATGTCAAGGTCAAGTCGGTGGGAGAGCGGATGCGCATCGGTGAGCTGAGCGAGCGGACCGGGGCGAGCGCTCGGTCGATCCGCTATTACGAGCAGCTCGGGCTGCTGACGTCGGCGCGGCTCGGGAACGGGTATCGCGAGTTCGACGACTCGGCCGTCGCGACGGTCGACACGATCAAGGCGCTCATCGACCTGGGCTTCCCGACGGAGCTGATCCAGAGAGTGCTCCCCTGCACGGGCGACGCGGGCCCGGCCGGCCAGGACTGCGGCGTGCTGATGCGGCGGGTGGCCGAGATCCGCGACGAGATGGATGCCAAGGCCGCGCGCCTGATCGAGACACGCGATGCCCTGACGGGCTTTCTCGCGCGAGCCGAGACGGGCGCCTCTGTGCAGCTGGGGGCCGCGTGACCGGGCATCGGGTTTTCGAGCTCGAGTTCGCCAGGCTCTACCCGCTCTATGCCGAGAAGGTCGAGCGGAAGGGGCACACGACCGCGGAGCTCGACGAGGTGATCGAGTGGCTCACGGGGTACGACGCCGCGGGCCTCGAGCGCGCGCGTTCAGACGGCACCGATCTCGCGGGGTTCTTCGCCCACGCGCCGGCGATGAACCCGAACGCGTCGCTGATCACGGGCGTCATCTGCGGCGTCCGCGTCGAAGACATCGAGGACCCGCTGATGCAGAAGATCCGCTACCTCGACAAGCTCGTCGACGAGCTGGCGCGCGGGAAGAAGATGACGTCGATCCTGCGGAGCTGACGGCTCGAGCTACAGCGACGACTCCGGTGTGCTCATCGCCGTCCCGATTCATCGGACATACGACCTGTACGTGCCACGGCATCCCGTCGCACTGTTACCTAGAAGCGTGGGCCCAAACCCCCGCGTCGCAATCGTCGTCGGCAGCACCCGCCCAGCCCGCATCAGCCTCGATGTCGCCGCCTGAGTTCAGACCGCCCTGAACCGCCTGAGCGACATCAGCTACGAAATCCTCGATCTAGCCAACATCGACCTGCCGTTCCTCGACGAGCCCACCCCTGCGGCCTATAGGCAGTATCCTCACGATCACACGCGGCGGTGAAGCGAACTCGTGTCGAGCTACGACGGCTTCTTCTTCGTATTCCTGCAGTACAACAGGGGCTACCCCGGGGTACTCAAGAACGCGCTTGACTTCCTCTACCGCGAGTGGCAGGGCAAACCCGCAACCCAGTTCACTGGGGGATCCGCGGCGCGACGCAGTTCCATCAGATCATGCTGGGACGTCACATGGCCCCACTGCCTACGCGCGTCGAGGCCGTCTATACCGATGACGACGCCGACCCCAGCGGTCGACTTCTCCGCGGTGAGGCAACGTTCGGCAAGACGCGCCCGGCGCTGCACGCGATCGATGTAGAGTTCCGGGCACAGCTGATGCGGTGACGACGACTGCTCTTGGACGATACGGAGCTACAGGCTTTGTTGAGGCAGAAGCCAGCTCACAGACCAACGGAGCGCTGCTTCTCGAACCAGCGCTGACGCCAGCTGTTGCCTGCGCGCTCGTAAGTGGTCAAGTCCCGTGGGGTGGTGTCATTCCTGTTGTTGCCTGTGGTGGGTGATGGTTAGGCGGTGA